>JAKATH010000105.1:0-3815 GCA_021828055.1 Actinomycetes bacterium
TCTGCTCCGCAGGCGACAGCTCAGTCATAGCGGATGCGGGGGTCGAGGGTCGCGTAGGCGAGGTCGGCGAGGAGGTTGCCCACCACCACGAGCATGGTGACGATGAGCAGGATCCCGAGGAGGAGCGGATATGTGCGGCTCTGCTGCGCGTGCCAGAACAAGGTCCCCATCCCCGGGTAGCTGAAGAGCACCTCGATGACGAGCGTCCCGCTCACCAGTGTCGGGAGGCTCAGGCCGATGGCCGACACGAATGGGAGCAAGGAATTGCGCAGCACGTGGCGGACGAGGATGCGTCCTCTGGAGACGCCCTTCGCCCTCGCGGTCCTGACGTATTCCTCTCCCAGGTTGTCGATCACCGAGCTGCGCACGTACCGGGAAAAGTACGCGATGTTGCCGAGGAAGATCGCCAGGACGGGCAGCGCGAGCACCTTGACGTCGGTGCCGAAGCCCTGGCCGAAGTTTGTGGCCGTCGCGGGAAGGAGGTTGAGCTCGATGGTGAAGAGGAAGATGAGGACGACGCCGAGGAGCTGGTACGGCGTCGAGTACGTGGTGAGGAGGAAGCCCGAGACGCCGTAGTCGAACATCGAGTTGCGCCGCCCGCCCTGGAGGAGGCCGAGCGGGATGGCGAGCACGCCGGCGAGGAAGAGCCCGCTGCCCGCGAGGATGAGTGTGCGAGGGAAGGTCTCGGCGATGAGGGTCGCGACGGGGGTCTCCTGCTTGTAGGCGAAGCCGAGGTCGCCGTGGAGGAGGTTGGAGAGCCAGACCCAGTACTGGACAGGGAGCGGCTTTGTGAGGCCCTCTTGGATGGTGAGCTGGTGGACGGCGAACTTGCTCGCCTTCGCCCCGAGCTGCGCCCGGACGAGCCCTCCCGGCAGCGCATGGAGGAGGGCGAACACGATGATCGTCACGAGCACGAGCACGATCAACGCCTGGCCGAACCGGCGAACGATGTAGCCGATCACGGCCCGTCAGGCCCTCCCCGCCAGGAGCTCCCGGACACGGCCGCGTCCGCACGGCCGGCTCCCCGGCGGCGCGGCCGCGTCGGAGAGCTTAGGTCGACTTCGTGAAGTACCACGTCTGGGGCATGTAGTTCGCGTAAGGATTCAGCTTCTGCCACCCAGACAGGCTCTTCTTGACCGCCACCACCTCCCAGTCCTGGAGCGGCCACCAGAGGGAAGCCACCTGCTTCGAGAGGTAATTCTCGTCCTTGTAGAGGAGTTTCGTCCCTGGAGAGGTCTCGGCGGCTGTGATGAGCTGCTGCGCCTTCTTTGTGTAGTAGCCGCCGCCCCAGTAGTTGCCCTTGCCGAACTCGTCCTCGCCCGACGGGAGGAGCTCGTACTGCCCGTAGTTCCAGAACCACCCTGCGTAGCCCGCGAGCCCCCACTTGCACGGGGGCGATGTCGGGCAGACGCCGCCGATCGAGTACATGGTTGTGACGGTCTGGCCGTCGAGCCTGAGGTCGATCCCCACGGACTTCGCAGCCGCCGCGAACGCCTGGACCTCCTGGGCGAAAGCTGTTGTGCCCGTCGAGTACATGAAGAGGAATGTGAGCTTCCTGCCCTTGGCGATGCCCTTGCCGCAGTCTCCAGCCCCCGTCCCGGGTCGCTTGCAGACCACGACCCCGCCAGCCCCCTTGGTCCATCCATGCTTGGCGAGCAGCTTCGCCGCCGCCTTGGGGTCGTAGGGGTACGGGTCGGTTTGCATCGCCGGGCTCACGTAGCTCGAGTGCGGATAGTTGGCGACCGGGCCGTAGTCCTGGAGCCCATAGCCTCCGAGCGTCTTTGTGATGTAGAGCTTCTCTGTGATCAGGTGCTGGAGCGCCTGGCGAATGTAGAGCTGCTTGGCCAGGGCGCCCCATGTCTTGGACGTGTAGCCGAGCTCGACCACCTCGTCGTAGAAGATCGGCCACGACTTGACCGAGTATCCGTGGCTCTTGAAGTAGGAGATCTGGGAGAGGTCGCTGTAGGGGACGTAGCCGAAGGTGATCTTCCCCGAGCGAAGGGCGTCGAGCTCAGCGGTCGCTGTTGTGTAGCTGTAGATGCTGTAGCTCGCGAGGTGCGCCTTTGTCGGACCGTTGTAGTGCGTGTTCTTGGCGAAGGAGGCCGCGTGCGTGACGGCGTCGTAGCTTCTGATCACGAACGGTCCGTCGACGACCTTCCACATCGGGTTTGTCCCGTAGGTGTGCCGGTCCTTTGCCTGGGTGTACACGAATGTGAAGACTGCCTTTGCCTTCGCGGCGGTCGAGGAGTTGGCGAGGCTGCCCTTTGCGGACGCGGACGTCTTGTCCCACGCCTGGACCGGGAGCGGGTAGAGCCAGCCGAGCTGGTTCCCCGTGTACCACGTCGGGTTGTACGCCTTCTTCAGGTGGATCACGACTGTGTAGGCGCCCGGAAACGACATGCTCGCGACGTTGTCGGGGAAGAGGCCCGGGAGGTAGTTGCCGATCTGGCTCTTGCCCACCCGGTAGAGCTCGTAGCAGAACTCGATGTCCTTCGCTGTGACCGGTGCACCTGTCGACCACTTGAAGGTGTGCTTCATGTGGATCGTGACGGTCTTGTCGCCGTTGCTCCAGACCGGCGGGTTGGCGATCGACAGCTTGTAGTCGACGCCGGTCTTGGAGCCGGTGCCGAACCACAAGAGCGGGAGGTACATCTCGTCCTCGACGTTCGTCTGGTACGGCTCGTACGCCTGCTGGCTCTCGATCGGGATGATCCATGTGAAATTGTCCCCCGGCAGGAGCGAGTAGCTCGCGTTCCCGCCTGCCGCGGGCTTCGCCCTGTGGCTCGTCGAGCTGGCGGCGGCGAGCCCGCTCGACAGCCCAGCGCCGAGCCCGGCTCCGGCGACCGTCAGCATCAGCGCGACACCCGCAGACGCCGCGCCCCATCGGCGAGCCGACAAAATGGACAAGATGGACGGCGCGCGTCGCCCTGCGCCCGGGTCGTCCGCAGTCCTGTTGATCATTCGCATTCCCCCCGGTCCACTCACCTGCAGGGCTCGCGCCCCGTAGAATCTTTTCGCGACAACGACGTTACGATTTCCTCCGCACGACCGTCAAGTCACGACTGATTTCCCCAGCTGAACGCGAACGGGCGAGCGATTCCGGAGGATACGGCCCCAGGAACGGCGGGATCGCGCGCTCCGGCACGTGCTCCCGGCGGTCCCGCAGCACCACACGCGGCGCGCGCGGCCGATCCGTTATCGTGCCGCCGGTGGCGACGCTTCGTGCGCTGTGCGTCTTCTGCGGCTCGTCGCTCCCCTCCGACGTGCGGTTCGCCGAGTCCGCACGCTCCCTCGCCTCCGAGATCGCGGCCCGGGGAGTCGAGCTCGTCTACGGAGGCGGCAGCGTCGGCCTGATGGGCGTCGTCGCCGACGCGTGCCTGGAGCGCGGCGGGAAGGTGACCGGCGTCCTCCCCGTCGGCCTGTTCCGCCGCGAGGTCGCCCACGCCGGCCTCACGACGCTGCACGAGGTGGGCACGATGCACGAGCGCAAGCAGCGGATGTACGACCTCGCCGACGCGTTCGTGGCGCTCCCGGGGGGCCTCGGCACGCTGGAGGAGCTGGCGGAGATCGCGACGTGGTCGCAGCTCGGCCTCCATCGCAAGCCGATCGTGCTCCTCGACGTGGACGGGTTCTGGGAGCCCATGGTGGCCCAGCTCGACCGCATGGTGACGGCGGGGCTGCTGAAGCCGGAGAACCGCGAGCTCCTCCCGTGCACGACATCGCCCGACGCCGTGTTCGAGCTGATCGACGCGTACCGGCCCGCCAAGGTCGAGAAGTGGATCACCGCCGGCGAGCGGTGAGGGCGGGTCGGCCCC
>JAKATH010000105.1:3915-6779 GCA_021828055.1 Actinomycetes bacterium
GGCGGGTCGGCTGATCGACCGAAGTCGACGGCGGGCCTTGCGTTCAGCGTTCGCCGTCGATGCGGGCGTGCTCCGCCCGATCGGTGGCGGAATCGATGGCGGAGACGACCCGGTCCGCCGCATCCGCGAGGGCGTCCAGCTGCTCGTGGGTCAACACGTCGACGAAAAACCTCCGCACCGCTGCCACGTGACCCGGAGCGGCCGCTTCGATCGCCTGCCGGCCCGCCTCGGTCAGCACGACGAAGGACCCCCTGCGGTCCGCCGCGGAGCGCTCCTTGTGAACGAGTCCCCGTCCCACCATCCGCGCGACGTGGTGGGAGACCCGGCTGCGCTCCCATCCCAGGTAGCGGGCCAGCTCGCTCACCCGCGCAGCGCCCTGCGGCTTGTCCGTGAGCACGACCAGGACGACGTAGTCCGCGTACGAGAGATCGGACTCGGCCGCGAGCTGGCTGCTGAGGGCGGCGTTCAGCCGGGTCTGCATCACCTGGACCGCTCGCCAGGCCCGCTGCTGGCCCTCGTCGAGCCACCGGGTCCGGGCCGGCGAGCCCGCCTCGGCGCGCGACCCGAGCCCGCGCGGGACGTTTGGCTCGTCCTGGTCCGCCGCTCTCTCAGCCACCGCACCCAGGCTAGGTGCCGACCCGGGAATAGGTGACGTCTCCCACATGTTGGGTGAATCGTCACCAACCGGGAGGACTGGTGGCTCGGCTCGAGCGAGCTCGAAGACGGGACTCCCCGCAGGAGATCCCCAGAGGAGGAGGAGCAACCTCATGACCACGACCGTCCCCGCCGCTGTCACCGGCACGTACAAGATCGACCCGAGCCACAGCCGGATCGGCTTCGTGGCACGTCACGCCATGGTGGCGAAGGTCAGGGGCTCGTTCAACGAGTTCGAGGGGAGCGGGTACTTCGACGTCGATGACCCGGCCAAGTCGCGCCTCGAGCTCACGATCAAGGCTGCGAGCATCGACACGCGCAACCCCGACCGCGACGCGCATCTGAAGAGCAACGACTTCTTCTCGATGGACGAGTACCCGGAGATCAAGTTCGTCTCCACCCGGGTCGAGCCGGCGGGCGAGGCGTCCTACCACGTCACCGGTGACCTGACCGTGAAAGGTGTGACCAAGCCCGTCACCCTCGAGCTCGAGTACACCGGCGAGGCGACCGACCCCTTCGGCAACAAGCGGGTCGGGTTCGAGGGTTCGGCGACCATCAACCGGAAGGACTGGGGCGTCAACTGGAACGTGGCGCTCGAGGCGGGCGGCGTGCTCGTGAGCGAGAACGTCACCCTGGAGGTGGAAGTGTCGGCCATTCGGGTCGCAGACGGCGAGACCGCGGCCTGAGCCCGTGCGGGAAGCTCTCCACCCTTGGAGCGATCACCACCGGATCGTTCAGGCCTGACGCGAACGGGGAGCCCCGGGGCGCCCGCGCGCCGCGCGCACACGGCGCGCGGGCGGTCCGACGACCGCGTGCGAGGGTGGCGGCCGCTCTCCGGGGTGACGCTGCGGCGGGCGCTTCGGGAGCACGGGGCCGGTCCGAAAATGCTGGCGCGGCCCGGACCAAGGGGCGGGCGGGGCGGTGAGCCGGTCCGCGAGCCGATAGGCGACGCTCTCGTAGTTCACTCGCCAGCCTTTGAAGTCGGGCCAGGACTCTCGAGCGCTGCGTTCCATGGGGAACCCAGCCGCTGCGAGCTTTTCGACGGCGTGCGCGTACTCCTCGAACGTGAGGGAGATCGGCCCTTCGGGGTCGGGGTCCGGATCGACCTCCCACCCGAGGGACACGGCGATCCGGTCGAAGAGGGTGAACCCCATGCGCAGGCAGAGCCTGGCTCGCGAGCTCGCGCTCGACGGCGAGACCGCGAGGTGGATCGCGGCCGCATCCAGCACCGCCAGCTGCCCGACCACCCACGAGTACCACGCCTCGGGCGATCGGAAGAGGAGCAGAACCGGGTAGGTCGTGTGGCTCTCCGCGACGTCGGCAGCCCACGCTTCCCACGACGCGTAGAGGTCGGGCAGCGTGTCGGTGATGCCCACCAGTTGGTGACGGATCAGGAGCTCCGGACCCCATGCCGGCACGCCCGCACGGCTTTCCAAGAGCGCGACGAGTCCCTCGCGTCGGCTGAAGGCGCTGTAGAGCGTGGGGAGGTACGCGATCTGCAACGCGACGATGACCACCCAGATCGCTCCGCACGGGATGTCGCACCACGCCACGGGCACGCCGCCTTGATGTGCCGCGCCGACCGTGAACAGCGACGTGAGCGCCTGGACGAGCCCGTCGCCGACCGAATGATGTGTCGCGGCGATGAGCAACCCGAAACCGACGGTGAGCCCGCCCGCCCAGAGGAGCAGCTGCACCACGAGGGCGATCGGCCCCATGGGCGAGAGGACCGCGTCCTTCCATTCGTAGGTCCTGGCGATGTGCGACAGCCCGCTCATCGCCCGGAGGACGGCTCGGTTGACCAAGAGGGTCAGCCGGTCGATGCCGAACGGCCGGCGAGGGAGCACCAAGGTGAAGAGCACGTTCGCCGACGTGAGCACGACGACGAGGACGCCGACCAGGAAGAGGAGCCAGCTCACGGCATGACCGTCCAGTCAGGTGAGGCGCGGGCGATCGTGCACGCACGGCGGGCGCGGGACCTGAGCGCCCGTCGCCGAGCTTCGACCTGCCGCAATCACGCCTCTGGCGCCGCCCCGGGACTGATCTCGGGACCACCGGCGAGCACCTTGCTGACCGGGCAGGCGGCTCCGCCACTCGGCACGTCGCTTCCCCAGCATCCGGCTGCTCCTCCCGCCTCTCTCCGATGCGCTCGTCCCTCCGATGCGCTCGTCCCTCCGATGCGCTCGTCCCTCCGATGCGCTCGTCCCTCC
>JAKATH010000106.1 GCA_021828055.1 Actinomycetes bacterium
ACGCCGCGGGACCGCAGAGCGCCCCGCGCCACTCGCCTTTCGCTTCCAACTGTGGCCCGGGCCCCCCTGCCCCGGAAGGGGCGTAATGCCCTAGCCCGTCTCGTCGCGGGCGCGGCGCGGGCGCGGCGCGGGCGCGGGCGCGGCGCGGGCGCGGCGCGGGCGCGGCGCGGGCGCGGCGCGGGCGCGGGGCGGGCAGGGCAGGACGCTGCCGCGCGGGGAGGGAGCGCCGCCGGCATGACCTTCGCCCCTACCCGAGCGGCACCGGCGAGCCGATCGTGGGAACCGGCGGAACGTGGCGGGGAGCAGGACTGAAGGGAGGTCCTCGTGCAAGCGATTGTGGGTGACCGTATCGTCGTGCAGGGCCATCGCATGGGCCAACCGGACCGCGACGGGGAAGTCCTCGAGGTGCACGGCCCCGGCGGCGGGCCTCCGTACGTCGTCCGCTGGAGCGACACGGGCGAGGAGGGGCTGTTCTTCCCGGGATCGGACGCGTCGGTCCAGCACCTCCACGGGTAGCAGACCTCCTGCGTCAGACCTCCTGCAGCACGACCTCCTGCGTCAGACCTCCTGCGTCAGACCTCCTGCAGCACGACCTCCTGCGTCAGGACGCGATTGCCTCGAGCTCGTGGCCGCCCGCGACGAGCGTCTGCACCACGTCGCGGATGGAGACGATCCCGACGGCGACGCCCTCGTCGATCACCGGAAGGTGGCGGCAGCCGGCGGCGAGCATGACCCGCGCGGCGGTGGCCACCGAATCGGTCAACGTGAGATAGCGGGGAGAGACCGACTCCACGTCGGCGACCCGCCAGCTGTCGGGATCGGCACCACGGGCGAGCGCGCTCACGATGTCGCGCTCCGTCACGATGCCCTGCACGTCATCTGCGTCCATCACCGCGAGCGCTCCCACGCCTGCTCGCTTCATGGCGGTGGCGGCGGCGCGCAAGGTCGCCGACCGATCGACCGACACGATGGCAGTCCGGAGGAACTCGTGCACGGCTGGGGTCGGACGAGTAGATGTCGTCACGGTGTGATCGTCCCTTGCGCAGGCCCGCCTCGGACAGGGAACAAGGTCCCGACCCGGGGGATCGGCGGCGAGCTGGCTGCTGCTCGCACGGTCAGAGCTTCGCGGACCCGCTCTTCCGGGCGTCGGCGGCAAAGTGCTGCGCGCCGTGGGTCGCCATCTCCTCGTAGACGTCCCAGCGCTGCGTGACCGCCTCCTCGGCGAGCTGGTGCAGCCGCGCCGCCTCGTCCGGGTGGGCGCGCGCGAGCGCCTGGTACCGCGTCTCCCCCGCGGTGTACGCGGAGAGCGTGATGCGCGGACGCGGGGAGTCGAGGAGGAAGGGGCTGCCACCCGACGCCCGGACCACCGGGTCGTAGCGCATGAGGGGCCAGTAGCCGCTCGCCACCGCGCGGTACTGCTGCGCGAGGCCATCGCGCATCTCGATCCCGTGCTCGATGCAGTGGCTGTACGCGAGGACGAGCGAGGGGCCGTCGTAGGCCTCGGCGTCCCGCAGCGCCCGGAGCGTCTGCTGCGGGTCGGCGCCCATCGCCACGCGCGCGACGTAGACGCTCCCGTAGGCGACCGCCTGGAGCGCAAGGTCCTTCTTCGGCACGTCCTTGCCTGCCGCTGCGAACTTCGCGATCGCCCCGAGAGGGGTCGCCTTCGACATCTGGCCGCCGGTGTTCGAGTAGACCTCGGTGTCGAGCACCAGGACGTTCACGTTCCGCCCGCTGGCGAGGACGTGGTCGAGCCCGGCCGACCCGATGTCGTACGCCCATCCGTCCCCGCCGATGATCCAGACGCTGCGTCGGACCAGGAAGTCGACGACGCTGCGCAGGTCGTCTGCGGCGTCGCCGCGGACGTGCTCGAGCCGTGCCCGCAGCTCGGCCACGCGCGCCCGCTGGGCGGCGAACTCGGACTCCCTGAGCTGCGCAGCGTCGAGGATCGCGGCTGCCAGTTGCTCCCCCACCTCGTGACGGAGCTCCTCGAGGCGGCTGCGGGCGATCTCGGTCTGACGGTCGATCGCCAATCGCATGCCGAGACCGAACTCAGCGTTGTCCTCGAACAGGGAGTTCGACCACGCCGGCCCGCGGCCGGACCCGTCGACCGTCCAAGGCGTCGTCGGCAGGTTCCCGCCATAGATCGAGGAGCACCCCGTCGCGTTCGCCACGACCATACGGTCGCCGAAGAGCTGGGAGAGCACCTTCAGGTAGGGGGTCTCGCCGCAGCCTTCGCATGCGCCGGAGAACTCGAAGAGCGGCGTGAGGAACTGGGTGCCCCGCACCGTGCCGAAGTCGACCCGCGCGCGGTCGGTGACGGGCAGGCTTTCGAAGAAGGCGACGTGCACGCGGGCCGCCCCGACGATCGGGACCCGCTCGACGAGGTCGATCGCCTTGCGCGGGCTCTGCCCCGGAGTGCCCGGGACCGGAGTGCCCGGGACCGTGCCCGGGACCGGAGTGCCCGGGACCGTGCCCGGGACCGTGATCGGCACCGTGATCGGCACCGTGATCGGGCACGCCTCGACGCACAGCCCGCAGCCCGTGCAGTCCTCGGCGTACACCTGCAGGGTGAAGCGTCGCCCGGGCAGGCCGACGGCGTTGAGCGACGCGGACCTGAAGCCTTCCGGCGCGCCCGCGAGCTCCTTCTCCTCGTAGAGCTTCGACCGTATGACGCTGTGCGGGCAGACGAAGCTGCAATGGCCGCACTGGATGCATGCCACGGGGTCCCAGTCGGCAACGAGGTCCGAGAGGTTCCGTTTCTCGTACGCCGCGGTGCCGCTTGGATAGGTGCCGTCCACGGGCAGGGCGCTCACCGGGAGCTCGTCGCCCCTGCCCTCCAGCATCGCAGCGGTGACCGTGCGGACGAACTCGGGCGCGCCGGCGGGGACCGCCGGGGCGGGGAGCCGTGCGGAGGTCACCGCGCGGTGCGTGTCCACGGCGTGAAGGGCCAGCAGGGCGCGGTCGACCGCAGCGTGGTTGCGCGCCACCACCTCCTGCCCGCGCTTGGCGTAGGACTTCGTGAGGAACGCCTTGATCCGCTCGACGGCCCGCTCCTTCGGAATGACCCCCGACAAGACGAAGAACGCCGTCTGGAGCACGGTGTTGACGCGCCCCGGGAGGCCGACCTCCTTGGCGATGCCGCTCGCGTCGATGACGTGGAGCGCGAGATGCTTGGCAACGATCGCCTCCTGCACCGGGCGGCTGAGCGCGTCCCACACCTCGTCCGGCCCGAGCGCGCAGTTGAGGAGGAGGGTCCCGGAGTCCGCGGCCGCGGCGAGCACCCCTTGATCCTCGAGAAGGGCGAACTGGTGGCATCCGACGAACTCCGCCCTTCTCAGGAGGTACGGGGCGTGGATCGGCGCCCGGCCGCACCTGAGGTGGGCGGCCGTCTTCGACCCGGACTTCTTGGAGTCGTAGACGAAGTAGCCCTGCGCGTAGAAGCCCTCGTCTCCCAGGATCTTGATCGTGTTCTTGCCGGCGCCCACGGTCCCGTCCGAGCCGAGCCCGAAGAAGAGCGCCCCGAACGTGTCGGCCGGCTCGACGTCGACCGAGTCGTCGGGCTCCACGCTCGTCTTGGTGACGTCGTCGACGATCCCGACGGTGATCCGGCGTCTCGGCTCGCGCTGGGCCAGCTCGTGGAACACCCCCGCCACCATCCCCGGAGTGAGCTCCTTCGACGACAGCCCGTACCTGCCGCCGATCACGTTCGGGGACTGCGGACGCCGGCCCGTGCCGGACTGCTCTGCCTCGGCGAGCGCCGCGACGACGTCGAGGTACAAGGGCTCCCCGAGCGATCCGGGTTCCTTCGTCCGGTCCAGGACCGCGACCGTCCGAACGCTCGAGGGCATCGAGGCCACGAGCGCGTCGGCCGGGAAGGGCCGGTAGAGCCGGACCTGCACCACGCCCACGCGTGTCCCGCGGGCGACGAGAGCGCGCACGGTCTCGCGCACCGTCTCCCCTGCCGAACCCATGACGACGATCACCCGTTCCGCGTCGGGGTCCCCGGAGTAGTCCACGACGTGGTACGTGCGGCCGGTCCTCTCCGCGATCCGGGCCATCACCGCATCCACGGTCGGAGGGACGGCTGCGTAGAACGGGTTCACCGTCTCCCTCGCCTGGAAGTAGACGTCGGGGTTCTGCGCCGTGCCGCGGATGAACCCGCGCTCGGGGGCGAGCGCGCGGCCCCGGTGCTCGCGGACGAGCGCCGAGGGGACGAGGTCCCCGAGGTCGCCGTCTTCGAGGAGCTCGACGGTGTTGAGCTCGTGGGAGGTGCGGAACCCGTCGAAGAAGTGCACGAACGGCACCCGCGTCCGGAGCGTCGAGGCGTGCGCCACCAGAGCCAGGTCGTGCGCCTCTTGGACCGACGCCGAAGCGAGCATCGCGACGCCGGTCTGCCGCACCGCCATGACGTCGGAGTGGTCGCCGAAGATGGACAGAGCCTGGGTCGCGACCGATCGCGCGGCCACGTGCAGCACTGCGGGCGTGAGCTCTCCGGCGATCTTGTAGAGGTTCGGGATCATGAGGAGGAGCCCCTGGGAAGCGGTGAAGGTCGTGGCGAGCGCCCCGCTCTGCAACGCGCCATGGAGCGCGCCCGCGGCGCCGCCCTCGCTCTGCATCTCGAGCACCGTCGGCACCGTCCCCCAGACGTTCGGGCGGCCGGCCGCCGACCACTCGTCGGCGCGCTCGGCCATCGGCGAGGAGGGGGTGATCGGGTAGATGCAGCAGACCTCGCTCAGCCTGTAGGCGACCGACACCACGGCGTCGTTCCCGTCGACCGTCGCCCGGGTCATGGCGTCACCTCCACCATCTCGATCGCATGGACCGGACACTGGTCGAAGCAGGCGGCGCACCCGGTGCAGCGGTCCTCGTCGATCCGATACCGCAGGCCCGGGCCGAGCTTCACCACCGCCCCCTCCGGGCAGGCACCGAGGCAGCCGTCGCACTCGAAGCAGTTCCCGCACGACAGGCAGCGGGTCCCCTCGAAGACGGCTTCCAGCGGATCGAGCCCACCTCTCACCTCCGCGAACCCTTCTACGCGCCGTGCAGCGGGGACCATGGGCTCGGCACGGCGTGCCGCGTCGCCGAAGTACCACAGGTGGAGCCCCTCGAACGTCGCGACGGCGTGCTTCGAGCCGGCCGCCGGTCCCGCGCCGCGCAGCCATCCGTCGATGTGACGCGCGGCCTTCTTCCCGTGACCTACCCCGACCGTGACGGTGCGCTCGCTGGGCACCATGTCCCCGCCTGCGAACACTCCCGCGCAGCCCGTCTCGAGCGTCGCCGACACCTTCACCGTCCCGTCGGGCTCGATCTCGACCCCAGGGACCTGTCGCAGGAAGCCGGTCTCGGCATCCTGGCCGAGCGCGAGGATCACGGTGTCCGCAGCGAGCGCCTCGAACCGGCCCGTCGGGCGCGGGAACCCCGATTCGTCGAGCTCCATCACCTCGACCTGGAGGTCGGGCGCGTCGAACGCACTGATGGTGCGGAGCCAGTGCATCTTGACACCCTCTTGCTCGGCCTCCTCGGCTTCCTCTTCGTGCGCGGGCATCTGGGCGCGCGTGCGCCGGTAGACGACGAGCGCCTCGTCCGCGCCGAGGCGGCGGGCGACGCGCGCGGCGTCCATCGCGGTGTTGCCGCCGCCGTAGACCGCGACGCGCCGGCCGATGGCCGGTCGCTCGCCCGCGGCGACGCGCCCGAGCAGCGAGAGCGCGTCGACGATGCGGCCGGCGTCGCGTGCAGGGATGTCGACGTGCTTGGCGAGGTGCGCGCCCACCGCGGCGAACACCGCGTCGAAGCCGCCCTCCTCGCGCTCGGCGAGGAGGTCCTCGACGTGGTGCCCGCTCAGGATGCGCACCCCCGACTCCTCGATGCGCGCGATCTCTGCGTCGAGGACGCCGCGCGGGAGCCGGTATTGGGGGATGCCGTAGCGCATCATCCCTCCAGGCCGGGCGCCGGCGTCGCGGACCTCGACCGCGTGGCCGAGCCGCCTCAGGTGGTAGGCGGCCGAGAGCCCGCTCGGGCCACTGCCGATCACGAGCACCTTCTTCCCGGTCGGGGGAGCAGGAGAGTCGAGGCGCCATCCCGACTCGAGCGCCAGGTCGCCGAGGAACCGCTCGACGGCGTGGATCGAGACCGCCGCGTCCAGCTGCGCCCGGTTGCAGTCGTCCTCACAGGGGTGGTAGCAGACCCGCCCGTGCACGGCCGGGAGCGGGTTGTCCCGGACCAGCCTGCGCCACGCGCGCTCCGGGTCGCCAGCCCGGACGTGGGCGAGCCAGCCCTGGACGTCCTCTCCCGCCGGGCACGCCGCGTTGCACGGCGGGAGGAGGTCGACGTAGACGGGGAGCCGGGTCCGCAGCGGCCCCGCGGTCGCCCGGTCGTGGGCGAGGTCCGGAAGGGGCGTGAGATCTGGCACCGGCCCGCTCAAGGCTGGCCCGACTGCTCTGCGAGACGGCGCTCGACGTCGAGGGCGAGCTGGGTCGTCTTCACCACGGTGCCGGGGTCCGGGCTCATCGGGTCGATGCCGAGCGCGACGAGGTACTCGGCGAAGTCGGAGCAGTCCGAGGGCGCCATCACCTTGGTTCGCGGCCGATCGATGTCGGCGACCTCGATCCGCGGCACGCCGAAGGGGACTGCCCCCCGATGGGCGCGCCCCTCGTC
>JAKATH010000015.1 GCA_021828055.1 Actinomycetes bacterium
GCCTCCATGTCGAGCTGGGTGAACTCGAACTGGCGGTCCGCGCGCAGGTCCTCGTCCCGCAGGCACCGTGCGATCTGGTAGTAGCGGTCCACCCCCCCGACCATGAGCAGCTGCTTGGCGATCTGGGGGCTCTGCGGGAGGACGTAGAAGGCGCCGGGGTGGAGCCGGCTCGGCACCGCGAACTCACGCGCCCCTTCGGGGGTCGGGGACCACAGGAGCGGGGTCTCGATCTCGCAGAACCCCTGGCGCTCCATCGCGCGCCGGATCGCCGAGACGACCGTCGCCCGCAGCCGCAAGTTCGCCTGCATCCGGGGACGGCGGAGGTCCACGTAGCGGTGGCGGAGCCGCACGGCCTCGTCGACGTCGGCCCGGTCCTCCACGAGGAACGGCGGAGGCTCGGCGACCGAGAGGACCTCGACCGTGCAGTCCCCGATCTCCACCTCCCCGGTCTCGAGGTTCGGGTTCTCCATCCCTTCGGGCCGGCGGCGCACCACGCCCGACACGGCGACGACGTACTCGCTCCGAAGATCCACCGAGGTGTCCACGACGCACTGGACGATCCCGCTGCGGTCGCGCAGGTCGACGAAAGCCAGGTGCTCGCCGTGCTCCCGGCGCCGCGCGACCCATCCGCAGAGCCGCACCCGCGCGCCCACGTCGTCGAGGCCCACCTCGCCGCACAGCCCCGTTCGCATCGACGTCGCGCCCGTCATCTCCGGCTCTCCTTCCCAGCCGCGCCCTGTCCGGCCGCGCCCCCTCCGGCGCCGGCGACTGCGTCGCGCACCGCGTCGACGACGGCTTCGAGCGGCACGGGCTCCTGGTCGCCGCCGGCTCGCAGGGGTCGCACGAGCACCGTGCCCGCCGCCGCCTCCGCCGGCCCGACGATCAGGGCGACGGCCGCGCCCGAGCGGTCGGCGAGCTTCATCTGGGCCTTCATCGAGCGTCCGTCGAACGCACGGTCGCTCGCGAGCCCTGCCTCGCGAAGCCGGGCGGTGATCGCGCGGGCGGTGTCGCCCCCGGCGACGTCGACGACGAAGGCGCCGAGCGCCGGCGGGTCCACGGGGAAGACCCCTTCGGCGTCGCACGCGACGAGGACCCGTTCGATCCCCATGCCGAAGCCGACGCCCGGCGTGGGGGGCCCTCCGAGCATCCCCACCAGCTCGTCGTAGCGGCCGCCGCCGCACATCGCGTTCTGCGCCGCCTCGATGGCTCCCGACGCGAACTCGAAGGTCGTGCGCGTGTAGTAGTCGAACCCGCGTACGAGCCGGGGGTCGATCTCGAAGGCGACGCCGAGCGAGCCGAGGCCCTCCTGGACCCGGGCGTAATGCGCTGCGCACTCCTCGCAGAGGTGGTCGACGAGCTTCGGCGCCGCGGTCGTCACGGCACGGCACTCCGGACGCTTGCAGTCGAACACCCGCATAGGGTTGGCCCGAAAGCGTTCTCGGTGCTCGTCGCACAGCTCGCCCCAGTGTGCCTCCAGGAACGCGCGCAAGTCCACGAGGTACGCGGGACGGCACGCGGCGTCGCCCATGGAGCCGATGCGCAGCGAGTAGTCGGCGAGACCCAAGCTCGCGAAGAACGCGTGCGCGACCCAGATCACCTCCACGTCGAGGTCGGCGTCCGCGACGCCGAGCGCCTCGACCCCGAGCTGGTGGTGCTGGCGGTAGCGCGCGGCCTGGGGACGCTCGTGGCGCAGCAACGGCGCCATGTACCACGCCTTCCACGGCAGGCCGGGGCGGTGCTGCAGGTACGCGCGCACGACCGACGCGGTCCCCTCGGGGCGCAGCGCCAGCATCTGGCCGTCGCGGTCGCTGAACTCGTACATCTCCTTGCCCACGACGTCGTTCTGCTCGCCGATGCCGCGCCGGAAGACCCACGCGTACTCGAACACGGGGCTCTGGATGAGGCCGTACCCTGCGGTCTCCACGAGCGCCCGAAAACGCGCCGCGGCCTCTTCGAACCGCCACGACTCGGGCCAGAGGAGGTCTCTCGTGCCGGTCGGGGCGCGCGCCGGCACCCGTTCGCCGGGCCCTTCGGTCACCGTCAGGCCTTCTTGCCGGGCAGGAGGCGGTACGCGTCGAACACGCCGTCGAGGTGCTTGAGCGACGCCAGCACCGACTGCAGGTGCGTGGGGTCGGCGAGCTCCACCTCGAACGACATCCGGCTAACCCGGTCGGGGGTGGTCGCGGTGCGGGAGGCCACGATGTTCAAGTGATGCTCGGACACCACGCGGCTCACGTCCGACAGGAGCCGCTCGCGGTCGAAGGCGAGGACCTCCACCGTGGCGAGGAAGATTCCTTCGACCCCCCGGTCCCACTCCACCTCGATCAACCGCTCCTGGGACCGCCGGGAGAGCGCCGTCGCGTTGGAGCAGTCGGCGCGGTGCACCGACACTCCCCGGCCCTGGGTCACGAACCCGAGGATCTGGTCGCCCGGCACGGGCGTGCAGCACCGCGCCAGGTGCACCATGACGTCGTCGAGCCCCTCGACGTAGAGGCCGGCTGCGGGGAGGCGGCTCCGCCGCGTGCGCCCCGCCGTGAGGGTGGCGGTCGTCGGCAGCTGCTCGGGCTCACCAGGGCGCAGCTCGCGCACCAGCCGCTGGACGATCGACTGCGCGGACACCTGGTGCTCGCCGATGGAAGCGAACAGGGCGTCCGTGTCGGCCAGGTTCATCGCCGCCCCCACCTGCATGAGCGCGTTCGACGCCATGACCTTCTGCAGCGGCATGCCTTCGCGCCGCAGAGCCTTCGCGAGCTCCTCCCTGCCCGTCTCGATCGCGTCCTCGCGCCGCTCCCGGCTGAACCACTGGCGGATCTTGTTGCGCGCCCTCGAGGACGCGACGATGTCGAGCCAGTCGCGCGACGGCGCAGCCGTCGGGGACTTCGTGGTGAAGATCTCGACCGTGTCGGCGGAGGTGAGCTTCGTGTCCAGCGGGACGAGCCTTCCGTTGACCCGCGCCCCGATGCAGCGGTGACCGACCTCCGTGTGGATCGCGTACGCGAAGTCGACGGGCGTCGAGCGTGCCGGGAGGGCGATGACCTTCCCCTTGGGGGTGAACACGTAGACCTCGTCCTGCTCGAGGTCCAGCTTCAAGGCTTCGAGGAACTCGAGCGGGTCGGTCGTCTCCTGGTCCACGTCGGAGATCCGCTGCATCCAGGCGATCTCCGACGAGACGTCTTCCTTCTCCTTGTAGCCCCAGTGCGCGGCAATGCCGTACTCCGCCCGCCGGTGCATCTCGTGGGTCCGGATCTGGACCTCGATGGGCTTGCCGTCGAGGCCGATCACGGTGGTGTGCAGCGACTGGTAGAGGTTGAACTTCGGCGTGTTGATGTAGTCCTTGAAGCGGCCCTGCACCGGCGGCCAGATCGCGTGGATCGCCCCGAGCGCCGCCCAACAGTCCTTCTCGGATGCGACGACCACCCGCATGCCGACGAGGTCGTGGATGTCGTCGAACTGCTTGCCGCGCACGACCATCTTCTCGTAGATGCTCCAGAGATGTTTCGGACGACCGGTCACCTCCGCCTCGATGCCGGCTGCGGACAACCGCTCGCGCACCGAGACGAGGACCCGCGCGAGGTACTCCTCGCGCTGCGGGGCCCGGACCGCGACCATCTGCTCGATCTCCGCGTACCGTCTCGGGTGCAGGGTCGCGAACGCGAGGTCCTCCAGCTGCCATCGGACCTGCTGGACCCCAAGGCGGTGCGCCAACGGGGCGTAGACGTCGAAGGTCTCAGTGGCGATCCGCCGCTGCTTCCACTCGGGCATCACCGCGAGGGTCCGCATGTTGTGGAGCCGGTCGGCGAGCTTGATGAGCAGGACCCGCCAGTCGCTCGCCATCGCGAGCAGCATCTTTCGGATGGTGGCGGCCTGCTGCTGCTCCTTCGAGTCGAACTGGAGCCGGTCGAGCTTCGTCACCCCGTCGACGATCCCCGCGACGACCGGGCCGAGCTCCGCTTCCAGCACCTCCAGGCTGAGCCCGGTGTCCTCGACTGCGTCGTGGAGGAGCGCCGCCGCGACCGAGGGGGCGTCGAGGCCGAGCTCGGCGACGATCCCCGCGACGGCGATCGGGTGGGTGACGAACGCCTCGCCAGAGAGCCGGAATTGGCCGTCGTGAGCCTTCGCCGCCATCGCGGCGGCGCGGAGGATCGGCGTGACGTCGGCCCGGGGATGGCGGGCGGCAAAGGTCCGGAGCACCAGGTCCAGCAGCTCGCCCAGGTGGCCGGGCTCCACGTGGGAGGCGTCCTCGCCGCCGACCGCTGCCAGCGTCACCATCCCTTCAAACTACCCGTTGCGGTGCTCCGAGCCGTTCCCATCCGACCGCGACAGGCAGGGCGACTAGCGGCGGCGCTTGCCCTTCCCCCCCTTGCGCGGGCGAGAGGCCTGGCGGCGTGCGGCCGACTGGCGCTGCTGGGGCCTGGACCCGCCGCGAGGCGCCCCGGCGGTCCTGGACGGCGTCCCGGCGGCGGCCGTCCTGGACGGCCCACCGGCGGCGGTGCCGGACGGCGTCCCGGCGGCGGCCGGCGCCGCATCGGGCTCGAGCGTCGCCGTCGCCGCGCCCCGCGCCTGCGCGCCTGGGCGCGCTGCGGCGCGGCCCTGACCGGGGCGGATCGCGCGGGACCGGACCCCGCCGTCTCGAGACATGCGGAGCGCGCCGCCGCCGGCCGACGCGCCGAGCAGCGCCGCCGCGGCCTTCGGCGTGAGCAGCCCCAAGCGCTCGCCCTTCGACTCGATGCGCTGGCGGATGGCCGTGTAGCGGGGCTCGCGCTCTTTCAGCCACGCCAGGATCGGCGAGGCGATGAAGATCGACGAATAGGCGCCGGAGCACAGCCCGACGAAGAGGGCGAGGCCGTAATTCTGGAGGGTCGTCGCCCCGAGGAGCTCCGCGCCGATGAGCAGCACCGCCAGGACCGGCATGATCGCGACCAGCGAGGTGTTGATCGAGCGCGCCAAGGTCTGGTTCATCGAGAGGTTGACCATGTCCGTGTAGGTCATCCGGCCGGTGGCGCCGAGCCCCTTGCTGTTGTCCCGGACGCGGTCGAACACGACGACGGTGTCGTAGAGCGAGTAGCCGAGGATCGTCAGCACCGCGATCACGGTGTCCGGGGTCACCTGGAAGCCCGTCAGCGAGTAGACGCCCGCCGTCACGAGCAGGTCGTGGAGGAGCGCGATGAACGCGGCGACGGCCATCTTCGGCTCGAACCGGAGGCTGATGTACACCGCCACGAGGACCAGGAAGACGATGAGCGCGATCACCGCTTTCTGCGTGACCTGGCCTCCCCAGGTGGGCCCGACGGTTGTGACCGACACCGAGGTGACCGGCTGTTTGGTGACCTTCGCGAGGGCGTCGATGACCCGTGTGACCTCTGCAGCCCGCGCCCGTGTGCCGAGGCTGTTCAGGTCGGCGGTGACCCGCACGGTCTGGCTGCTGCCGGTCCCGAGCAGCTCGACCGTCGGCTGGGTCAGCCCGGCGGCCTCGACCGCGCTCATCGCGTGCGTCTGGGTGACGCCGTGCGCCTTCACGGTCCAGGCGTCGCCCCCCTTGAATGTGATGCCGAGGTTGAGCCCGCGGACGCCGAGCGACGCGATGCCGGCAAGGATGATGGCCGAGGAGATGGTGATCCACCACCTCCGCCTGCCCACGAAGTCGAACGAGGTCTCGCCGCGGTAGAGGCGCCGGAACGGCCCCGTGCGCCGCGGCCGCCGCCCCCCGGTTGACCGCGCGGCGAGCCGCTCCACCTCTTCGTCGACGAGCTCACTCTCGGTGACGTCCCCGGCGCCGTCTTCGTCGGGCGCGGGCGCGCCGCCGTCCGCCCCCTGGCCGGTCACCCCCCCCGGACCCCCGAGCCCCTCCTGCCCGGCGGCGGCGGCATCGGAGTCCCCGTCCGGGGCCGATCCAGAGGCGTCCACGTTCCCGAGCTCGCCGGCCCCGTCCGCGACCTCGCCGTCGCCGGCCCCGCGCCTGTCGCCGCCCGGGCTCATGCCGGCTCCTGCCCGGAGCTCACTGCCAGACCCCTCGCGATGCCCATCCGGCCGGCGCCGGCGAGCCGCTCGTTACGCCCGAGCAGCACGACGAGCGGCCGCGTGAAGAAGTACGTCATGAAGACGTCCATCAACGTGGAGAGGCCGAGGAAGAACGCGAACCCCTTGACCGCGCCCACCGCCACGAAGAACAGGACGACCGCCGCGCCGAGCGAGACCGTGTCCGCCGCCAGCACCGTCCGCCACGCGCTGGCGAATCCCCGGTCCACGCTGGTCCGCACCGTCCGGCCGGCCCTGGTCTCGTCCTTCAGGCGTTCGAAGTAGACGATGTAGGAGTCGACCGTGATGCCGATCGACACGATGACGCCCGTCACCCCGGCGAGGTCGAAGCTCGGCGCCACCGAGGTGTGCCCGAGCGCCGAGATGATCACCCACAGGAGCGCCCCGGTCACCGCGAGGCCGCTGAACACGACGATGCCGAGCAGTCGGTAGTACACGATCGTGTAGAGCAGGACGAGCAACAGCCCCGCCAGCCCTGCTCCGAGTCCGGCGACGAGCGCGGAGTGGCCGAGGGTCGGTGAGACCGTCTCGGTCGTCTGGGGGATCAACCGCACCGGCAACGACCCGAACTGCATGGCGAGTGCGAGCGTCTTCGCCTGCGCCTCGGTGAGGTGGCCCGAGATCTCGCCCTTCCCGTCGAACGACGAGAACGTCGATTGCCCAGGCTGGATGATCGGTGCCGAGTACACCTGGCCGTCGAGCTCGATCGCGATGATCTGGTGGAAGTACTTCTGCGCGAGCTTGTCCCAGGCGGGAGAGCCCTTCGCCGTGAGCGTGTAGTTCACGACCCATCGGCCCAGCTGTGTCTGCTGGGCGACCGCGTGGGCGACCGCGTGACCTGTGAGGGCGGCGGGGCCGAGCAGGTACCGTGTGTACTGCCCGGCACCGGGGATCTCCGGCAGGAGCACCGTCTTTGTCCTGAAGTCCTTTGTCGGCGACGTGCTGGGGTAGTCGGCGAGCACGGGATCGGCCGGGACGGAGTTCTCGTGGAATGTTGTGCCCGTCGACGGGACCACGCCCAGGTTCGCCTCGGTCAGCTGGCTCGTCGGAGGGCAGGCCGGGAGCTGCGCGCCCGCGGGCTTCGTGGACTTGGAGGACTTCCCGACGAACGCCGGCGCTCCGCAGAGCGCAGGTCGGAAGTACAGCTGGGCGGTCTGCCCGATCGTCTTCAGGATCTGCTGCCCGTTCTTCACACCGGGCACCTGCACGATGATGTCGCCGCCCTGAGTGCCGACTGTCGCCCCGGACACACCGAGCCCGTTCACGCGGTCCGTGAGGATGGTCACGGTCTGGTTCAGGTCTGTCTGCGACACCTTGTGCGCCGGCTTGTAGATGACCGACAACCCGCCGTTGAGGTCGAGCCCGAGGCGCGGGGACCAGCGTGCGGCCAGCACCCCGGCGAGCGAGCCGACCGCTACCACGATGACGATCGTCAGGCTGATCACCAATGACCGCTGCCGTCGTGCCTGTGCGCGCGACGACGGGGGGCTCACGAGCTCGTGCCCTCGCTTTCGCTCTCGACGCCCTCCGCAGAGCCGTTGCCGAGCGTGCCGGCGTGCCCGTTCAGGTGGCCGTCGAAGGTCTGGGCGTCATCGCTCGCCTCGTCATCCTCGTCACCCTCCGCGTCGGTGCTCTCGTCGAGGCCGTCAGACGTCATGTCGGGCAGCGGTGGGTCGATCTTCCGAGAGATCGCGTTGCGTACGAGCACGAGCCGCGTGGGCTCGTTGCCGACGGCCGGGAACCCCACCGTGTCGCCGCCAGACACGATCGTCACCCGGTCTGCGTCGACCGCGATCACCTTGCCGACGATGCCACCCACGGTGACGACATCGTCGCCCACCCCGACCGCCGACTGCTGCTCGCGCTGGCGCCGCTGCTTTTGCTTCTGCGGGCGGATGAGCAGGAAATAGCCGACGAGCGCGATCAGCACCAGGAACACGATGAAGGTCGTCCCGCTGCTGCTGCTCGTCGTCTTGCCCGACGCGGCCAGCAGTGCGTAGATCGCACCGGTCATTCGGACCACCCCCTCGGGCAGATGTCTTCGAACTGGTTCACCCGCACGGAGATGCCACGATACAGCCTGCAGCACGCCCAGGCGGCGCGCCTGCGTCCCCGCAGGCTCCGCGAGGCAGGCGGGAGCTCCTCGGCCCCGCGACGGGCGGGTAGCATGCCCCCGGAGATCTCTCCGGCGGGGGTGCCAACGGTGGAGGCGAGTCCCGGCAGAGGACCCGGCAGAGGAACGGTCCTCGCGATCGAAGACGACCCGGACGTCCGTCGTCTGCTGCTCACGCTGCTGAGCGGCGACGGCTACCTCGTGCAGGAGTCGGCGACCGCCCGGGAGGGCCTCCGAACCTTCCACGAGACGCGGCCAGACGTGGTCATCCTGGATCTCGTGCTCCCGGACCTCGACGGCTGGGAGGTGCTCTCGAGGATCCGCGACATGAGCGACGTGCCGGTGCTGGTGCTCTCCGGCTGTTCGGCCGAGGCGGAGAGGGTGCGGGGACTGAGCACCGGTGCCGACGACTACCTGAGCAAGCCGTTCAGCCATGCCGAGCTGCTGGCCCGGATCAACGCCGTGCGCCGCCGCGTGCCTCCGCCCTCGGCGGGCCGCGCGGGCTTCGACGACGGTCACCTCCGAGTGGACTTCGTCAGCTACCGGGCCTTCCTCGACGGCGTCGTCGTGCCGCTCACGCCGATCGAGTACCGGCTGCTCTCGGCGCTCGTGCGTCACGCAGGAGAGGTGCTGTCCGCCGACCGGCTCGTCGAGCTCGCATGGAGACGGGGTGAGCTCGCGTCGACGCGGGTGAAGTACGCGGTGCTCCGCCTCCGGCGCAAGCTGGGATGGGAGCCCGAGGGCTCCCCGCTGCGCACCGTGCGCGGCTTCGGCTATCGCTACGACCCCCCGCCCCCCGCCTGAGCTCGACTCCCGTCCGGGTAGGCGACTCCGGGCGGGCGACTCCGGTCAGAACAGGGCGACCTCGGGGGGCGCCGCGCCCAGGTGCCTCCACGCGCGCGCCGTGGGCGTCCGCCCACGCGGCGTGCGCTGGAGCAGGCCCTGCTGCAGCAGGTAGGGCTCGTACGCGTCCTCGATGGTGTCCGGCTCCTCCCCCACGCACTGCGCCAGCGTGGTGAGCCCGACCGGCTTCCCGCCGAACCGCTCGCACAGGGCCTGGAGGATCGCACGGTCGACCTTGTCGAGACCGAGCTCGTCGATCCCGAACAGCTCGAGGCCCTCTTCCGCGGTGCGCGCGCTCACCGTGCCGTCGCCGCGGACCTCTGCGAAGTCGCGCACCCTTCGGAGCAGCCGGTTCGCGACCCGGGGGGTGCCGCGCGCTCTCGCCGAGATGCACCGGGCGCCTTCGGGGTGGATCTCCACGCCGAGGATGGCAGCCGAGCGCAGCACGATCGCCTCGAGGTCCCCCGGCTCGTAGAGGTCGAGGCGTCCCACGAACCCGAACCGGTCCCGGAGCGGCCCGGCGACCAGCCCCGTCCTCGTCGTCGCGCCGACGAGCGTGAAGCGGGGCAGGTCGAGCCGGATGGACCGCGCCGTGGGGCCCTTTCCGATGAGGATGTCGATCTTCGCGTCCTCCATCGCGGGATAGAGGACCTCTTCGATCGAGCGGTGGAGACGGTGGATCTCGTCGATGAAGAGCACGTCGCCCTCTTGGAGGTCGGTGAGCAGCGCCGCGAGGTCGCCGGCACGAGCGAGCACCGGCCCCGAGGTCACCCGGAGACCGACGCCCATCTCCGCGGCGACGATCCCGGCGAGGGACGTCTTTCCGAGGCCCGGCGGACCGGCGAACAGGATGTGGTCGACGGGCTGGCGGCGGCCACGCGCCGCCTGGAGCACGATGCCGAGGTGCTCCACGAGATCGGCCTGGCCGACGAACTCGCCCAGCCGCCGAGGTCGGAGGTCGGCGTCGTACTCCGCGTCGTCGTCGGGAGCAGGAGACGGGTCGACGGCACGCGGACGCTCGGAACCGGCGCCGGGGACCTCCCCCTGCGGCACGGCGAGGACCTCCCTGCGCGTCATCGGGCGGAGAGGTCCCGCAGCGCGATCCTGAGGAGCTCCTCCACCCCGACATCCTCGCGCCGCCCCTCGAGCGCCCTGCGGATCTCCTCGGGTCCGTAGCCCAGCTCCGCGAGTGCCGCACGCGCCTCGGCCCGCGCGGACCCCGCCACGGCGCCGGCGGAGGTGAGGTCGGGCAGGTCGAGCCGGCTCTTCAGGTCGATGAGGAGGCGCGCGGCCGTCTTCCGGCCGATCCCGGGCACCGCGCAGAGCGTCTCGGCGTCGTCCTCCAGGACCGCGGTGGAGAGGGCGGCGGGTGAGAGCGCCGAGAGCACCGACAGGGCGAGCGAGGGCCCGACGCCGTGGGCGCCGAGGAGGGCCTCGAAGCACCGGCGCTCGTCGTCGTGCGCGAAGCCGTAGAGCACGAACGCGTCCTCACGGACGTGGGTGTGGACATGGAGGAGGACCTCGCTCCCGAGGGCGCCGAGCGCCGCGGCCGTCGGGGTGGGGACCGAGACGCGGTAGCCGACGCCGCCGACCTCCACGAGCAGCTCCCCGTCGGCGCCCCGCCACGTGAGCGTCCCGCGCAGCGAGCCGATCACCGTCGTGCCTCGGCGACGGCGCGGCGCACGGGCGCCGCGAAGAGGTGGCAGACCGCGAGGGCGAGCGCGTCCGCGACGTCGGGCGGTCCCGGGACGGCGTCGAGCCCCAGCACCGTCGCGACCATGCGGCGCACCTGCGCCTTGTCGGCGGCGCCCCAGGCGGCCAGGGCCTGCTTCACCTCGTTGGAGGTGTACTGCGCGACGTCGGCGCCCGCCGCCGCCGCCTCCGCGAGCGCGAGCCCGCTCGCCTGGCCGACGGACATCGCCGTGCGGGCGTTCACCTGGAAGAACACTCGCTCCACCGCCACCACGTCCGGGCGGTGCTCGGCCATCAGGCGACGCAGCTCGTCGCGCAGGAGCCGCAGCCGCTCGGGCAGCGCGGCGCCCGGATCGGTCTCCAGCACCCCGGCGGTCACGGCGACTGCGCCGCCCGGCCGCGTGGCGCAGTCGCCGGAGTCGGCGACGAGCCCGTACCCGCAGCGCGACAGACCCGGATCGATGCCAAGTACGAACATGCGTTCGACGCTAGCCGAGCGACGCGCCCCGGCGGTGGCTTTCCTCAGCCCGCGTAGGCGGCCAGGACCGTGTCGGGCATGTCGTAGTTCGCGTGCACGGCCTGGACGTCGTCGTGGTCCTCGATCGCCTCCAGGAGCCGGAGCACGCGCTGGGCTTCCTGGGAGCCGGTGATCTCGACGGTCGTGGTCGGCACCAGCGTGAGCTCGGCGCTGACGGCTGCCATGCCCGAAGCCTCGAGGGCCGCGCGCACTGCGGCGAGGTCGGTCGCGGCGGACACCACCTGCCACCGCTCCCCCACGTCGACGACGTCCTCGGCTCCCGCGTCGGCGGCTGCCTCGGTGATCTCGTCCTCGTCGAGGGAGCGCTCGAGCTCGACCACGCCCTTGCGCTCGAACTGCCAGCTCACCGCCCCGGGCTCCGCGAGCGAACCGCCGTTCCTCGTGAACAGGTTGCGAAGCTCGGCCGCGGTGCGGTTCCTGTTGTCGGTGAGGGTCTCGACGATGACCGCCACGCCGCCCGGTGCGTACCCCTCGTAGGAGACGGCCTCGTAGCGCACCCCCTCGAGCTCGCCGGTGCCTCGCTTGATCGCGCGCTCGATCGTGTCCATCGGCATCGAGTCGGCGCGCGCGCGCTCGAACGCGGTGCGCAGCGCCGCGTTGTTGTTGATGTCGCCGCCGCCCTCTCGAGCCGCGACCTCGAGCGAGCGGATGTGCTTCACAAACCGTTTCGAGCGTGCGGCATCCTGGGCGCCCTTGCGGTACTTGGTGGTTGCCCACTTCGAATGACCCGACATCGCTGTGCGTCCTCCCTGCGTCCTACGAGCCTGCGTCCCTGCGTGGTCCGGCGTCGGCACCGCGATGCCCTGGGGCCGCTCCCTCGCTCCTGCGCCGCGCCCGGCGACCCGGTCCCGCAGCCTCGCACCCGTGCCCGAGCCTCCGGTCCCGAGCCGCCGGTCCCGAGCCGCCGGTCCCGAGCACGCGATGCTACCGCCGGGCCGGCACCGCCTCGCCTGGCGGCGGGCGCCCCAACGACCGGGTCGCGAGGCGTGCCGACGATGCGGCCGGCGCCCGCTTCGTGCACCCCGCCATCGAAGAGAACAGCCGATGCAGCCGTCTGTCCCCGGTGAGCTCGGGATGGAAGGTCGCGCCCAGCACGTGCCCCTGGCGGAGGACCACGGGGGCGGGCCCGCCGCCCGAGCCCTGCGAGCTCTCCGTCGCGAGGACCTCGGCGCCCCCCCACACCTCGGTGACGAGCGGCGCCCGGATGAAGACCGCGGGGAGCGGCCCCTCGCCGGCGTCCAGCGCGTCCCCCACGGGCTGGGCCACGCCTTCGAAGGAGAACCGCTGCGGGCCGTAGCCGTTGCGACGGACCGCACAGTCCAGCGCGGAGAACGTCCGCTGGTCTCCTCTGCCGTCCTCCACCCGTCCCGCCAGGAGTATCAGCCCCGCGCAGGTCCCGAACGTGGGGAGCCCGCGGGCGACTTCCTGCGCGATCGGCTCGAAGAGCCCGGAGGACTCGAGCAGCATCGAGAGCGTCGTCGACTCACCGCCTGGCAGCACCAAGCCGTCGATGCCGCCGAGGTCCGCTGGTCGCCGCACGCGACGCGTGACCACGCCCACGTCGGCAAACGCGGCCTCGTGCTCCAGGACGTCGCCTTGGAGGGCGAGGACGCCGACGGTCGCCGCCGGCTCCTCCACCGCTACCAGCCGCGCTCGGCCAGACGCTCGCTGAGCTCGGACAGCTCCTCGCCGCGCATGGCGTCGCCGAGCCCTCGGCTGACCTTTGCGACGTGATCGGCGTCCTCGTAGTGGGTGGTCGCCTCCACGATCGCCCGCGCCCGGCGCGCCGGGTCCTGGCTCTTGAAGATGCCCGAGCCGACGAACACCGCCTCGGCGCCGAGCTGCATGACGAGCGACGCGTCCGCAGGCGTCGCGATGCCGCCGGCGCAGAAGAGCGGCACGGAGAGCTTGCCGGTCTCCGCGAGCTCCTGCACGAGGCCGATGGGCGCGCGCAGCTCCTTCGCCCACGCGTAGAGCTCCGCGCTGTCGGCCTGGGTGATCTTTCTGATGTCCCCGAGGATGGCGCGCAGGTGGCGCACCGCCTCGACGATGTTGCCGGTGCCAGCCTCGCCCTTGGAGCGGATCATCGCCGCGCCCTCGGAGATCCGCCGCAGGGCCTCGCCGAGGTTCGTGGCGCCGCAGACGAACGGCACCGTGAACGCCCACTTGTCGATGTGGTGGGCTTCGTCGGCGGGGGTCAGCACCTCGCTCTCGTCGATGTAGTCGACGCCGAGGGCCTGCAGGACCTGCGCCTCGGCGAAGTGGCCGATGCGCGCCTTGGCCATCACCGGGACGGTGACGGCCTGCTGGATGCCGTCGACCAGGGCCGGGTCGCTCATCCTGGCGACACCGCCATCGCGCCGGATGTCTGCGGGGACGCGTTCGAGCGCCATCACCGAGACCGCGCCGGCGTCCTCGGCGATCTTCGCCTGCTCCGCGTCGACCACGTCCATGATCACGCCACCGCGCAGCATGTCGGCAAGGCCGCGCTTCACGGTGAAGGTCCCCGTCGCCCGCCCCCCGTTCGCCGTCGCCATGACACCCATGCTACCGGCTGCGTCGGCGCTCCTTGCCACGGGCCGGCTCTCGAGGCGGCTAGAGCTCCGCCAGCGCGTCGATGCGGACGGCGGTCGCGTCGAGCTCGCCCACCGGCGCCCGCACCGCGGCGCCGACCATCGGATCGATCCAGACCCAACGGGTCGCGGCCCAGCGTCGGCCCGAGAACGGCGATCCCTGCCCCGGCGGACGGCCGCCCATGGAGGCCAGCGCGCCGCGCAGGCCCGGGGGGTAGCGCACGGCCAGGGCGGCCGCCTGGTCCGCCCCGTACTCGCGTCCTTGGCCCACCGCGAGGTGCACCAGCCCGTCACGCCCCGTCGTCCACGCGACGGCGCCAGCGGTCGCGATCGCCACCGTCGACACCGCGGCGTCGCGCCGTCGCACGTGCACGAGCTCGTGCGCGACGACCCCCTCCATCTCGATCAGACCGAGCAGCTCGAGCAACCCGGACGTCACCACCAGCACGGCGCGCCCGCCTCGCCCGGCGAGCGCGCAGGCGTTCGCGACCGGGTCGTCCAGGAGACGGAGCTCCGGTTGGGACACCCCGAGCGTCGCGCACAACCCTTCGACCTGGTTCGCGAGCGCGGGCAGCGCGCCGTCGCGCACCGGGACGCCGCCGATCATGCGGAGCGCGAACGCCATCGACACCTCGGCGAGGAGGACGGCCACGGCGAGGAACACCGCGCCAGCCGCGACCGCACCGGCGGCCGCGCCGAGCACGGTCCCGATGACGACGCCGAGCACGATCGCGGGCCCCGCGGCGGCGCCGGTCACGAGCACGCGCATCCGCCGGGCGTTCGCACGCCGGCGCGCCGCGGTCTCGGCGTCGGCCAGGTCGTGCGCCCCGGCATGCGTCTCGACGGCGGTCGCCGCGGCGGACCCCGTCCGCGGGTGCGCCGGCCTCCTGGGCGCGGGCGCGGGCTTCCTTGGCCCCCGTTCCCGGCGAGCGGGTTGGCGGGCGCCTCGGCGCGCGTTCGACGGCGCTGGTGGCTTGGCGCCGACTGGCGGCTTGGCGCCGGCTGGCGGCTTGGCGCCGGCTGGCGGCTTGGCGCGGGCTGGCGGCTTGGCAACGGCTCCGGGCTCGGCGCGAGTGGCGTTCCCGCCCCGCGCCGCCTGCCCGGCATCCTGCGGCGCGTCGGCTCGCCCCGCGCCGGCTCCCCGCCTGCGACGTCGCGCCGCGGCGCCCTGGCGCTCCGCGCCGGCCTCGCTCATCGTGCGACCACGTTACCGCTGCGAGCCCTGCCACCCGCCCGGCCCGAGGGGACGCCGGCCAGTCCCGCCGTTCCGGCGTGCAGCCCGGCGGCGCGCCGGTAGGCGTCGGCGTAGCGACGCGCGAGGTGGTCCATCGACCACGCGCCTGCGTGGGCCGCCGCGCCGTCGAGCGCACCCTCGTCCCGCGGCTCGCGCAGCACCGCAGCCAGCGCTGCACGCAGGGCGCCGACGTCACCGGGCGGGACGAGCTTCGCGTGCGGACCGGCCGCCTCCCGGTACCCCGGGATGTCCGAGGCCACGACCCGGCACCGTGCGGCCATCGCCTCGAGGAGCACCATGCCGAACGACTCACCGGCGAGCGACGGCGCGCACAGCACGGTGGCGCCCGCGAGCCGGTTGGCGACCTCCTCGTCGCTCACCACCCCGAGCCAGCGCAGGCGTGCCGACTCCGGGTACCGTGCGCGCAACGCGGCGGTCTCGGGACCATCGCCGACCACCCACAGCTCCGCCGCCGGGCCGCCGGCCGCTCCCTGCGCCCAGGACGACGGGAGCTGCGAGAACGCCTCGAGGAGGACGCCGAGCCCCTTGCGACGCTCGTGGCGCCCGAGGAACAGGACGGCGGGGGCCGCGGGCTCGACCGGCCGGGCTCGCACGAAGCGGTCCAGGTCCACCCCGTTGAAGAGCACCTCGTACTCGCCCCGGCACAGCGACGCCGCGTTCTGCCGGGCGACCTCGGACACGGCGACCCGCACGTCGATGCGGTGGCATGCCCAGCGCGCGGCGGGCGTCGCGAGCGACGACGCCCGCAGGACGCCCGAACGGTGGAAGGTGGCGACGGTCGGCCACCGGTGGACGAGCAGGAAGCCGTAGCCGAGGGCGGGCGCGAGCGGCTCGTGCAGGTGCACCACGTCGGCACGCCACTCCTGCACCGCGCCGACGGCGCGCTTGGCGGCCAGCGGCGACACCGAGACCGGCGCGACCGACCCGTTCGAGCGCACGCCGATCGAGCGACCGGTCACGTAGAGGTGGGCCGTCGCCCAGCCCGGTCCCCGGTCGTCGGGTGCGACCACGACGACCTCGTGACCCAGGCGCTGCAGCGCCCGTGCGAGGCCGAGCGCCTGACCCTGCACGCCTCCAGGCCGCGACAGGTCGTACGGGCAGACCATGGCGACGCGCAACCCGTGGGCGGCGCCGGGCGCTGCCTCGGGCGCCGCGTCAGGCTTCACGGTCGCTCGGCCAGTTCGGCCCGTAGAGATACCACTGCTCGGGCGCCCGGCGCACCATCCACTCGAACGCGCTCGCCAGCTCGGTCGTCAGCCGGACCACGTCGGTGCGCAGCGGCCCGGTGCGCGTCGTGTCCAGCGGCGCTGTGACCACCGCAACGTGCGACTCGGCCGGACCGCTGTAGATGACGGCCGGGATCAGGGCCGCGCCGGTGCGCAGCGCGAGCGTCGCGGGACCCGCGGGAAGCGTCGTCTCCTCGCCGAAGAACTCGACGGGGATGCCGCCCCCGGCGATGTCCCTGTCGCACACCAGCCCGACGAGCCCCCCCTTCCGGAGCTCGCGCAGCAGCGTGTGGGTCGACTCGTCGCCGAGCGGCACGATCCGCAGCCCCATCGCCTCCCGCTTCTCCAGGAACCAGCGGAAGAGCGCCGGCGGCTCGATCCGCTCCGCGACGCTCGTCATCGGGTGGCCTTCCAGGGCGAGCCACGCTCCGCCCCATTCCCAGCTGCCGACGTGGGGCAGCGCGAGCAGGACGCCGCGGCCCGACGCGAACGCCTGCTCGAGGTGCCGGTAGCCCCAATCGAGCACGAACCGGCTCCGCACCACCTCGGGCCTCGTCGACGGCAGGCGTGCGCCTTCGACCCAGTACCTCGCGTAGCTGCGGTACGAGCGGCGCGCCCACCGGCGCACCACCGCCGGGTCTGGCGCGACCGCAGGGGACGCCGAGGCGAGCACGCGCTCGAGGTGCCGCTCGCGTATCTGGAGGCTGCCGTGCGGCCTGCGGGCCATGGCGCTCCCGACCAACGCGGCGACGGCGGAGGCGACCGGCTCCGGCAGGACGCCGAGGCCTGCCCCCGAGATCCGGTAGGCGAGGAAGGTCGCGGCAGCCCGGAACCGCTCAGACGCCACGGTCGGCCGGGCCGGAGCCCCGCGGGCCTCGATGCCCCGAGCGAGACGCGCCGTGCGGGACACGGGCGGCGCGGGCGGCCTCGGTGCGCTCGCGGCGCGCACGCGCACGTGCCGTACGGCTCTCGAGCGCCTCCTGGCGGCGGGCGCGCCAGCGCGCGGCGAGCTCTCCCCGCGGCTGCCCGGGGACGAGGTACCCGTCGCGCCTCGCGCGCCGGACCGACCGGCTCCGCGCGCTCCGCTCCGACCGCCACGAGAACCCGGACGGCGTGCGGGCCCCGGCGTGCGTCTCACGCTCGCTGAGCACGGGACCCTCCGCCGCGCGCCATGCGGTGACGAAGCGGGCGATCGCGGTGAGCATGGTGAGGCCGAACAGCGCCCACAGCACCGGCACGAGCAGCCACGGCTCGAGGAAGCCGGCCCCGAGGAGGATCATGCGCTCCGCCCGCTCCATGAGCCCCCCGAACACCCCGCCGTTGGTCATCGGCAGGCCCAGCGAATCGGCCTTCGCACGGACGTAGGAGACGAGCGAGGCGGCGGCGAGGACAGCCAGGGGGAGGAGCGCGAGCTCCCCGTCGTGGACCGAGACGAGGTACCACGCGACGCCGGCCATCAGCACGCCGTCAGCGAAGCGGTCCATGACCGAGTCGAACAACGCGCCGCGCACCGACGCCGTCCCGGCCGCCTTCGCCACGGGTCCGTCGAAGAGGTCGTGGAAGCCCGTGACGGCCAGGAGCGGGATACCGGCCCAGAGGTGCCCCGTCGCCACGACCACCGCCGTGGCGACGGCGAACACGAGGCCCGAGGCGGTCAAGACGTCGGCGGTGACCCCGAGTCGGACGATCCGGCGACCCACGGGCCCCGTGAACCGGTCGACCCCTCGTCGCCAGCGGCCGTCGAACACCGGGCCGAGTCTACATCGACCGTTCCACGCCCCTCCGGGTCCGGTTCGCCGCCCGACCAACCCTGTGCCGGGTGGTGGTTAACTGGCGGCGGGCGCACGCCGGCGGGGGTGCCGGCCAGCCCGGAAGGAGGTCGCCGTCGTGGCACCGCTCGCGCCGTTCGAGATCCGCAACGTCGCCCTTGTCGGCCACCATGCCGCGGGCAAGACCACCCTCGCCGAGGCGCTGCTGCTCTCCACGGGCGCACTGAGCCGCCAGGGGTCGGTCGAGAAGGGGACGACGATCTGCGACTTCGAACCCGAGGAGATCTCCCGCCAGCTGTCCATCTCTTTCGCCATCGCGCCGTGCACGGTCGACGGCGTGAAGATCAACCTCCTGGACGCGCCGGGCTACGCGGACTTCGCCACCGACATGCGGGACGCGCTCAGCGTCGCGGACCTCGCCGTCGTCGTGGTCAGCGCCACCGACGGCGTCCAGGCCCAGACCGAGGACGCGTGGCGTGCGGCGGCCGACCTCGGGATGGCGCGCATCGTCGTCATCGACAAGCTGGACCGCGAGCGAGCCGACTTCGACCGCACGCTCGCACAGGTCCGGGCCGCCTTCGGCACCGGCGTGGCGCCGGTGGAGCTTCCCATCGGCGCAGAGAGCGGGTTCCGCGGCGTCATCGACCTGCTCGACGACCGGGCCAGCCTCTACGACACGAATTCCGGGCCGCCGGTGCGAGGCGTGGACGGCCCCGTCCCCGAGGACCTGGAGGTCGCCGAGCACGCCGTCCACGAGCAGCTCGTCGAAGGGATCGTCGTCGGCGACGACGAGCTGACGGCCCGATACCTCGACGGCGAGCAGATCGACCGAGCCGAGCTGCAGGCGAGCCTGGCTTCCGGGGTGGCGTCCGGAGCGGTGTTCCCGGTGCTCTGCTGCTCGGGGACGACCGGGGTGGGCATCGACCGCCTGGCACGCCAGATCGTCGAGCTCTGCCCGTCGCCCGACCGCGCGCGCAAGGCCCAGGTCGTCGCAGGCGGCACGACGGCCGAGGTCGCGGTCGACCCGTCCGGGCCGCCGCTCCTGGTCGTGTGCAAGACGCTCTCGGACCAGCACGCCGGTCGGCTCTCCCTCTGCAAGGTGCTCTCGGGCACGCTCAAGCCCGACACCGTGCTCACGAACCCGCGCACGCACGCTGACGAGCGGCTGCACGTGCTCTCGTCGCTCCGCGGCCACGACGCGACGCCGGTCGACGCCGTCGTCGCCGGCGACTTCGTCGCGATCCCCCGCCTGGCGGGGTCGCTCACGGGGGACACGCTGGCGCCCAAGGACAAGCCCGTCACCGTCGTCTTCTCCGCCCCCGAGGCACCTGCGCTCGCCGTCGCGGTGGCGCCCGCCTCGCGTGCCGACGAGGACAAGCTGATGTCGGCCCTGCAGCGCCTCTGCGAGGAGGACCGCAGCCTGACCGTGAGCCGCAACGACGAGGCGCACCAGACCGTCCTCGGCGTCTCCGGAGAGGTGCACCTGGCGGTGACGCTCGAGCGCCTGTCGCGCAAGTTCGGCGTCACGGTGGAGCGCCAGGAGGTGGCGATCCCCTACCGAGAGACGATCTCCAAGCCTGCCGCCGCAGAAGGGAGGCACAAGAAGCAATCGGGCGGTCACGGCCAATTCGGCGTCTGCCACCTGCGCGTCGAGCCCCTCGAACGCGGCGAGGGCTTCCAGTTCCACGACGAGGTGGTGGGAGGCGCGATCCCCCGCCAGTACATCCCGGCCGTCGAGAAGGGAGTCGTCGAGGCGATGGCGCGCGGCGGGGCGTACGGCTACCCCGAGGTGGACGTGTCGGTCACGGTCGACGACGGCAAGTACCACTCGGTCGACTCGTCCGAGCTCAGCTTCAAGACGGCCGCGATGCTCGCCTTCCGCGAGGCCGTCGCCCGCGCCGGGCCAGTCCTCCTGGAGCCGGTCTCCAAGGTCGTCGTCACGGTGCCCGCGGACCTGCAGGGCGACGTCCTCGGCGACTTGAACTCCCGCCGCGGCAGGATCGTCGGCACCGAGGTCACCACCGACTCCCTCCAGGAGGTGACCGCGATGGTGCCGACCGCAGAGCTTGCGCGCTACGCGGTCGACCTGCGCGCGCTGACCGGCGGGCGGGGCCGGTTCCGCGCGGAGCACGACCACTACGACCCGGTTCCCGAGCACCTGGTGGCCTCCCTCGCGAGGAGCGTCCCGGCCGAGCCCTGACACGAAGCTCCCAGCTCCCGGCGAGACACCCTCGCTTGCGCGCGGGTTCGCTGCGGCGCGGGACCGGTTCTACGCGTCGCGGGCGGGCCAGGACCTCGTGAGCCTCTCCCACGCGCCGGCCAGCTCCTCTGGGATCACGCGGACGCCCGCGACGGAGGTCATGAAGTTGGTGTCGCCCGACCAGCGCGGCACGGCATGCAGATGGAGGTGGAGGGGAATGCCCGCACCGGCCGCACGGCCGAGGTTCGCGCCCAAGTTGATGCCGTCGGGCGCGTAGGCGGCGGTGATCGCGCGGACCGCGGCGCGCGACGTCGCCCACAGCTCGCCGGACTCGTCGTCCGTGAGCTCGTCGAGGCCGGAAAGGTGGCGCAACGGCAGCACGAGCAGGTGGCCGCTCGAGTACGGGTAGGCGTTCAAGACCGCGAAGGTGAGGCTCCCCCGCCAGACCACGCCGTTGCCGGCCGACGGCGGTCCGCTCCCAGCGATGGCGCAGAAGACGCAGCGGCCCCCTGTGCGGCTGCGCTCCGCTTCGGTGGCCTCGCGCACGTACTCGTCGCGCCACCCCGCCCAGAGCTGCTCCAGCGGCACGGCTAGGCGCCCGGCGCGATCCGCCGGGAGGCGACGTCCTCGCGCACCCGTGCGACGGCCTCTTCGAGCGCGACGCCGCGCTCCGGCCGGTCGTCGCCTCTGCGGTTGACGCCGACGGTGCCCGAGGCGACGTCGTCGTCCCCGACGACGAGCACGTAGGGCACCTTTTCGAGCTTCGCGCGCCGGATGCGCGCGCCGAGCGCCTCGCTGGCGTCCTCCATCTCCGCGCGTACGCCGCCGGCTGCGAAACGACCGGCCGCTGAGACGGCGTAGGGGACGTGGTCGTCGCGAACCGGCAGCACCCGCACCTGCACCGGAGAGAGCCAGGTCGGAAGGTTGCCCGCGTAGTGCTCGAGCAGCACGCCGAAGAACCGCTCCACCGAGCCGAAGAGCGCGCGATGGATCATCGCCGGCCGGTGCTTCGCGTTGTCGGCGCCCGTGTACTCCAGCCCGAAACGCTGCGGCAGCTGCAGGTCGAGCTGGACCGTCGACAGCTGCCAGTTCCTCCCGATCGCGTCGCGCGCCTGGACCGAGATCTTGGGCCCGTAGAAGGCACCGCCGCCCTCGTCGATCACGAGATCGAGACCCCTCCCCTCGGCGGCCTCGCGCAAGACGCCGGTCGCCTCGTCCCACTCCTCGTCGGAGCCGACCGCCTTTCCTTCGGGCTTGGTGGAGAGCTCCAGCCAGAAGTCGTCGAGCCCGTAGTCGCGCAGCAGGTCCAGCACGAAGCTGAGCGCCCGGCTCAGCTCCTCGGTCATCTGCTCCCGGGTGCAGAAGATGTGGGCGTCGTCCTGGGTCATCCCGCGGACGCGGGTGAGGCCGTGCACCACTCCGGACTTCTCGTAGCGGTAGACCGTGCCGAACTCGAAGAGCCGCATGGGCAGCTCGCGGTACGAACGCTGCCGGCTCCGGTAGACGAGGATGTGGAACGGGCAGTTCATCGGCTTGACGTAGTAGGTCGAGCCGTCGTCGAGCTCCATCGGGGGGTACATCGAGTCGGCGAACCACTCGACGTGGCCCGACTCCTCGAAGAGCGGGGCCTTCGTGATGTGGGGCGAGTAGACGAAGTCGTAGCCGGCCTCGGCGTGGCGCTTCCTCGAGTAGTCCTCCATCTCGCGCCGGACGACCCCGCCCTTCGGGTGGAAGACCGGAAGGCCCGAGCCGATCTCGTCAGGAAAGGAGAAGAGGTCCAGCTCGTGGCCGATCCGGCGGTGGTCGCGCCGCTCTGCCTCCTCCAAGCGGTGGAGGTGGGCGGCGAGCGTGGCCTCCGACTCCCAGGCAGTGCCGTAGATCCGCTGCAGCTGCTGGCGGTGCTCGTCGCCCCGCCAGTACGCCCCGGCGACTCTGGTGAGCTTGTAGTGCGCGAGCCTCGCGGTCGACGGCACGTGCGGCCCCCGGCAGAGGTCCACGAACTCCTCGGAGTTGCGGTACGTGGAGACGGTCGCCGCGGTCGCCGCGGCCGCCGAGCCCGACGCGTCGACCTCGTCCGCGCCGCGCCGCACCGCTTCGATGATCTCCTGCTTGTAGGGCTGGCCGCCGAACAGCGCGAGCCCTTCGTCGATGGACAGCTCGCGGCGCACGAACGGCTGGTCCTCGGCGACGATCTCGCGCATCTCCGCCTCCACGCGACCCAGGTCCTCCTCGGAGAAGTGCGCGCCGCCGGGAAGCTCGAAGTCGTAGTAGAAGCCGTCTGCGATCACCGGGCCGATCGCGAAGTGCGCGCCGGGCCACAGCCGCAGGACCGCCTGGGCCATCACGTGGGCGGTCGAGTGGCGCAGCACATCGCGGCCGGGACCGGAGTCGGCGGTCACGATCGACACCGAGGCGCCGTCGGGCAGCTCGCTCGAGAGGTCGACCAGGCGCCCGTCGACCTCGGCGGCGACCGCCGCCTTCGCGACGCGCGCGCCGAGCGCGGCGGCCAGGTCGGCGCCCGTCGCGCCCTCGGGGAGCTCTTGCTCGGAGCCGTCGGGCAGCTGGACCCTCACGTGTTGCGCCATCGACGCGCTCGTCCTTCCGTCTCGTCGGGTCAGTCGTGGGTCGAAGAACGGTACCGCCTCCGAAGCGGCCTACAGGCTGACTCCCAAGAGTGCCGCGCCCGCGGCTACGGAGGCGCCCGAATCGGCGCGCTCGTCGAGCGCCGTCAGGGCCCCGGGCACGTCGAGGTCGTCGTCCAGCCTCGCCCGCACGAGGTCGAGGGTCGCGTCGCTCCTGCTCGCGGTGCCCTTCGACGCCAGCCGCCACTGCTCGAGGCGTTCGGCGGCGGGCACGAGCTCCGAGTCGTCCCATTCCCAGTCGAAGCGGTAGCGGTGGGCCAGGATGGCGAGCCGCACGACCGCGGGCTCCCATTCCTTCAGCAGGTCTCCCAGGAAGACGAGGTTGCCGATCGACTTCGACATCTTCTGGCCACCGAGCCCCACGAGGCCCACGTGCAGCCAGTGGCGGACGAACTGGTGCCCCGTCACCGACTCGGACTGCGCGGTCTCGCACTCATGATGCGGGAACACGAGGTCGCGCCCGCCGCCGTGGAGGTCGACGGAGGGCCCGAGCTCGCGCATCGCGAGCGCCGAGCACTCGATGTGCCACCCCGGGCGCCCCGGTCCCCAGCGCGACTCCCACGCCGGCTCGTCGGGAAGCGACGGCTGCCACAGCACGAAGTCGAGGGGATGGCGCTTCGCGGGATCGCCCGGGTTGCCGCCCTGCTCGGCCGCGAGCACGAGCATCTCCTCCTCGGAGAGGTGGCTCACCTTGCCGAAGCCCGGGAACGTGGTGACGTCGAAGTAGACGCCCCCGCCGGCGCGATACGCGTGGCCGGTGTCGAGCGCCGCACCGACCAGACCGAGGATGTCGGGGATCGCCGAGGTGGCGCGCGGCTCCACGTCCGGGGGAAGGAGGCCGAGCGCCTTCATGTCTGCGTCGAAGCGCGCCATCTCCTCGGCAGCGAGGTCGAGGTAGTGGACACCGAGCTCGCGCGCCTTGCGCAGGATGTCGTCGTCGACGTCGGTCACGTTGCGCACGCAACGCACCCGGTGCCCCATGTCGATCAGCCGCCGCTTGAGCACGTCGTAGGTCACGTAGGCGGCTGCATGGCCCAGGTGTGCAGAGTCGTACGGAGTGATGCCGCACGTGTACATCGTGACGAGCTGCCCAGGCCGGAACGGAACGACCGCCTGGCGGGCGGTGTCGTAGAGCTGCACGTCAGATCCCGGCGAGCTTCAGGGTGCTGCGGGCACGGTACCGAACATTCAGCGTGACGCACACCGCGGTGAACGCCTCGATCGCCGCCGCCTGGCCCAGGCTGCCTGCGTCGAGCGGGCGGAGGCCCTCGATGCGCTCCACGAGAGACATGGTCTCGGCGGTCGCCTCCGGATCGTCCGCGCACACCAGCACGTCCGCGGTCAACCCGGAGTCGAGGTCTGCCATCTCGCGGGCAGGGAGGTGGTGGAAGGCCCCGGCGACCTTGGTACGCGGGAACGCAGCCTGCAACGCCGCGGCGACCGACCCCCGGGGGTGGACGAGGGCGAGCATCTCCTGGCCCTCGCGGACGAGCACGCTCGCCATCGACACGAGGACCTTTCCCTCCAGGCGGTCGGCGACCTCCGACACGGTCCGCGTCGCGCCTTCCCAGGGGGTCGCGAGCACCACGAGCTCGGCCCCGGCCGCCTCGATGTTGCCGACGCCGGCGAGCACGCCTTCGATGCGTTCGGACCAGGCCGCGGCGATCTCGCCGACGACGGACGCCGCACGTGCCGGGTCGCGCGAGCCGATGCCCACCGACATGCCTGCGGCGGCCAGCCGGAGCCCGAGCCCCCGGCCTGCCGGCCCCGTTCCCCCGATGATCCCGACGTCCACTCGCCCACCTTCTCAGGGTCTGCCGCACGAGAACCTGCGCTGCCGAGACTACGCAGTCCCGGGTGAGCAGCACACGTCCGGCGGCGATCGCGCTCGCCGCGGTCGTCCGGCGGCCGGGGCGGCCGGCGTTCGTGGTCGTCCGGCGGCCGGCGCTGCACCGGTCAGGTGGGCGCCCGGCGGCCGGGGCGGCCGGCGTTCGTGGTCGTCCGGCGGCCGGCGTTCGTGGTCGTCCGGCGGCCGGCGTTCGTGGTCGTCCGGCGGCCGGCGCTGCACCGGTCAGGTGGGCGCCCGCACGACCGACGAGCGATATCCTGCCCCGCCGTGGGCATCCTCGAGGGAAAGCGCCTCCTCGTCACCGGCGTGCTGACCGATGACTCGCTCGCGTTCGCGACCGCGCACACGGCGGTGAGCGAGGGGGCGGAGGTCGTGCTCTCCGGGTTCGGCCGCGGTCTCTCGCTCACGAGGCGTACGGCGAGAAAGCTCCCCGTTGAGCCCGACGTGCTCGAGATCGACGTGACCGACGCCGGCCAGCTCGCCGCTGCGGCCGCCGCCGTCTCGGCGCGATGGGGCCGCCTCGACGGGATCCTCCATGCGATCGGCTTCGCGCCGCCGAACTGCCTCGGCTCGGGGATGTTCGCTGCCGAGTGGGACGACGTCTCGGTCGCGCTGCAGGTGTCCGCCTACTCGTTGAAGGCGCTCGTCGCGGCGTTCCTGCCGCTGCTCGAGGTCTCGGGAGCCGACGGCGGCGCGTCGGTCGTCTCTCTCGACTTCGACGCGAGCGTGGCGTGGCCCGCCTACGACTGGATGGGCGTGGCGAAGGCCGCTCTCGAGTCGCTCACCCGATACCTCGCCAAGGAGCTGGGCCCCAAGCACATCCGCGTCAACCTCGTCGCCGCGGGCCCTGTCCGCACGATGGCGGCGAGGTCCATCCCAGGCTTCTCGGCGTTCGAGGAGTCCTGGGCAGCGCGCGCGCCGCTCGGCTGGGACGTGCACGACGCAACCCCGGTCGCAAAGGCCTGCGTCGCGCTCCTCTCGGACTGGCTGCCGATGACGACCGGCGAGACGCTGCACGCCGACGGCGGCGCGCACGCGGTCGGCGCCTGACGCGCGCCGATACCTCCGCGACCGCCAATACCGCCGCGCCCTCTCCCGCTTGCGGGTGCGCGTTGCGGGCGCGCGCCGTGAGGATCCGGTCCCGCACGCGCACCGCTCGGCTACCATGTCGCCGACACAGGGCAGCGGACCCAGGAAGCCGGTGCGAGTCCGGCACGGTGCCGCCACTGTGATCGGGGAGCGTCCCTCACCGAAGACCACGGCCCGAACGGGCTGGAAGGTCGAGGGGGTGCGTTGATCCGGAGTCAGGATACTGACCGCTGCCCTCCGAGCTACGGGGCGAGAGCACCCCGGAGGAGCGTGCGACATGGTTGGTGGTTCGTCTTCGTACAGCGCACCCGGCATGCGTGCCAGGGTGCCGGTGACGGCGGCGCTGCTGGTGGCAGCGGGGATGTTCGCTGCAGCCTGCGGCACGAGCGGGCCGCCGGGGGCAGCGCCGAGCACCTCCAGGCCGCCTGCCGCCGCGTCGTCGCGGCCTGCGGGCTCGTGCCGCCAGGTGCCCGGCGTCCATCACGCCCGCCTGGTCGTGGAGCCGGCCGCAGGCCGGGTGCTGGCGCGCTGCGTGGGCTTCCGCGGGAAGCGCTTGGCGGCGCTGAAGCTGCTGGAGGAGAGCCACGTCGAGGTCGGAACGCAGACGTTCAGCTTCGGCGTGGCCGTCTGCCAGGTCGACCACGTCCCTCTCCACTACACCCAGTGCCTGCCGTCGGGGCAGGACTACTGGGCGCTCTTCCTGTCGACGAACGGCCGCACCTGGACGAGCCCGTCGGTCGGCGTCAGCGACGTCACGGTCCCTCCGGGCGGGTCTCTCGGGCTGCGCTACGACTCGCCAAGAGGTTCGCCGCCGCCGCCGCCGACGCCGGCGTGACCCGCACCTCGGAGTGACCCGCACGGCGGGGGTGGCCGCCTGGGTGCTGGCGGCACTCGCCGTCGCCCTCTTGGACACCGACCCCGCTTCCCAGGCGATCGTGCTCGCCGGCGCTTGGGCGCTGCTCGTACGGCGCCGGGCCACGGGCAGGCGGCTGCGTCCGCTGGCGGTCGGCCTCGCCGTCCTCGGCGCCGTCACGGTCGCCGTCAACGGCATGCTGTCGCACACCGGAGCCACCGTCCTCGGCGTGGTCCCGTCCTGGTTGCCGCTGCTCGGCGGCCAGGTGACCGCCGAAGGCTTCGCCAGCGGCGGCTCGATCGCCCTCGGCCTCGTCACCGCGGTCTCCGTCACCGCCGCCCTGTCGCTGGTGGTGGAGCCGACCGACCTCGTCGATGCCCTCCCCCGCTCCCTGCAGCACGCCGGCGCCGCCCTCGGCGCTGCCCTCAACCTCGTGCCCGCGACGGCATCCAGCTTCGTGGCGGTGCGCGAGGCGCAACGCCTGAGGGGCTGGCGGCCGCGGGGAGCCCGCGCCATGGTCGACCTCGCCGTCCCGGTCCTTCTCGGCGCGATCGACCGGTCGGTGCAGCTGGCCGAGTCGATGGAGGCTCGGGCCTTCGGCGCGGGCAGGCGCACGCGCATGGCCGGCGGCGAGCGGTCGCCCGGGCCCGCGGCCGTCGCCGTCGCCAGCGTCATGGCCGTGACGGCGGCGATCGCGATCTCGGTCGCGGGAGCCCGGGCCGGCTGGTACGCGTACCCGTTGCCCACCGTGCCGTCGGTGGCGCCGCTCGCCCTGGCCCCTGCGATCCTGGTCGCACTCGCCGGTGCCCTGCTGCCGCCGGAGCCCCGGTGAGCGAGGTCCGCACACTGGCGCGCACCATGCGTGCGACGGTGTCCTTCGAAGGGCTGACCTACACGTACCCGGCATGGTCGGACCGACCCCTGCCGGCTCTGCGTCACGTCGACCTCGAGCTCGGGCCGGGGCTGACCCTCGTCGACGGCGACTCGGGTTCGGGCAAGTCGACGCTGCTGCGGGTGTGCAACGGGCTCGTGCCGCACTTCCACGGAGGCACCTTCAGGGGCCGGGCGTCCGTCTGCGGTCTGGACGTGCTGGCCACGCCGACCCGGACCCTTGCGCGCCACGTCGGGTTCGTCTTCCAGGAGCCCGAGACGGGCTTCGTGCGCGGCATCGTCGCCCGCGAGGTGGCGTTCTTCCCCGAGAACCTGGGGCTGCCTCGCGCGTCCATCCGCCAGCGGGTCGCGGAGGCCCTCGACCGGGCCGGCGTCGGCGAGCTGGCCGTGCGGCGGCTGTCGACGCTGTCCGGCGGGGAGCGCCAGCGGGTCGCGCTGGCGTCGGCCCTCGCCGCCAGCCCGTCCGTGGTGGCGATGGACGAGCCGATGTCCCAGCTCGACGCGGACGGCGCAGCCGCCCTCACCGCGACGCTCGTCGCCCTCGCCGACGCAGGCACGACCGTCGTCGTCGCGGAGCACCGGCTCGGCGAGCTCCCCGGCGCCCGGCGGGTCTTGATCGTCGGCGGGCGCGTCGCCGAGGGTCCCCCGTCCGCGGCGGCACCCGCGCCCCTCGACCCTCACGTTCCAAGCCCTCCGCAAGCCCCTCTCCCGCTGGCGTCCCGCTCGCGGTCGCCGGGCACCTCGAGCGTCCGTCCCGCCGGCGGCCCGACGGCGTGGTCCCTGTCCGGGGCGACCGTGGGTGCCGGCGGCCGCCCGCTGGTCGCAGGGATCGACCTCGCGGGCGCGCCCGGCGAGGTCGTCATCGTCACCGGCCCGAACGGGTCGGGCAAGACGACGTTGCTGCGGACCATCGCCGGGCTCACCCCCCCTCTCGACGGCCAGGTGCAGCGCAGGCCCGGGAGGGTCGCCTACCTGCCGCAGGAGCCCGGGCTGCTCCTGCACCGCCACAGCGTGCGCGCGGAGGTCGACCAGACGCTGCGGTGGTCGCAGCTGACCGGCTCTGCAGACGACGTCCTCGAGGTGCTCGGTCTGGCCGACCTCACCGAGCGCGACCCTCGTGATCTCTCGGGAGGCCAGCGCCAGCGGGCCGCGCTCGCAGTCGTGCTGGCGGGACGGCCCTCCTTGGCGCTGCTCGACGAGCCCACCCGGGGGATGGACGCCGCCGCACGGGTGTCGCTGGCGAGCGTCCTGCGGCGGCTCGCCGGCGAGGGGGCCGCGGTCGTTGCAGCGACGCACGATCTCCGGCTCGCACGCGAGCTCCGCGGCCGCGTGCTCCGCATCGAGGGCGGGGCCCTCGTGCCCGACGAGGGAACGGCCGGGTGACCCGCATGGGCGAGGGCGAGAGCGGACGGGCACGCAAGGGCGGGGAGGAGCGGGACCCGAGCGACCGCGCCCGGCGGCGCGGTGCCGCGCGGTTGGCCGGCGCGGCGCTTCCGGCCGTCTCGCTCGTCGGAGCCGGCGTCTTCCTCTGGCCGTTCCTCGGCGCAGGCCTGCCGGCCGCGTCCGCCACCACGGCGTTCGCGCTGGGGACCGCTGCCGCGCTGGCGGGCGTCGAGCTCGCGGCGGGACGCCTCGACACCCGGCGGCTCGCGCTGCTCGCGGCGCTGTCGGCGATCGACGCCGCGGCACGTGCCGTGGTGGTCACCGGCATCGGGGGGTTCAGCCCGATCTTCCTTCTGATCCTGTGCGGCGGCTACGTGTACGGGGCGGAGTACGGCTTCCTGCTCGGGGCCACCTCCATGCTCGTGTCGGCGCTGGTCACCGGCGGCCTAGGACCGTGGCTGCCCTACCAGCTGTTCGCCGTCGGCTGGGTGGGCGCGGCAGCCGGGCTCGCCGGCCGGGGCCGGACCGGGCGTCCCACGCGACGCGACGTCGTCGTCCTCGCGGCGGTCGGCGTCGTCACGGGCTACGGCTTCGGCGCGGCGATGGACGTGTGGAACTGGACCTTCTACCAGGCCTCGCCCGGGCTCGGGTTCCACCAAGGCATGCCGCCCACCGAGGCGCTCTCCCACTTCGCACGGTTCTACGTGGTCACGTCGTCCGTCTACGACACGTTCCGTGCGGTGGGCAACGCGGTGATGGTCGCCGCGCTCGGCGCACCGGTGCTCGTCGCGCTCGCACGCCTCCGAGCGAGACTGCAGGTGTCGGTGGACGATCCCGTCGCCGCCGCCGGATGAACCCCGCAGGGGGCGCGCAACCCCACCGGTAGGCTCCGTCTTCGTGAGCGCTTGCGACCAGGCCGCCGGCCTGGGCTGACCGGTCGACGGGGCGGAGCAGTGCGCGGGATGGCAGGGGGATGGATGGGGCTGCGCTCCTTCCACCAGGACCGCTCCGTGCTCCAGCACCGGGTGAAGAAGGGCACGACCCGGCGGATGATCCGCTTCGCGATGCCCTACCGCAAGATCCTCATGGTCTTCGTCCCGGTCGTCGTCCTCGGGGCGGTCGCCGGGGCGGTGAACCCGCTCATCCTGCGGGAGATCATCGACCGTGGGATCCTCGGCAGGAACACCGGCCTCGTCGTCGAGCTCGCGCTGGTCGCAGCAGGCCTCGCGCTCTTCACAGCTGGGCTCTCCCTCTACCAGCGCCGCGTCGCTGCGATCATCGGTGAAGGGCTCATCTACGACATGCGGTCCAAGGTCTTCGGCCATGTCCAGCGGATGCCGCTCGCCTTCTTCACCCGGACCCAGACCGGTGCGATGGTGAGCCGGCTCAACAACGACGTGATCGGGGCGCAGCAGGCGTTCACGACACTGCTGTCGAACGTCGTGGGCAACCTGGTGACGGTCCTCATCGTGCTCGGCGCGATGCTCTACCTGTCGTGGCAGATCACGCTGATCGCACTCGTGCTGCTGCCGGCGTTCCTCGTGTCCGCGCGCGTGATCGGCCGGAGGATCGGCGCGCTGACCAAGGAGGGCTACGACCTCAACGCGCAGATGAACATGGTCATGCAGGAGCGCTTCAACGTGTCCGGGGCCATGCTCGTCAAGCTCTTCGGCCTGCCCGACGTGGAGCAGCGCAACTTCGACCAGAAGGCCGCCCGCGTGCGCGACATCGGCATCGTGCAGGCGCTCTACTCCCGGATCTTCTTGGTCGCGCTCGTGCTGACCGCGTCGCTCGCGACTGCGTTCGCGTACGGCTTCGGCGGGGTCGAGGCCGTCCACGGCGCACTCGCGATCGGCACCATCGTCGCGTTGACCGCGTACCTGGCGCGTCTCTACGGCCCACTCACGCAGCTCTCGAACCTCAACCTGGACGTCATGACCACGCTCGTCTCGTTCGAGCGGATCTTCGAGGTGCTCGACCTCGACCCCATGATCAAAGCGCGTCCGGACGCGGTCGCGATCCCACGGGGCCCCGCGAGCATCGAGTTCGACCACGTGTCGTTCGCATACCCGACGGCAGAGGAGGTCTCGCTCGCCTCGCTCGAAGCCGTCGCCACGCTCGAGTCGCCGGTCCGGACCGAGGTCCTCCACGACGTCTCGTTCCGGGTGGACGCCGGCCAGATGGTGGCGCTCGTGGGACCCTCGGGCGCCGGCAAGACGACGATCAGCTTGCTCGTGCCGCGCCTGTACGACGCGACGTCGGGGTCGGTCCGGGTGAGCGGGGTGGACGTCCGGGACGCGACGCTCGACTCGTTGCGGGAAGCCGTCGGCGTGGTGGCCCAGGACCCTCACCTCTTCCACGACACGCTCCGCGCCAACCTTCTCTACGCGCGTCCCGAGGCGAGCGACGAGGAGCTCGTGTCGGCGCTCGAGCAGGCGCAGGTCCTCCCCCTCGTCGCGTCCCTCCCCGACGGGCTCGACACCTTCGTCGGAGAGCGCGGCTACCGGCTCTCGGGCGGCGAGAAGCAGCGGGTCGCGCTCGCACGGCTCATCCTGAAGGCCCCGGACGTGGTGGTGCTGGACGAGGCGACCGCACACCTCGACTCCGAGTCGGAGGCAGCCGTGCAGGAGGCCCTGCGTCGTGCCCTCGTAGGGAGGACGTCACTTGTGATCGCGCACCGGCTCTCGACGGTGCGCGACGCGGACCAGCTCCTCGTGGTGGACTCCGGCAGGATCGTGGAACGGGGCACCCACCGCGAGCTCCTCGCCGCAGGGGGCCTCTACACGCTCCTCTACCACACCCAATTCGCCGACCAGGAGACAGGTCCGGGGCGGGTGGGGCTGCGGGCGGGCGCGCCCGTACGCGGGCCCATCGGGTAAGAACTAGGCGATGGCCACGACGCCCACCAGACGCAAGTGGCTGAGACGGCTGCGTTCGGCCCCAGCCCGGTTCATCGGCCGCACGGCCTGGCTGCGACGTCGCTACGCACGAAGGATCCTGAAGACGATCGACAAGTACCAGGACAAGGGCCGGCCGCTCCCGGAGAACCTGGTCCGGCTCGAGCGCCAGCTCCGCCGGGTGCCCAAGCCCAAGCGCCAGCAGCTCATGGAGCAGATGATGGAGATGGGGTCGGAGGACGACGTCTCGACCAACCGCGCGCTCCGGCGCGCCGCGGGACGTCAGGAGCGCCAGAAGGGCCAGCGCGGAGGCGGATTGCGGCCCGGCACGCTGCCCGGCCAGCCGCGCCAGCGCCCGCGCAACTGACCCGGCGCCCAGGTGCCCGAACGCGTGCCGCTCCGGTTCGACCCGATCGGCGAAGCGCGCCGCCAGTGGGCCTCCCACGGATGGGGCGACGCGGCGCCCGCGATGGCGGTGGTCACCTCGATCATGCGCGTCCAGCAGCTGCTGCTCGCTCGGGCCGACGCGGCTCTGCGGCCGTTCGACCTCTCCTTCTCCCGCTACGAGGTCCTCATGCTCCTCTCCTTCTCCTCGCGCGGGGCGCTCCCGCTCGGCAAGATCGGAGAGCGCCTCCAGGTGAACCCCGCAAGCGTCACGAACGCGATCCACCGGCTCGAGGACCAGGGGCTGGTCGAGCGCGAGCCGAACCCGACCGACGGCCGCGGCAGGCTCGCACGGCTCACCGACGAAGGGCGCGCCAGGGCGCGCGCAGCGACCGACGCCATGAACGCCGAGGTCTTCGGCGACCTCGGCCTGGGCGCCGAGGGCCTCGGCCAGCTCTTCGGACTGCTCCGGGACATCCGTCGCGCCGCAGGCGACTTCGCCGAGGAGCCGACGGGCAGTGTGCCGTCAGCGGTGCTCCGCGGCATGATGCGTGGGTGACACAGCCCGAAGAGCCGGTCCCGCGCGGCGCGTTGGCCGGCTGCCTCGTGGCGGACTTCAGCCGCGTGCTCGCCGGGCCGCTTGCGACCATGGTCCTGGGCGACCTCGGCGCGACCGTGGTGAAGGTCGAGCATCCCCGGGGCGACGACACGCGCCAGTGGGGCCCGCCGTTCAAGGACGGCGAGAGCACGTACTTCCTCAGCGTCAACCGCAACAAGCGCAGCTTCGTGCTCGACCTGTCCGCCCCCGAGGGCGCCGCGGACGCCCGTCGCCTCGCACAGCGCGCCACAGTCCTCGTGGAGAACTTCCGCGCGGGTCGCCTCGCCGACTTCGGGCTCGGCTACGACCAGCTCGCCGCGGTCAACCCGGGGCTCGTGTACTGCTCGATCTCGGGGTTCGGCGGGGCCGGCACGCCCGGAGCCGACCTTGCGGGCTACGACTTCGTGGTCCAGGCCATGAGCGGGCTGATGGACGTCACCGGCCCGCCTGGCGGCCCGCCGACCAAGGTCGGGGTCGCGGTCGTCGACGTGCTCACCGGGCTGTACGCGGCGATCGGGATCCTGGCAGCCCTGGGCGCGCGCCGCGACAGCGGCCGCGGCCAGCTCGTCGAGGTCAACCTGATGTCGTCCGCGCTCGCGTCCCTCGTGAACCAGGCCTCCGCCTACCTGAACACGGGCGCGGTCCCGCACGCGATGGGCAACCGCCACCCGAGCATCGCACCGTACGAGACCCTTGCGACCAGAAGCGGCGTGCTCGCTCTCGCCGCAGGCAACGACCGCCAGTTCAGGGCGCTGTGCCGCGCGCTCGGTGACGAGCCGCTCGCCGACGACGAGCGGTTCGTGAGCAACCGCGCCCGCGTCGCGCACCGGGACACGCTGGCCGCGCTGCTCGAGCATCGGCTCGCGTCACGCTCGACTGCCGAGTGGGTGGAGGTGCTGCGGGCCGCCGGCGTGCCCTGCGGCCCCGTCAACGACCTCGCCGCCGCCTTCGGCGACGCGCGCCTCCTCGGCGCGGACGCGGTCGTCGAGCAGCCGAGCACGGCCGGCCAAGTCCTCACGGTCGCGAGCCCGCTCCGTCTCTCGGGGTCGCCGGTCCGGTACTCCCGCCCTCCGCCCCCGCTGGGCCACGACACCGAAGAGGTCGCCGCGTGGCTCCGCACACCCCGCCCCGCCGCCCCGCTCGACCCTGCCTGAGGGCGCACGCCGGCCTGCGACCGGTGGTCCCTTGCCACCAAGGTCGGAGGAAGCTCATACGCCGACGCGTGCCCGTCCCCGTGGTCACGGCCACCGCTCCCCCGACCGTCGCGGCCGTCTCCCCGCCAGCAGGACCGACTGGCGGCGGGACGTCGGTCACGGTCACCGGCACCGGGTTCACCCCGACAGCTGCGGTCGCCTTCGGGACGGCGGCGGCTCCGAGCGTCACCGTGGCAAGCCCGACGGTCCTCACCGCCCTCGCGCCCCCTCGTGCCCCAGGCGCGGTCACCGTCACGGTGACGACCCCGTCTGGGACCTCGGCTGCGAATGCGGCCGACCAGTTCACCTACACGACCCCTGCTGGCGCGCCGGGAGGCACACCGGGCGGAGCGGCGTGAACCGGGTCGTGAGCAACGACTTGGAGGCCTGCCTCGAGGCATCACCACCCGCAACGACGCCGACGCCGACTGGACCGCTCGGAGCTGCCAGGGCAGGCAGCTAGGCGCAAGAGCTGGTCTGGATCCCCGGCATCCCCACCGGGTGGTAGGGGTCGGGGCTCGGCCCGCCTGCGAACCGGTCCGCGATCCAGCGGACCATGTCGCCGATCGACACTGTGATCACACCCGTATGTGTCAGCCCAGGGTAGATCCAACGCTCGAGATCCTGGTGGACAGAGCAGAGATGCTGGGCGAGGATCTGCGTGGAGATGACCGGGATCTGTGTGTCGGCACCTCCCTGGATGATGAGCAACGGCGCCGAGACCGCACTCGGGAAGTACTCCGGATCGTTCGCTTCGAGGAGGACCTTCCACGCGGGGACGTCGAAAGGATTCTTCCTCACAAACTTCGTGAGCGGGTACTTGTCGATCTTCTTCGCCACGTAGGTGAAGCAGCCTCTTGTCAGGTCGCGGACGAGCGAGCGGCCGGTCTTCGTGAGGATCTCGTCGAGGGGAGCCTTCTTCGGCCCGTAGGCCTTCTCGAACCCGACCGCCGCCATCAACAGGTAGAAGCGGTAGGGGCTCGTCTTCAAGAATGTGTAGATCAGCGCGAACTGGGAAGGCGGCGCGCCGGCGACGACCCCGACGAGGTCG
>JAKATH010000016.1 GCA_021828055.1 Actinomycetes bacterium
GGAGCTTGGTGAGGCCGAGCGCCGCGTTGAGCGCCAGCGCCATGCGGTCGACGGTGCCCAGGCCGTTCACGAGGACGCGGAAGCCCGGCTGGTAGCCGGGGATGTCGTCGAACAGCACCGCGGGAGCCCCTTCGGTGTGCTGGAGCAGGTCGGTCGCGTCGCCGATCTCCTGCTCCGAGGACGCGCCCGAGACGTGTCGCAACTGGCCGACCTGCTCGACCTTCTCGAGCCACGCTCGCAGGTCGTAGGTGGCCGGGCGCTTCCGCTCGTTGGACGGGTTCGTCTCACTGTCGCTCATGTGGGCAGTCTGCTCCTCGTGCCGTGTTGTGGTTGCCGTGTTGTGGTTGATGGCGTCGGTACCTCGATGCAACAGCTGCGTCGCCCCGCGACTCGGCGGTCTTGCTCAAAGCAGCCACGACCACCGCTCACGGGTCACGGCCTTGTCCTCGGGGTCGGGGCCGATGGGCTCGGGGAAGCGCTCCCTCCACTCCCACGGGCGAGTGGCGTCGATGATCACCCGGGAGTTGAACCCCTTCTTGCCCGGCTCGATGGCCGGGTCCAGAGGTCCGCTCCAGGCGCGGCGGATCGTCTCGAAGTCCCGTTCGGGGTCCGCCCGCGTGCAGACGGCCCAGATCACCTCCTCGAGGTCGGACACGTCGACGTCGTCGTCCACGACCACGACGATGCGGCCAAGGTAGGCGCCGGCGCGGCACGACGCCGCGACATGTCCCGCCTGCACGGCGTGACCCGGATAGCGCTGCTTGATCGCGACGACGTTGAACAGGCGGCAGCCCCCCACTCCGTGGCACCACGCGGCGGTGACGTCCGGCACGCCGACGCGGCGGAGCTCGCGGCGAAGATTGGCGCTTCGCAGGTACTGGCGGAAGCGGTGCGCCTCGAAGGGAGGCTTTTCGGGGGGGACGCCCAAGATGATCGGGTCGCGGCGCCGATAGACGGTGCGCACCTCGAACACGGGGACCTCCTGCGCGCCGGTGGCGTAGTAGCCGGTCCACTCCCCGAAGGGACCTTCGCGGCGTAGCTGGTCGGGGTGCAGGAGTCCCTCCAGCGCGATCTCCGCCCGCGCGGGGATCGGAAGCCCCGTCTCGCGGCCGGCGATGCACTCGAACGGGCGGCCGCGCATGCCGCCAGCCCATTCGAGCTCGTTGACGCCCGGTGGCATCTCGAGACAGCTCCCGACGAAGAGCAACGGGTCCATGCCGCACAGGACCACTGCCGGAAGCGGCTCACCGCGCTCGAACGCCTTGTCGCGGTGGATGCGACCGTGCTTGCCCGGGGAGATGTAGAGCCCCGTGTGGTTGCGGTCGTGCACCATCACCCGGTAGGTCCCGACGTTGACCCAGTCCGAGTCGGGGTCCTTCGTGATCACGCAGTCACCGGTCCCGAGGTACCGGCCCCCGTCGTTCGGGTGCCACAGGGGGACGGGGAAGCGACCGAGGTCGACGTCGTCTCCCCGCTCGACGACCTCGGTGACGGGCGACCGCCCCGGGTCGTCGTCGACCATGGCGACAGGTTCGGGCACCACCGCGTCCATCCGGCGCTCCCACTCGTCCATGAGGTCCCCGACCGAGATGTCGGCGGGGAGCCCCAGGGTCACGGCGAGCCGGCGCCGTTCGCCCTGGGCGTTGACCAGGATGCGCCAGCCGCGCTCGAAGCCGGGAAAGGCGTCGAACAGGACTGCGGGCGCGCCGTTGGTGTGCTGGAGCATCTCGGTGATGCGCCCGACGTTGTCGTCGAGGTCCACCCCCTCGAGCACCCGCAACTCGCCCAGGGCGTCGACCATCTGCAGCCAGTCGCGAAGGTCCTCGTGCGGGGCGCCGGCGCGCACGGCCTCCGGGTCGACCGCCGAGGCGACGCCGAGCGAGCTCTCGAGCGAGCCGAGCCGCAGCTCGCGCGGGAGCTCGACGTGGTCAGGCACGGCGCCGAGCTGGGTGGTCACCGGCTTCCTCCACGAACCGGCGCCCACGTGTCGCCAGCAACCGGCGCGGTCTCGGCGTCGAGCCACTCGGGAAGGACCGACCCCGAGCTGAGGGCCACCGAGGTGTGGTACTTCCACAGCTTGCGGGCATGGCGGTCACGCTGGAAGGTGTCGAGGAAGCGGTCGCACTCGGTCCGGTCGAGCGGCCTCACCCGGCCGAGCTGCATGGCGTGCGCCAGAGCGTCGGCGTTCTCCACGAAGTGCACCACGTCCGCGAAGAGCGTGAGGACGTCCTCGGCGACGACCACCTCGCCGTGCCCGCGCAGCAGCGCAGCCCCTGCGCCGCCGAGCGTGCCGGCGAGCGCGCGGCCCTGGGCGGCCGTGGCGATGTGGGACGCGTCGAGGTGGACTGGCACGCCGGCCGCCCAGCGGGAGGCGTGGTTCTTCACCGGCACGATCGCACCGTTCTCGACCATGGTGAACATGGTCGTCGGGTCGTGGTGGAAGTGCGCCACCGCGCCGACGTCGGAGCGGGCCCGGTAGAGCTCGGCGTGAATGGCGAGCTCTGAGGGTGGCTTGCCCTCTCCTTCGACGACCTCGCCGTCGAAGGAGACGAGGAGGACCCGCTCGGGCCGGAGGGAGGCTCTGGAGTCGTCGACCGGCTGGACGTAGAAGAGCTCGTCGCTGGGCCCGCGGGCGCTGAGGTGGCCGCTGTAGCCGAGGATCCCGGCGTCGACCAGCATGCGGGTGGCGACGGCGAGCTGCTGGCGCACCTGGCGGGCCCGGCCGCGCTGCTCGCCGCCTTCGGTCTGCTCCCTTCGGTCCATCGCGCCGTTCACCTCCTACACCTTGTAGCGGTCGAGCACCTGGGGGGCGAAGAGCTCTTCGGGCTCGACGAGCCTCGAGGCCACGCCTTGCTCGTGCGCCCAGCGCGTGAACGCCTCGAGCGTCGCCCGGTTCTCCTCCACGCCGTAGGGGAACGGGTCGGGCCCGAGCAGGTCCCGCATCTCCTCCACCAGGCTCGGCACCCACCCCAGCGGGAGGCGGCTGGCGGTCATCTCCGAGAGCCGTTCGACGCTGCGGCGCTTGGCTTCGTTGAAGGCGCTGTAGAGGTTGGCGGCGACCCACGGCGCCTGCTCGAGGACGTCGGAGCGCACCACGGTCACGTGCATGATGGGGAAGATCCCCGTCCGTTCCACGTACTCGCGCTCGATGGCCCGGTAGTCGGGGAAGAGGCGCACGATGTGGGGCTCTTTGCGCTCGAAGCTCTCCGGCGGGTGGGCGGAGAAGATCGCGTCGAGGTCGCCGTCGCGCAGCATGTCGTCCAAGCAGCGGTCGGGGACCGGCGTGAGCGAGACGCCCTCTGGGAGCCCGAGGGCGACCTTCTCGCTCCGGCCCGGAGTGTTGACGCCGGCCTGGAACCACGAGACGTCCTGGAGCGGGATGCCCCACTCGTGCTGGAGCAGCGCCCGGGTGTACACCGAGGCGGTCTGCGCCCACTCGGGCACGCCGATGCGCCCGCCCGCCAGCTCCTCGGGGCTCGACGGGCCGTCGGGGCGGACGAAGATCGACGAGTGCCGGCACACCCTGGACGGGAAGACCGGGATGGCGGTGAGGCTCGTGTCGCCGGCGGCCCTGAGGGCGAGGTACTTGGCGAAGGACAGCTCCGAGACGTGCCACTCCCGGTAGCGCAGGAAGCGGAAGAAGATCTCCTCGATCGGGAGGGTGAGGACGGAGAGCTCGACGCCTTGCACCCGGACGGCGCCGGTCTCGAGGTCCCGAAGGTGCTCGTAGCCGCTCTGCGCGAACGTGAGGGCGAGGCGCGGCGTGCTCACGACAGCAGTCCCGCCCTCTCGAGCACCGCGTCGAGCTTCGCCTCGAGCTCTGGAGTCGCGCTCGCCATCGGGAGGCGGTGCTCGTTGTTCGCCAGCACGCCCATCCGGCGGAGCATGTACTTGATCGGGATCGGGTTGGTGTCGAAGAAGACCGACTTGTTCAGCTCCCACAGCTCGTCGTGGATCTTGCGCGCTTCGGCGAGATCGCCGCGGTCCACCGCGTGCCAGAGCGCGCCGACGCGGCCGGGGACGAGGTTGCCGACGGCGTTCATCATCCCGCACGCCCCGACGGCCAGCATGGGCAGGCTCAGCTCCTCGAGCCCGACGAAGACCCGGAACTCCGGGCCGAGGCGGCGGAGCACCTCGGTGACGAGCGCGAGGTCGGCGGACGCGTGCTTCATGCCGACGAGGTTGCCCGCCCGTTCGGCGATGGCGGCGATCGTCGCGACCTCGAGCGTCACCGAGGCGCGCCCGGGGATGTGGTAGACGAGCACCGGGAGCTCGACCCGGCGGGCCACCTCCACGAAGTACTCTTCGAGCCCTCGTTGGGGGGGCCGGATGTAGTACGGCGTCACCACCAAGAGGGCGTCCGCCCCTGCCTCCGCCGCGCCGAGCGACAGCTCGAGCGTCGAGGCGAGCGACTCGGTCCCGCTGGCCGCGACCACAGGGAGGCGCCCGTCGGCCGCCCGCACCGCCGCCTGGACGAGCGCCAGGCGCTCGGCGACCGTGAGCACGCTCGGCTCCCCGCTGGTGCCCGTGACCACGACGCCTTGGGAGCCGTTGGTCGCCTGGCGGTCGACGAGCGCCTCGAAGGTCTCCAGGTCGACCCGGCCGCCGGCGAAGGGGGTGACGACCGGCGTGTAGGAGCCGACCAGCGCGCTCGAAGAGAGCTGGCTCTTCTGGTTCATCGCCGGCCGGTCAGTCCGCGCTGGCGCGGTTGGTCTCGAAGCCGCGCTGGGAGCCGAGCAGCCGGTAGGGCCTCTTCAGGTCCTCCTGCCACATGAGCGAGTCCATCGCGATGTGCAGCGGGCTGTCTTGGATCGTGAGCTCGTAGACGGGCTCGTCGTTGGACGCGTGGTTGTGGATCATCCAGCCGGGCGCGGTGAGCATGAGGTCGCCCGCCGACCACTCGTAGCGCTTCCCGCCCACCCTGCTCCAGCCGCTGCCCGAGAAGAAGTAGTTGATGGCGGCCGAAGCATGGCGATGGGGGCGGTCCACGATGCCCGGTGGCCGCACGGTCATCGTGGCGAAGAAGTTGTTGCTCGTGCCGTTCGTCCGGCCGGTGGCCGGGTTGTAGAGCAGGTAGAGCCGGCGCCCGCGGTAGGAGGGGCCCAGGGCGCTCAGCTGGTCGAGCTCCTTTTTCACGTCCCGCCAGGGCCAGTGGAGCGGGTGCTGCTCGACGACCTCGGGGTTGATGAGGCGCTCGTAGGACATGAGCATCGCGCCGCCGCCGCCGAGCGGGAAGACATGGGCGATCGGGTGCTCGGCGATCTCGTCGGACCCCTCGGGGCGAACGGCGGGCTCCTCGGGCGGGTGCTCGTCGACGAAGTGGACACGGATCTTCTCGAGCAGCGGCGCATTGGAGTAGGTCAGCCTGACCTGGCGCTCCGAACCGTCGTTCTCGTGGAAGTAGGTCGTGAGGGCGGGCGTGTACCAGACGTCGTACTGGTCGAAGGGGATCTTCTCGCCCCCGACGGCGGCGAACCCCGACCCGGCGACGCAGAAGCAGACCTGCGAGGAGTTGTGCCGGATCGGGGCGGTGCGCTCGCCGGGAAGCAGGACCTCGAGGGTCACGCGGATGCCCGGGGCGAGCCCGAGCCCCGGCTCCTCGGCGAAGGGGTGGACGATCCAGGCGCTGCGCCGGCCGTCTGGGGGCCGGGGCAGCGAGGCCAGGCGCTCCACCTGGGCCTCGATCTCGCTGGCGCGGATGACGACCGGCGGCCACATGACCTCTTCCACCGGTGGGTGACCGGCGCCCAGCCGGTCCACGAACCGTGCAGAGACGGGCTCGGGCCCGTCGTCCTCCTGGAGGGTCGCCACAGCGCCCGACCGCCGGCCTTGCCCTTCCTCCTCGGTTCGGTCCAGTCGGTCGGTCCAGTCGGTCGGTTCGGTCCGGTCCAGTCGGTCGGTTCGGTCCGTCATCTCGTGGACTCACCCTTTCTCGTCATCGCCGTCATCGCCGAGGGCGCCGTCGCTCTCATCGACGTGCGCCCTGGCCGAGTCGTCCTCGCGGCTCGAGTCCCTTCGTCGGCCCGGCCCGGCCCGCGGTCTCGCCTCGAGACGGGCCCGCCCCTCCTCACGGCCGGGCGGGGGACCGTCGTCGGAACCGCTGGGCCCGGGGGGCGCCGTCGGTCACGACCTCGGCACGACGCGACAGCATCACCGGCTCGAGCTCACGCCGTTCGAGGTCGCGCCCTGCGGGCCGTCCACCGCTCGGCGAGCAGCCGTCTCGCCGGCTGAGCGGTGGGCTCCTCCCGGCCGCGCAGACCCGTCACCGAAATTCCGGTCCGGAGAGTGCGTGGTGGCGGTGCAGATCGGTTCCTCGAGGGAGCGGATGAGCGCCTTCAAGCGGTCTCCCCGCCGCCGGTGGGAGTTGGCGACCGCCGCGAGGCCCTCGGCCTCGGCACGAGCGATGAGAAGGTCGATGGTCTGTGCCTGCTGGCGGTGAACCGGGAGGAACCTGCCTCCGGTGAAGAAATGTGAGCATGCAAGGCAGTCCTCCGGCTCGGGACAGGTGTCGTCGGCGGGCCGGAGGCAGTAGCCGTTCGGCAGGCTCGTACGGATGCGGCTCGAATTCTCCTCGATCCACTCGAGCTCACTGGGCGGGGTCTCGACCGCCGCCGCCGCCGCACGCGCCTTGCGCCGGAGGTACTGCCAGCCCGACTCGAGAAGTGGCGGGTTCCAGATCTCGTCCCGCTTCGACGCCGCCTCCGCCTCGTCCGACCACGAGATCGGCTCCCCGGCGGCCATCGCCGCGAGCTGCACCCGGCAGGCCTTGTCGAGGAGCACGGCCGCCATCACGCCGGTGGCGACGGTCTCCCCGACTGCGACGAGTCCGTGCCGGGGCATGAGGCAGGCTCGAGCATCGCCGAGCGTCGTGGCGAGGCCGACCCCAAGGTCTTTCGTCTTCACGAGCCCCCCGGTTCGAAGGAAGCGGGGCACGTCAGGGTGGGCGAAGAGCACGCCCTCGTGAGAGAGCGCCCGCAGAGGCACGCCGAGGGACGCGAAGGCGTTCGCGGCGGCCGAGTGGGTGTGGACGACGCATTCGACATCGGGACGCAACCGGAAGATCTCGCCGTGGATCGGCCACTCGATGTGGCGGGGGCCAGTGCCCTCGAGGACCTCGCCGTCCAGTCCGACCAGCAGCATCCGGGACGCGACGACCTCCTCGAACCCTAGTCCTGAGGCCTTCATCCAAAAGCCTCGACCGCGTGGGTCCCGAACAGACACGTGGCCCCACACGAGGTCGCCGTGGCCAGCGACACCGAGCGCCTGATACGCCTCCACGGCCAGCCGGACCGCTTCGTCGACGTCTCTCTCCTCGATCAATGCCATCGCCACAGAATACCTTTCTGCTCGTTGGTGCGCCAGGGGCGGCTCGTCCGGCGACGCCAGGTGCTGCGTGCGCCAGGGGCGGCTCGTCCGGCGCCGCCCGGTGCCGGGCGACGGACATCTCGACCGTCCACACGCCAGCTCGCACACAACGAACGCCACCCGGTCAGCGGCTCGCCGATCGCCAAGGTGATCCACTTCGGGCGCGCGGATCGGGTCGACCGCGATGCTCTCGGCCGCCTCGTCGCAGCGTTCTCTCGGCTCTTGGAGCCCACCGAAGCCATCGCCGCCATCGCAACCTGCGGCATCGAGATCGTCGACTCACGTCGATTCGGTGGTGCCTACGTGCGCCGTGAGGTCTGGGAGAGGCTTGGCACCGCCGAGGCGCTCGTGCGTGCAGCCGGCGGCCTCAGGCTCGACGCGCACGTTGTCTCGAGCAGGTGCTGTTCGCGCTCGTGGTCGCATACCGCGGTCGGCGCGTGCGCGAGAAACTGGTGCGCTGCTCGGAGCAGGAGATCCCCGGCTCGGACCCCTGGTCCCAGCAAGGTCGTGCGTTGGCGGGACCTCGAGGGTGCGTTCCTCGCCCCGGCCCGCCTTCCACTGTCGCCCCGGCCCGTATCCGCGCGCGCGTTCAGCTGTGCTGGCTCGCGCTCTTGCCCATCCGCACGATCGAGCACGCCGTCTCGGGCACCTGGCGCAACGTGCGCAACGGGTTCGACCGCATGCACCTCGTGACCTACGAGACCGCAGATGGCCGCGTCGCCCAACGCTCGGTCACGACCGACCGCCAGCGGGAGATCTTCCGAGCGCTCGAGATCGGCGAGCCGGCCCGCTTCTACGACGTCGACCTTCCGGGGCCCGCCGCGCAGACCCCGCTCACAGGCTCGCGGAGGAACACGATCTTCTGGGGTCCTTGCGGGCGTCACTCCCTGCTCGGCGCCACTCTCCGCGCCTTTCGTGTGCCCATCGTCTCCGGAAGTCCGGTCAGTGGCTGTCTGGCCCAAGGCGATCGGGGGAGGAGAAGTCGGAGGCACTTGCGTGCAGGTGCCAACGAGCCGGTGCGGCCGACAGGTGCGGCCGACAGGTGCGGCCGACAGGTGCGGCCAACAGGTGCCAACGAGCCGGTGCGGCCGACAGGTGCGGCCGACAGGTGCGGCCAACAGGTGCCAACGAGCCGGTGCGGCCGACAGGTGCGGCCGGCAGGTGCGGCCACAATTGTCTGCCACCGATTGCGTGGTCGCATGTGCGGTGCCGGTCCCAATGGGACGTCGACCTCAGCAGCCACCCTCGCGCTCCGTCGCCGGAGCTCCGAGGCGAGCCAGCTCGCCGTCTACGCCGCTCACCGCGCCTTGACTATTCACGACGCGGCAGTTACCGTTCGAGGAATCCGTTTCTGTTCGAGGGAGCTTGGACAGAACGATACGTGCCATAAGGGGGAATGCATGAAGTCCACGGTAAAGCTCAAGGTGGCGCTCGTCGCGACCGTAGTCTGCACGATGGCAGCGGCCGGAGCGCTCGTCCTGCCAGGGGCGGCGGGAGGCAAGACCGACACAGTCATCGCCTTCAAGAACGGCAAGCCGACATTGAGGGGGATCACGCTGAGCGTGATCAACGCCGCGGGCAGCGCCCACGTCGCCGACACCAACGTCCACGACTGGGTCGAGATCATGAACGCGTGGGGCGCCAACGTGACCCAGACGAACGCCTCGAAGAACGTCGGCGAGCTCGCGGTGGAAGGTGGTAAGGCGACAGTGTCGGTCGGGCCGCTGCCCACGCAGCTCGACGCGGGGCTCAAGACCTTCGGGCCCAACCAGGTGCACCTCACAGACGCGCTCTTCGCCAAGAAGTCGATCAAGTCGCTCAGGGACCTGAAGGGCAAGACGATCGCCTACTGCTGCACAGCGTCTCCAGACGGCGTCATGCTGCACGCGATCTTGCAGAAGGCGCACCTGAAGCGCTCGACACTGCACCTCGTGGCCACCGGGGCGAGCACAGCGTCGCTGGACGCGCTCATCGCCGGCAAGGTCACAGCCGCGTTCGCCGCCGCCGCCACAGCGGACGCGACCGTCGCCAAGACGCAAGATCACGAGCTCGCGGCCGCCACCACACTGCTGCCCGAGTACGCGGACAGCTTCATGGCGTCCACGCCGGCGTGGCTGAAGGCGCACCACAAGGTGGCCATTGCGATCGACCTGGCGTGGTTGGCCTCGGCCAAGCTCTTCAACACCAACGAGAGGCAGTGGGTCAAGGACGCGGCCGCGTACACCTCGAACGCCGACTCGACCGCCCAGTACCAGACAGCGTGGAAGCAGCTGAAGAAGCTGAACGGGTGGCCGGACACACCGAAGGCCTATTCGGACCCGGTCGTGACATACAACTTCAAAGTCGCCAAGCAGCTCCACACAATCACCGGCCTCGGCAACCGGCCGCGCACGCAGGAGATCACACAGGCGGCGTGGAAGGGGGCCTGGGTGCTCTGGCGGAAGCACGGCAAGAAGTTGTGACAGCGTTGCAGGGAATGCCCGTCGGCGGGCTGGGCACGGCTCGGGCCGTGCCCAGCTCACCGGCGGAAGGCGTCACCCAGCTCGATGACGTGCTGGGCGGCGCCGGCGGCGCCGGCGATCCGGTCAGCTTCGGGCTCCCCGCTCTCGGCTGGGCGGGGTGGGTGCGGCGGCACAACGCGGCGGTCGTCGGCATCCTGGCCGTGCTGGTGGGTATCGGGATCTGGCAGGCCACCGGGCTCGTCATGAACCCGATCTTCATCTCGACGCCGAGCCTGGTCGCACCGGCGCTGTGGCACCTCCTGGTCGACGGCCCGTTGCCTGGCGACTTCCTGCGGAGCCTGCTCGAGATGATCGGTGGGCTCGCCCTGGCGACCTTCGTCGGGGTCGGGGCGGGCATGCTGATGGGCCGGGTCCGCATCCTCGAGCGGGCGCTCGAGCCGTTGGTCGCTTTCGGCAACGCCACGCCGTCGATCGCCCTGCTCCCGGTGATGGAGATCTGGTTCGGCTTCGGGGAGACGGCGAGGGTCGCATTCATCATGACGATCGCCGTGTGGCCGCTCGTCGTGAACACCCACGTCGGCGTGCGCGCCGTGCGGGGACGGCTGGCCGACATCGGCACCACCTTCGGCATGTCCGGATGGCAGCAGATCCGCTACGTGTACCTGCCCGGGACCCTCCCGTTCATCTTCATCGGCGCCCGCATCGCCCTGGCGGTCGGCACCGTCGGCATGATCCTCGGCGGGCAGGAGATCGGCCAGGTCGGCCTCGGCGGCCTGGTGACAGTGCTGGGCACTCGCGCCGAGACGGCGCAGCTGGTGGCGGCGGTCCTCACCACCACGGTCCTCGCCCTCTTCCTCTTCTGGGCCTTGCGCCAGTTCCAGGCCCGGGTGTTCCCCTGGATCGCCGCAACCTCTGCTGGAAGGCGTGAACCACGATGAGCAGCGACGTGACGACGGGCGCGGCGGCCACTGCCACCGCGGTGAAGACGGCCTCCCCGGTCGAGCACGAGACCATCTTGAGGATCGAGAAGGTGTGCAAGACCTTCGTCACGAACGACCGGACGGTCCACGCGCTCGACCGGGTGAGCCTCGACGTTCGAAGGGGCGAGTTCATCAGCCTGGTCGGGATCAGCGGGTGCGGCAAGACCACGCTGCTGCGTATCGTCGACGGGCTGGAGGACGCCGACAGCGGTGCCCTCTCGCTCGACGGAGCGAAGCTCGAGGGCGTCTCGCGCGACATGTCGTACGTGTTCCAGGACATCAACCTGCTGCCGTGGCGAAGCGTCGTCGACAACGTGGCGCTCGGTCTCGAGGTGCGCGGCGTCCCCAAGGCCGAGCGGCGTGAGCGGGCCATGGCGGTGCTCGACATGGTCGGCCTCGCGGCGGTGGCCAAGTCCCCGCCCTACACGCTCTCGGGCGGCATGCAGCAGCGCGTGGGCGTGGCCAGGGCACTGGCGATCCGGCCCAAGGTCCTGCTCATGGACGAGCCGTTCGGGCAGCTCGACAACTTCACCCGAGAGGCGCTCCAGGTCGAGATCGCCAACCTGTGGGAGAAGCTCGGGACGACGATCATGTTCGTGACCCACGACGTCGACGAGGCCATCTTCCTCTCCGACCGCATCGGGCTGTTCCAGCCCGGGCCGGGAAGGCTGACCGAGGTGCTCGACGTGGACCTCCCCCGTCCACGGACGGACTACGACGTCCGCGCCCATGGCCGGGCCATCGAGTTGCGGGCCTACATCACCGAGCACCTGCGGGGAGCGAGAGGCCCCGTGCAGTGACCGTCCTCAGCCGTCCGATGGCCGCGGCGCAGCCGGAGGCCGAGGCGGTCGTGCTGGCGCCACGCCGCCGCCCCCCGGTCAGCGAGTGGCGGTCGACGCGCATCGCCGCCCCGCTCGTCGCGGTCGGCGTCATCTTGGGCCTCTGGGAGCTTGCCGGCCTGTTTTTCATCAGCCCCATCCTGATCTCCTCCCCCCAGCAGACGCTCGCCGACTTCGTGGACCAGTTCTCCTCGGGTCCGGCGGTGCCGGCCTTGGAGATCTCCTTGCGCGAGCTCTACATCGGCATCGCGATCGGCCTGGCCGCCGGCATCCTGATCGGGCTCGTGGTAGGTCGCTACCGGCTGCTCGACGCCTTCCTCAGCCCGTACATCAACGCGGCCAACGCCACCCCGCTGAACGTGCTCATCCCGCTGCTCATCGTGTGGGTGGGCATCGGGACCGAGGCGCGCGTCCTGTTCATCGTGCTGATCAGCTTCTTCCCGGTGCTCTTGAACACCGCCGGCGGGCTGCGCAACGTGAGCAAGGGCTACGTCGAGGTGGGCCGGATGCTCGGGCTGAACGAGCACCAGCTCATGAGGAAGGTCATCCTGCCCGCCTCCATGCCGTACATCTTCGCCGGTATCAGGCTCGGCGTCGCGCTCGGCGTGATCGGCATGATCGTGGGCGAGATAGAGGAGAGCAACGTCGGCCTCGGCTACTTCATCAACTTCTACGGCAACGGGTTCCAGACCGGCAAGCTGCTCGCCCTCATCTTCTTGGCCGCCCTCATCGGCGTGTTCAACGTGCTGGTCATCCGGGGAGTCCAAGCCCGGTGGTTCCGTTGGATCAGTGCCGCGCGTTGAGCTGAGCGCCGCTCCGACAGTGGCTGCCACGACGCAGCCCGTTGCGCGGTCGGACGTTCGAGACGCGCCCGGTCAGCACCCGCCGAGGGGGACGACGCGCCGGGACCGCCCGCTGCACCGGCTCCCGCTCGACTCGGACGTCGTCGAGCTGCTGACGGTCGGCATCGACGTCGGGTCCGCGACGTTCCACCTGACCGTGTCGCGGGTCGTGCTCGAGCGCAGGGCTCAGGAGCTCTCGACCAACTACGACGTCGTCGCCCGCGAGGTCCTCGTCTCCTCGCCCGTCTCCTTCACCCCGTACCTCGACTCGGGCGAGATCGACGCGGCGGCGGTCGGTGAGGCGGTCCGCCGCTCCTACGCAGAGGGGGGCGTGGACCCCGAGGAGATCGACACCGGGGTGGTGCTCCTCACGGGCGCCGCCCTCCTCCGGCGCAATGCCCGGGCGCTGGCCGAGCGGCTGGCGGGAGCGACGGGGAGGTTCGTCTGCGCGGCCGCCGGACACCACTTCGAAGCCGCGCTGGCCGCCCATGGCTCGGGTGCGGTCGCCCGGTCCCGGGAGACGCCGGACCCGGTCGTCGCCCTGGACGTCGGGGGCGCGACGACGAAGCTGGCCCTCGTCTCGTGCGGCGAGGTGCGGGCGACGGCTGCCGTCGGGGTCGGCAGCCGGCTCATCGCCTGGGACCCGGAGCGCCGGCTCGTACGGGTGGAACAAGCCGTCCTGCCGCTCGCCGAGTCCGTCGGCGTCGCAGCCGAGCTGGGGCACGTGATCGACCCGGCCCAGGTCGACGCCGTCTGCGACCGGATGGCCCTCGCCGTCGTCGCCCAGCTCGACCCTCGGATCGAGGTGGGAGCGGGCGCGCCGACGATGCTGCTGACCGACCCCTTCCCCGTGCCCGACGGGCCCTTCGAGATCGTGGCGTCGGGTGGCGTGGCGGAGTACCTGGTCCGTGCCGCCGGCGATGCCGCCGCCGACGACCTGGGGGACCTCGGGCCCCACCTCGCCCGCGCGCTCCTCTCCCGGCTCCAGGCGGCTGGGCTCGGTGCCCGGCTGCGGGTCGGCGACCAGCGGATCAGGGCGACTGTGATCGGCGCGTCCCAGTTCTCGACCCAGGTGAGCGGCTCGACGATCGCGGTTGACGAGACGGCGCTGCCGCTCCACAACGTGCCAGTCGTTCGGCCCGCGCTCGACCTCGGAGCAGCGCCCGTCGACCCCCGCGCGGTGGCTTCGGCGCTGGCGGAGGCGCTGCGCCGGCGGTTCTCGGCGCAGGAGGTTCCCCGCACGCTCGCCGTGTCGCTGCGCTGGCGCGGGGATCCGGCCTACGCGCGCTTGCGCGCGCTGGCCGCCGGGCTCGTCGCCGGTCGAAAGGCAGCCGGGGTGGAGCAGCTCGTCGTCGCCGTCGACACCGACGTGGCCTCGTCGCTCGGCCGCATCATGACCACAGAGCTCGGGGTCGACCCGGCAGCCGCGCTCTGCCTCGACAACCTCGACCTCGCCGAATTCGACCACGTCGACATCGGCCTGCCGGTCGGTCCGGCCAGCGTGGTCCCGGTCGTGGTGAAGTCTCTCCTCTTCGGCGCGGTCGATCCCAGTTCGCCGCGTCCCGTCGAACCGCGCCCGGTCGCCCGATCCGAGCTCCCAGAGCCCCCAGCACCCATGGCCGGGAGTCAAGCCGAGAGTCAAGGAGAGCTCACGTGAACCGGACAGAGACCGATTCGGCTGTCCTGGAAGCTGCTGCGGCGGGGAAGCTCCTGAAGAGGCCCTACCTCGACTGGGCGAGGGACCAGAGGGTCCCGGTCGTCGAGGGCTTCGCCGTCGACCTGCTCACCGTCGAGACCAAGCCGTGGGACCGGCTCGGCGCGCCTGCCGCCTTCGTGCACCTCGTCGGGCGTGGCGACTGGGCCAACGTCGTCGTGGCCGTGCTCCCGCCGGGCAGCGCCACCGATCCCCAGCGGCACCTCTACGAAGAAGTCGTCTACGTCTTGGCCGGCCACGGCAACACCGTGGTGCGCGACCCGGCGGGAGGCGAGCACAGCTTCGAGTGGGGACCGCGCAGCCTCTTCGGGCTCCCCATCAACGCGCCGTACCGGCACTTCAACGCCGCCGGCAGCGAGGAGGCCCGTCTGGCCTCGGTCACCAGCCTCCCGCTCGTGCTGAACGTCTTCCACGACGAGTCGTTCGTGTTCGACAACCCGGGCGAGTTCCCCGGACGTTTCGGCGACGACGCAAGGTTCCGCGGCGAGGGCGACTTCGTGCACGTCGCGCCGGGTCGTCACATGTGGGAGACCAACTTCGTACCGGACCTCGCCGACTTCCAGATGCCCGAGTGGCAGGCGCGTGGTGAGGGAAGCCGGAACTTGAAGTTCGTCCTCGCCGACTCGACCATGCACGCGCACATGTCCGAGATGCCGGTCGGCACCTACAAGAAAGGTCACCGCCACGCGCCCGACTTCCACGTCTTCACCGTGGACGGCCGCGGCTACAGCCTCTTCTGGTACGAAGGCGACAGCGACTTCACTCGAATCGACTGGCGCCACGGCGTCGTCTACGCGCCCGGCGACCAGCAGTTCCACCAGCACTTCAACATCTCGGGGCACCCGAGCCGCTACCTGGCGGTCGCGTACGGCGGTCTGCGCTACCCCTTCACCGAGGAGCGGCGCCAGCACTTCATGGGCGTCGACAAGAGCGTCGCCGAAGGTGGGCGCCAGATCGACTACGCCGACGAGGACCCGCGCATCCGGGAGCTCTACGTGTCCGAGCTCGTCCGCGACGGCATCGAGTGCAGGATGCCGCCGATCGACCGCGGCCGCCCACGATGAGCGCGGCGACCGGCTCTTCGGGACGGCGCCGGCTCGTGGTCGGCATCTCGGGCTCGAGCGCGCCGCAGCTCGGGATCGCGTTGCTGGAGGCGCTGCACCGCAGCGAAGAGGTGGAGACCCACCTCGTCATCAGCGAGGGCGCGCGGCGCAGCATCGAGCTCGAAGCCGGTCTCGACCCGGATCGAGTGGCGAAGCTGGCGACGGCGGCGTACGACCCGCGGGACCTGGCGGCGGCGATCTCGTCGGGGTCGTTCCTGACCGACGGCATGGTCGTCATCCCCTGCTCGATGCGGACGCTCGCCGCGGTGGCGACGGGGAACGCGACCGACCTGCTCGTCCGTGCCGCCGACGTGACGCTCAAGGAACGGCGCCGCCTCGTGCTCGTCGCCCGCGAGTCGCCGCTCAACCTCGTCCACATCCGCAACATGGAGGTGGTGACGCTCGCCGGTGCCACCGTCATGCCGCCCGTGCTCGGCTTCTACCACCGTCCGAAGGCGGTCGAGGACCTGGTGGCCCAGGTGGTGGGGAAGGTGCTGGACCAGTTCGGCATCTCTCACGACCTGTTCCGGCGTTGGGGGTCGGCGGGGTGAGAGGGCCAGCGCCCGCCGCCTCCGGCGAGGTGCCGGCTCGGGTGCGTGACGCGGTCGCCGGGGTGCCTGAGGTCGGCACGCTCGACCATGCGTTCATGTTCTTGACCGTCGACGTCCAAGGACGGGTGGACGTCTGCCTCTTGTCGCGCACCGAGGTCGAGACGACGCCGTCGTCGATCCGGGTCGTGGTGGCGAGCAGCAAGGCGCGCCGCAACCTGCGGGCGACCGGGCGGGCGACCTTCGTGGCGGTGACCGGGGACGCCGCCCACTACCTCGCGCTGGCGGTGGTGCGGGTGCTCGAGGACGCTGGCGCGATCGGCGCCGAGCTGGAGGTGGAACGGGACCTGCTCGACGACCTGGGCGTGGAGCTCCACCCGATCCGCTTCCGGGTCGCAGAGAAGCTGGCGGTCGAGGAGCGCTGGGACCGGACCAGGCGCCTCCTCGCGCGCCTTGCGTCCGAGGACGCGGCGTCGTGACGCTCGCCTGGCCGCGTGTGGTCGGGCCCCGGGTGGACGCGCGGGACAAGGCGACCGGCGCCACGCGCTACAGCGCAGACGTGGAGTCCGAAGGCGCGTTGCACGCTGCGGTCGTTCGCAGCACGGTGCCCCACGCCGAGGTCCTCGCCGTCGACGCGAGCGCGGCGCTCGCGATCCGGGGCGTGACCGCGGTGGTGACCGCACGGGACCTCGAGCGTCGCTTCGGGGACGAGCTGTGCGGGCGCCGCGTGCGCGACATGCCGCTCCTCGCCAGGGACAAGGTGCGCTTCCCCGGGGAAGGGATCGCGGTGGTGCTCGCCACGACGCGGCGGGTGGCCGAGGACGCGGCTGCGCTCGTGGTGGTCGAGTACCGCGAGCTGCCTCCGGTCCTCGACGCGCTGGGCGCCCTCGAGCCCGATGCCCCCCGCGTCCACGAATCGCCCTGGCGCTACGACGGCGCGGTCGTGGACCCGTCGGACCCGCCCAACCTCCAGTCCGGGCTCGTCGAGGGCGACCTCGTGGCCGTCGACGAGGTGCTCGGGCGCGCGGCGCACGTCGTCACCCGCACGTACCGCACTCCCTCGGGCTATCAGGGGTACCTCGAGCCCCAGTGCTGGACGGCGTCGCCCCGCCCCGGAGGCGGCGTGGCGCTGCTCGGCACGGCCAAGGCGCCGTACCGCCTGCGGGAGCAGACCGCGAAGACCCTGGGCCTCGCGCTCGACGCGGTGGAGGTGGAGCCGGCGCCCCTCGGCGGCGACTTCGGGGGCAAGGGCGGGGTCGTCGACCCGACGCTGTGCGCGGCGCTGGCCCTGTGGGCGAACCGCCCGGTGCGCCTCGCGCTGCGCGCGGGAGAGGACATGACCGCCACCGACGCCCGCCATCCTTCGGTGGTCGAGGTCCGCGTGGGCTGCGACGCCGACGGGACCCTGCTCGCGCTCCGCGTCGACGCCGTCTTCGACGGCGGCGCCTACGCGGCGGTGAAGCCGATCCCGTCGGCCAACCTGCACGGGATGGCCGAGTGCGCGCTCGGCTACCGCCTGGAGGCCTTCTTCGTGCGATCCCGGATCGCGTACACGACGACGGTGCCCAAGGGGCACATGCGGGCGCCCGGCGCTCCCCAGGCGGTGTTCGCCATCGAGAGCGCGCTCGACGAGCTCGCGTCTGCGGCCGGGGTGTCCCCGGTGGTGCTGCGGCGGCGGAGCGTGCTCGCCGGAGGCGACCGCGACGCCTACGGCCACGTGTGGGACGAGGCGCGCGGCACCGAGACCCTCGACGCCGCCCTTGCGGCGGGAGACGCGGCTCCGCGACCAAAAGACCGCGGGCGCTCCGGCTGGCGGCGCCCGGCTCCGTCAGGGTGGCGCCGCGGAAGGGGCGTCGCCCTCTACGCGCGTCCGACCGCGCCGCCGGCGACCACCAGCCTCCGCCTCGCGCCGGGCGACGACGGACGGCTCGTCGTCGAGCTCCCCTTCCCCGAGACCGGGACCGGCAGCCATTCGGTCGTGCGCGAGGAGCTCGCCGCCTCGCTCGGCGTCGACCCCGAGCGCGTCGAGGTCCGCCAGGTGTCGACCGCGTCGCTCCCCTACGACCCCGGCGTCGGCGCGAGCCGGGTCACGGTCGGGCTCACCGCGGCCGTGCGTCAGCTTGCCGGCCGCTGGTCGGAGTCAGGCGGCACCGAGGCCGTGACGATCGAGACGGGCTCGGGGACCGAACCTCCCGCGCTCTCCTTCTGTGCCCAGGTCGCGGACGTCGCCGTCGATCCCGAGACCGGCCAGGTCCTTGTCTTGGGCGTGGTGACGGCCGCCGACGTCGCGTCGGTCCTGCGCCCCCGCTCGCATCGGATGCAGATCGACGGGGGGGCGGTCATGGGCTACGGCTTCGCCTGCCTGGAGGACCTCCTCGAGGGAGACGGCCAGGTGTGGGCGACGAACCTCGCCGAGTTCCGGCTGCCCACTGCGCAGGACGTCCCCTCCCTGCGGACGGTGCTCGTCGAGGGCGGGCGGGGAGTGGGCCCCGCCAACGTCAAGGCGGTGGGAGAGCTGTCGAACGTGCCGACCGCGGCCGCCATCGCCAACGCCGTCGCCGAGGCGACGGGACGCCGATTTCGCCAGCTCCCGCTCACCGCCGAGCGCGTGTTCTGGGCGCTGCACGGCGAGGCCGGAGAAGAGGCCGGAGAAGAGGCCGGAGAAGAGGCCGGAGAAGAGGCCGGAGAAGAGGCCGGAGAAGAGGCCGGAGAAGAGGAGGGACCGGCGTGAAGCTGCACGCCCGCGTCAACGGATCGCCGTTCGTCGCCGAGGTCCCCGCCACATCGAGCCTCCTCGAGGTGCTGCGTGGTGCCGGGCTGACCGGGACCAAGGAAGGGTGCCGAATCGGGGTGTGCGGGGTGTGCACGGTGCTCGTCGACGACCGGCCGGTGAGCTCGTGCCTCTACCTCGCGGGTTGCGCCAGCGAGGCGGACATCTGGACCGTCGAGGGCATGGCGGAGCGCGCGCCGTCGGTGGTCGACGCCTTCGTCGAGTGCGAGGGGATGCAGTGCGGCATCTGCACTCCGGGCCAGATCGTGGCCGTCGCGTCGATGGGCCCCGACGTCCGCGACGAGAACGGCGTCCGCCGCTACCTGAGCGGCAATCTGTGCCGCTGCACCGGGTACGGCACGATCGTGGATGCAGCCCTCGACGCGCAGGCGCGCCGACGGGGCGAGGTCGCGCCGACGTGACCGACCCGCCTTCCGGCGAAGCGGCGTTCCTCGTCCCCGGCACGGTCGAAGCGGCCGTCGAGGCGCTCGGAGCCGCTGGCGCCGTGGCTGTCGCCGGCGGTACCTCGATCGGTCTGCTGGTCGGCCAGGGCCTGCTCGCTCCCTCGGTGCTCGTATGGCTCGGCCGCATCCCCGAGCTGTCTGTCCTCGAGGAAGGGGACGGGCAGATGTCCATCGGCGCCACCACCACCCTCGCCACCCTCGCCGCCCATCCGCGGGTGCGAACGGCGGTGCCTGCGCTCGCCGACGCCGCGGCGTCGGTCGGCAACACCCGGGTGCGTGCCGTGGCGACGATCGGCGGCGCCTTGGGGCACGCCGACCCTCGGCAGGATCTCCCGCCTGCGCTCCTCGCCCTCGACGCGCGCGTCGAGGTGGCGGGTGGGCGAGGCCGACGCCACCTGGCGATCGACGAATTGATCGACGGCTTCATGTCGACGGATCTCGGCCCCGACGAGGTCATCACCGCCGTGCGCGTGCCGCTCGTGGACGGCCGGCGGAGCTGCTACCTCCGGTTCACGCCAGGCAGCGCCGACGACTACCCGACGGTCGCGGTGGCCGCGACCGCCGAGGTCGCCGACGGGGTGCCGACCGCAGTGCGCCTCGCGATCGGCGGTGCCGGTCCCGCCGCCTACCTCGTGCCCGAGGCCGAGCAGGTGGAGGGCGCGCCCGAGGGGAGGTGGGCGGCCGAGGTGGCCGAGGTGGCCGAGGCTGCAGCCCGCAGGGCCGACCCGGTGGACGACAGGCTCGGCTCGGCGGCCTACAAGCGCCGCATGGTCGCCGTCTGGGCGAGACGGGCGCTCGAGCGGTGCCTCGGCGCCGATGGCGTCCAACCCTGACCGGGCCTCGGGACGGACCGGGGTCCTTGCTTGACGCTCCCGCGACCGGCCCGTACGTTACAGGCATCGTCTCTCGAGGTGCAGGTCTGGGCGCGGTGTTCCTGCTCCAGCTTCGGCCGAGGAGGAGTGGTGGGCCAGATCCGACGTCTTCGATTCGACGAGCTCGCCCCCGAGCTAAAGGACGCGCTCCACGCCAAGGTCGACCGCCTCGGCTACCTGGGTGAGTTCTTCGCCGTCGGCGGCCACCAGCCCGCGGCGACGACCGCCTTCCAGGCTTTCACCGAAGCCCTGAAGGCGGCGCTCCCCGCCGAGATCACGGAGGTCGTCGCCCTTGGCGTCGCGTCCGCGCTCGGGAACGCCTACGAGCAGAGCCAGCACGAGCGGTTGGCCCAGACCCTCGGGTTCCCTGTCGCCTGGATCGCGGCCGCCGCCGGCCGCGGCGATCCCTCCGCTCTGAGCGCGAACGCCAGGGCCGCCCGGCAGCTCGCGCTCGCCGTCGTCGACCGGTACGGCCAGGGCGCCGGTCCAGAGCTCGAGCGGGCCGTCGACACGCTCGGTCAGGAGGCCGCCGTGGGCGTGCTGCTCACCGTTGGACGCTACGTCGCCCACGCGGTGGTCGCGAACACGCTGGAGCTCGCGGCTCCCGTCGAAGGCGTCCTTCCCGCCGCTGCAGCCGGCGGCGCCGAGTGAGCGAGCCGGACGCCGCCTCGGCGCCGGCCGGTCCTGAGCAGCTTGCGGCGGGTCGCGTCGACGTCGCGCGTGCGTGCCGGGTGCTCGCGGCGGAGGGCCTCGTGTCCGACATCCTCGGCCACGTGAGCCTGCGTGTGGACGGCCGCCGCATGCTCATCCGAGCGCGCAGCGCCTCGGACCCCGGGCTCCTCCTCACGAGGCCCGAAGACGTCGTCCTCACCGACTTCGACGGTGTGCCGGCCGAGGAGCTGGGCGACCGCCAGCTGCCCCAGGAGCTTCCGATCCACGGGGAGCTGCTGCGGCTGCGCCCCGACGACGGCGCCGTCGTGCACGCCCACCCTCCCGACGTGGTGCTGTGCAGCATCGCGGACCTGCCCCTGCGCCCCGTGTTCGGCGCCTTCAACATCCCCGCGATGCGCATGGCTGAGCGCGGGCTTCCGGTGTTCGACTACTACGGTCTGGTGAGGACTCGCGAACGCGGCGAGCAGATGGTGGCGGCGATGGCAGGCGCGCGCGCGGCCCTGCTGCGCGGCCACGGCCTCACCACGGCTGCGCCCACCTTGGCGGGGGCGGTGGTGACGGCGCTCAACGTCAACCTGCTCGCGCGCATGACCGCCGCGCTCGCCGCTGCGGGACGCAACGCGCCCGAGGTGCCCGACGCCGACCGTGCGGAGCTGCCCGACCTGGGCGGGGCCTTCAACGACGAGCTCGTCTGGCGCCACCACGTCGCGAAGCTTGCGTGGCGCGGCTTGAGCCTCGACGCCGCAGAAGGATGACGCGCAGCCTCAGGGCGCAGAGCGCAGCACAGCGGCGTCGCCCTGGCCGCCTCCGCCGCACAGACCGACGGCTGCGACCCCGCCACCCCGGCGCCGCAGCTCGTACAGCGCGGTGAGCGCGAGGCGCGTCCCCGACATCCCGACCGGGTGGCCGAGAGCGATCGCACCGCCGTTCACGTTGAGCTTCTCGGCGGGGATCCCGAGCTCGTCGGCGGAGGCGAGCCCCACCGCAGCGAACGCCTCGTTGATCTCGAAGAGCTCGACGTCGCCCACCTCGAGCTTCGCCTTGCCGAGCGCCAGGGCGATCGCCCGCGAGGGTTGGAGAAGGAGCGAGGGGTCCGGGCCCGCCACCTGGCCGTAGGAGACGAGCTCACCGAGCGGCGTCACGCCGAGCTCGTCGGCCTTGGCCTTCGACATCACGACGACCGCCGCGCCCCCGTCGGAGATCTGCGACGCGTTGCCCGCCGTGATCGTGCCCGCCTCGACGAACGCCGGCCGAAGGGCCGCGAGCGACGCTGCGGTCGTCCCCGGTCGCACGCCTTCGTCGGTGTCCACGAGGATCGGGTCGCCCCTGCGCTGAGGCACCTGGAGGGGGACGATCTCCTCGGCGAGACGGCCGTCCTTCGCAGCCGCGGCGGCCTTCTCGTGGGACGCTGCGGCAAAGGCGTCTTGGCGCTCCCGGGTGATGCCGATCCGCTCGTTGTAGCGCTCGGTGGCGAGCCCCATCGCGCACTGGTCGAACGCGCAGGTCAGCCCGTCGTGCATCATCGAGTCCACCAGCGCCGCGTCGCCGAGCCGGAAGCCCTCGCGCGCCCCCGGCAGGACGTGGGGCGCTCGGGTCATCGACTCCATCCCGCCGGCGACCACGACCTCGGCGTCACCCGCGTTCACCATCTGGTCCGCGAGGTAGATGGCGTTCAGCCCCGACAGGCACACTTTGTTCACCGTGGTCGCGGGGACCGTCATCGGGATGCCGGCCTTGACCGCCGCCTGGCGGGCGGTGATCTGGCCCTGCCCTGCCAGGACCACGTGTCCCATGACCACGTAGTCGACCTGGCCGGGCGCGAGCCCGGCCCGGCCGAGCGCCGCGGCGATGGCGAAGCCCCCCAGCTCCATCGCGCTGAACGGGGCGAGGGCGCCGGACAGCTTCCCAATCGGCGTCCGGGCCCCTGCGACGATGACCGATCCGGGCATGGCTGACCTCCGACGTACGCCGGCGTCTCGCCGCCGGCCAAGGGGAACGAAACGATCGAACAGGGCACGAAGCCGGGCCCACCGGCTCGTCGCCAATTCTCTCGATTCTACAGGCTCCGCTACTGTCGCGGAAATGAGCGGGATCCTTCAGGCGGCGGTCGACGGCGCCGACGGCGACGTCCTCGCCGCGATGTCGATGCCCGAGTCCTGCCGCGCCGCGTTCGTCCGGCGCGACGAGGTGGGGATGTTCGAGGGGCTCAGCTCCTCGAACAAGGACCCCCGCAAGTCGCTCCACGTCGACGACGTCCCCGTCCCGGAGCTCGCGTCCGACGAGGCGTACGTCGCGGTGATGGCCTCCGCCGTCAACTTCAACACCGTCTGGACCGCGATCTTCGAGCCGATGCCCACCTTCGGCTTCCTCGACCGGCTGGCGAAGGAGAGCATCTGGGGCGCACGCCACGCGCTCGGCCACCACGTGGTCGGCTCCGACGCCGCCGGCATCGTGCTCCGGACCGGCTCCCTCGTCCGGAACTGGAGACCCGGTGACCGGGTCACGATCCACTGCAACTACGTCGACGACCAGGACCCGACAGCGCACGACGACTCGATGCTCGCGCTGAACCAGCGGATCTGGGGTTTCGAGACGAATTTCGGAGGCCTCGCCGACGTGACGGTGGTGAAGGCCAACCAGCTCATGCCGAAGCCAGCTCACCTCTCCTGGGAGGAGGCGGCGGTGAACGCGCTCTGCAACTCCACCGCCTACCGCATGCTCGTGTCGCGCAACGGGGCCCCGGTGGCCCAGGGCGACCGGGTCCTCGTCTGGGGCGCGACCGGCGGGCTCGGGAGCTACGCGGTCCAGTACGTGCTCAACGCCGGCGGGATCCCGATCGGCGTCGTCTCCTCGTCCGAGAAGGCGGACCTCCTGCGAGACCTCGGGGTCGACGCCGTGATCGATCGCACGGCCGCCGGCTACCGGTTCTGGAAGGACCAGCACGCCCAGGACGAGTCCGAGTGGCGCAGGCTCGGCAGGGACATCAGGGCCCTCGTGGGCGAGGATCCGGACATCGTCTTCGAGCACCCGGGGCGCGAGACCATGGGTGCCTCCGTGTTCGTCTGCAAGCGTGCGGGCACGATCGTCACCTGCGCGGCGACGTCCGGCCACATGGTCGAGTACGACAACCGCCACCTTTGGATGAAGCTCAAGACGATCAAGGGGTCTCACTTCGCCAACTACCGGGAGGCCTGGGACGCGAACCGGCAGGTCTGCGAGGGCAAGATCGTCCCGCCCCTGTCCGCGGTCTTCAGGCTCGACGACGTGGGAGAGGCGGCCTACCAGGTCCATCACAACCTGCACGAGGGGAAGATCGGCGTGCTGTGCCTCGCCCCCGACGAAGGGCTCGGGATCGAGGACCATGAGCTGCGCGAGCGGGTGGGCGAGGACCGGATCACCCTGTTCCGACGGCACGACGCGTGAGGTGGCGTACGTGACGGAGCCCTTGCTGACCGAGATCGACCATGTCGCCATCGCGGTGCGCGACATGGACGCGGCGATCGAGTGGTACGCGCAGACCTTGGGGGCACGGGTCGCGCACCGCGAGCTCGTCGAGCACGACGGCGTGGAGGAGGCGCTTCTCGCGGTGGGCGAGTCCTACGTGCAGCTCGTTTCCCCGACGCGCGAGAGCTCGGCGGTCGCCACGTTCCTGGCGACCCGCGGTGAGGGGCTCCACCACGTCGCCTACCGAGTCGCGGACTGCGCCGAGGCGCTCGAGGCGGTGAGGCGCGCGGGGAGCAGGGTGGTCGACGAGGCGCCGCGGCGGGGGTCGCGGGGGACCATGATCGCCTTCGTCCACCCGAAGTCCTCCTTCGGCACCCTGGTGGAGCTCGTGCAGGAGGGGTTGGCGGACGGGAAGGTCGGCGCGCCGCCGCAGTAGCCTCGAGCCCCATGGAGCACACCATGGCCGAGCGCCTCGCGGACCTCGCGGCGCGAAAGGAGCAGGCCCTCCACGCGGGGAGCTCGCAGGCGGTCGAGCGCCAGCACGCCAAGGGCAAGATGACCGCGCGCGAGCGGATCGGCTACCTGCTCGACGAGGGGTCGTTCGAGGAGTTGCGCATGCTCGCCCGTCACCGCGCGCACGGCATGGGCCTCGGGGGCAACCGCCCGTACACGGACGGCGTGGTGACCGGCTTCGGCACCATCGACGGACGGAGGGTGTGCGTCTTCTCGCAGGACTTCACCGTCTTCGGCGGGGCGCTCGGGGAGGTCTTCGCCGAGAAGGTCCACGCGCTGATGGACCTCGCGGCGTCGACCGGCGTGCCGATGATCGGGCTGAACGACGGTGCCGGGGCGCGGATCCAAGAAGGCGTCGTCTCGCTCCACTCCTACGGAGGGATCTTCTACCGCAACGTCGCGTCGTCCGGGATGATCCCCCAGATCAGCGTCATCCTCGGGCCGTGCGCCGGAGGCGCGGTGTACTCGCCGGCGATCACCGACTTCGTCTTCATGGTGCAGGGCACCTCGCACATGTTCATCACGGGGCCCGACGTCGTGAAGATGGTGACCGGTGAGGACGTGACGCTCGAGGAGCTCGGCGGGGCGATGAGCCACGCCACGAAGTCGGGAGTGGCGACCTTCGTCGCCGCGGACGAGAAGTCGTGCCTCGACGACGTGCGCTACCTCCTCTCGTTCCTCCCGTCGAACAACCTCGAGGAGCCGCCCGGGACCACGTCGGGGGACGATCCCGAGCGCGTGACGCCAGAGCTCGCCGACCTCATGCCCGCGTCGCCGAACCAGCCGTACGACATGAAGAAGATCATCTCGGCGGTCGTCGACGACGGCGAGTACCTCGAGGTCCACTCGCACTGGGCGATGTCGATCACGTGCGGGTTCGCCCGAATCGGCGGCCGGGTGGTCGGCGTGGTCGGCAACCAGCCCGCGGTCCTCGCCGGCGTTCTCGACATCGACTCGTCCGAGAAGGCCGCCCGCTTCGTCCGCACGTGCGACGCCTTCAACATCCCGCTCGTCACGTTCGTGGACGTGCCGGGGTTCATGCCTGGGACGGACCAGGAGTACGGCGGGATCATCCGCCACGGGGCGAAGCTCCTCTACGCGTTCTGCGAGGCGACGGTGCCGCGCATCCAGGTCATCACGCGAAAGGCGTACGGCGGCGCCTACGTGGTCATGAACTCCAAGTCGATCGGCGCCGACCTGGCATTCGCATGGCCTTCCGCGGAGCTGGCGGTGATGGGCCCGCAGGGGGCGGTCGAGATCCTCTACCGCCGCGAGCTGGCCGCAGCCCCGGACCCCGCGGCGAGGCGCGCAGAGCTCGTCGAGGAGTACACGGAGCGCTACGCGAACCCGTACGTCGCGGCGGAGCGGGGGTACGTCGACGACGTGATCTCCCCTGCCGACACCCGCAGCGTCCTCGCTCGGAGCCTCGCCATGCTCGCCTCGAAGCGCTCGGAGCTGCCGAATCGCAAGCACGGCAACGTGCCTCTGTGAGCGGCCCTGTGGCGAGGGGACCCCGCCCCATAGCGGTCGGCTCCGGGCTCCGGCCCCGCCCCGCCGCGGTCGGCTCCGGGCTCCGGCCCCGCCCCGCCGAGGTCGGCTCCGGGCTCCGGCCCCGCCCCGCCGCCGATCCCGTCGTCGTCGCGTTGATCGCCGAGGCCGCGCTCGAGCTGTGGCCCCGCACTCCGGTCGCCGACCCGGCCGCTGAGGCGGAGCGGGCCGCTCGACAAGAGCGGGCTGGGCGCACGTGGCGGTTGAGCGGCCGGTGGTGGACTCGGCCCGGTCGCCCTGAGCCGGGACCGGCCATCGGCGCGCTGACGCCAGGCCGAGCCGTCCCGGGCCACTCCCGCCCCCCGGCCTGACGGGAGGGAGCGTGGCGCCCGTCGGGGCCTGCCCGTCGACACCGGCAGCGGGCGCCTCGTGGACGCCGGCGCGCTCGTCGCAGCGCTCGACGCGGGCAGCAGGGGCGCGTCCCTACCCTCGACCGTCCGGCGCGCGACGCTGCGCCGCGAGGTCCACCAGCTCCGAGACGATCTGGTCGAGCTGGAAGTCCTTCGGCGTGTAGATGGCCGCCACGCCCTTGCTGCGGAGCACCGCCGCGTCGTCGGAGGGCACGATGCCGCCCACGACGACCGGTGCGTCCACGCCTTCTGCGCGCAGGCGGTCGAGGATCTCGGGCACGAGCTCCAGGTGCGAGCCAGAGAGGACCGAGAGCCCCACGACGTCGACGTCCTCGTCGCGCGCCGCCGCGACGATCGCGGCTGGCGTGAGACGGATTCCCTGGTAGACGACCTCGAACCCGGCGTCGCGTGCTGCGAGCGCGATCTGCTCGGCGCCGTTCGAGTGGCCGTCGAGCCCCGGCTTGGCGACGAGGAGCTTCGGCCGGGTGCCGATGGCTTCGACCAGCGCCCGGACCTTCGCCTGCGCGCCGCCGCGTGCGCGGCCGCCGGTCTCCGGCCGCCGCGGGCTCCGGTACGCCCCGGCGACGCCGGTCGGAGCCCGGTACTCGCCGAAGACCTCGCGCAGCGCCGCGGCCCACTCGCCGGTGGTCCCCCCGGCGCGGGCCAACTCGATGGTCGCCGGCATGACGTTGGCGGCAGGGTCGGCCACCGCGCGCCGCAACTCGTCGAGGGCCCCCGCCACGGCGGCCCCGTCCCGCCCTGCGCGCCAGGCTCGGACGTCGTCCTGGAGCTCCTGTTGCGCGGTCGGGTGGACCTTCGCCACGGCGGCCGCACTCGGGTCCGCCGTGAGGGGCGACGGCTCGGTCTCCGTGAAGCAGTTGACGCCCACCACCGCGAGCTCACCCGACTCGATCCTCAGCACCCGCTCGGCCTGGCTGCGCACCAGGCGCGTCTTCAGCTCTTCGATCGCCTCGAACGCCCCGCCGAGCGACAGCACGTCGTCGAGCTCTGCGAGGGCGGCGCCGGCGAGGGACGCGGTCTTCTCCTCGATGACGGTGGACCCGTCGAAGATGTCGCCGTGCTCGAGGATGTCGGACTCGTAGGCGAGGATCTGCTGGAGCCTGAGCGACCACTGCTGGTCCCACGGGCGCGGCAACCCCAGCGCCTCGTTCCACGCTGGGAGCTGCATGGCGCGCGCGCGAGCGTTCGCGGACAGCGTCACCCCCAGGGTCTCGAGCACGATGCGCGGCACGTTGTTCTCGGGCTGCTGCTCGGTGAGACCGAGGGAGCTCACCTGCACGCCGTAGCGAAATCGTCGAAGTCGAGGGTCGGCGACGCCGTATCGCTCCAGGCAGATCCGCTCCCAGAGCTGCGCGAAGGCCCGCAGCTTGCAGGTCTCCTCCACGAAGCGCACCCCGGAGCTCACGAAGAAGCTGATGCGCCCGACGACCTGCGGGATCTCGGAGGCCCCGATCTTGGCGGAGGCACGTGCCGCGTCGAGGATCCCGATCGCGGTCGCGAGGGCGTACGCGATCTCCTGCACGGGGGTTGCCCCCGCTTCCTGGAGGTGGTAGCTGCAGATGTTGACGGGGTTCCACTTCGGCATTCGGCGCACCGTGTACGCGATCGTGTCGACCGTGAGCCGGAGGCTCGGTGCGGGCGGGAAGATGAAGGTGCCGCGGCTCAGGTACTCCTTCACGATGTCGTTCTGCGTCGTGCCTTGGAGCGCGTCCGGTGGGACTCCCCGTTCGGCCGCGTGCGCGATGTACAAGCCGAGCAGCCATGCGGCCGTTGCGTTGATGGTCATCGAGGTGTTCATCTCGCCGACCGGGATCCCTGCCATGAGCTCGCGCATGTGGCCGAGGTGCACCACGGGCACACCGACCTTGCCGACCTCGCCGGCGGCCTCCGGCGCGTCGGGGTCGTAGCCCGTCTGGGTCGGCAGGTCGAAGGCGATGGAGAGGCCCGTCTGTCCCTTCGCAAGGTTCTTCCGGTAGAGCTCGTTCGAGGCGCGCGCGGTCGAGTGGCCGGAGTAGGTCCGCATCATCCAGGGTGACGAGCGGGTCGGGCGCTCCTCTTGCACGGTCGGTTCCTCTCGGCTCAGCGGCGGCGGCAGAAGCAGAAGCCCTGCTCCGACCTGCGCCCCCCGACACCCAGCGACTCGAACACCGCGGCCCACGCTACCCCTGTGCCACCGAGAGACGACCAAGCCGCCCCGCAGGATGGCGGTCTGTGGGATGGTGTGGGCGTGGTGAGCCTCACATGAGCACGGGTGTGCTCGCGCTCGTCGGCGGGGACGAATGGACGCCCGGCTGCGACTTCGACGCGGAGCTCCTCGCCGCCTCCGGGTGCGACCGGGTCGTGGTGCTCCCCACGGCGGCCGCGTTCGAGCGGCCGGAGCGCCGCGTGCTCGCGGCAGCCGAGTGGTTCGCCGAGCTGGGCGCAGAGGTGGAGGGGCTCATGGTCACGACCCGCGCCGACGCGCAGGACGACGGCGCCGCGGCGACCGTCAGCTCCGCCCGCTTCGTCTACCTGAGCGGAGGGTCCCCGCTCCATTTACGCTCGGTGTTGAAGGGCTCGAAGGTCTTCGCGGCCCTCCGCGCGTCGTGGCACGCGGGCGCGGTCGTGGCCGGTGCAGGCGCCGGCGCGCTCGTGCTCTCCGACCCGATGGTCGACCCGCGCGGGGGAGCGCTCACCGTGGGGCTGGGGCTCGTCGAGGGCCTCGCCGTCGTGCCGCTCGTCGGCGACCTCCAGGACGGTGCCCACGGCGAGAAGCTCCACCGCTCGGTGCTGCTCGCACCGTCGGGCGTCCCCGTCGTGGGGATCCCGGGGCGCACCGCGGCGCTCCGCGACCCTGACGGACGTTGGCGTAGCGCCGGGCGAGGGGAGCCGGTGGTCTACGTCGACGGCCGCCTGGCGGCAGCGGGGCTCGACGCCCTGACGGGCACCTGGCCGGCGCCTGACCGGCACCTGGCCGGCGCCTGACCGGCACCTGGCCGGCACCTGACTGGCAGCGGGGCTCGACGCCCTGGCCGGCGCCTGACCGGCACCTGGCCGCCCCGTCGGACCCAGTCAGGCTGCGGCGGCCACGAGCGCCGCGAGCGCCTGCGCCCCCGGCCCGTCGATCGGGAGGTGCGTCTGTGTCGCGTAGAGCCAGCCCGGGTGCTGCACGGCCAACGCGTACCAGTTGACGAGCACCGCCCGCGGGTGGCGCGCGACCCCCTGTGCGAGCACCGCGTTGTTCGAGTCCTGCCATGTGCGGTCCACGCGGTTGTTCACGAACACCACCCTCGACGCTCCGGACAGGACGGACATCATCGAGTCGAACTGCACGGGGGAGACGGGGCCGTTGGTCCCGAGACCTACGATGACGACCGCACCGAGCGCGTCCTGTGACTGGAGCTGCCGGAGCACCGCCTCGCCTGTTGTCCACCAGCGGCTGACGGCTGCTGTGACGCGGACGCCGGGGATGTCCTTCGCGAGGGCCCCCTCGTAGTCGATCATCACCGAGTCTCCGACAGCGGTGACCTTGTCGGCGACGAATCCCCGCCCCGGGGCCGGGAGCGGAGGCTCCGTGACGGGTCCGTGCTTCCCGACGGCGGCAGAGGTGGCCGGGGGCGACGTGGCCGGAGCAGAGGTGGCGGGGGGCGAGGTGGCCGGGGGCGACGTGGCCGGAGCAGACGTGGCCGGGGGCGACGTGGCCGGGGGCGACGTGGCGGGGGGCGACGTGGCCGGAGCAGAGGTGGCCGGGGGCGACGTGGCCGGGGGCGACGTGGCGGCTGCCGTCGAGCGTGACGGGGTGGTGGAGGTGGTTGTGCCCGCGGCGAGCCGGGTGGTGGTGCTGTCCGTGTGGTGCCCCGAGGCGTGCGTGCGCGCCTCGGCAAGGGGGGTGCTGACGCCGCACGCGGCGGTGGCGAGCACCACGGCGGCGATCCCCAGCGCGGCTCCCGCCCAGCTCGTCAGCGGGCGCCTCTGCACGGCCGGGCGCACCGGCCCCGAGGTCAACTGCGCCTCCGGCCGCATGCCAGCACTGTGCCAGATCGGGCCGTGGGGCGTGCCGCGGGCAGGCCCGTCCTTCGCGACGCCGCCTCGGCTACTCGTGCTCGGTGATCGTGACGGATTCGATGACCACGCGCTCTTTTGGGTTGCCCGACGGGGAGCCTGCCGCGTCGATCGTCCCGACGACGTCGCCGCCTGCTACCACCGACCCGAAGAGCGAGTAGGCGGGCGGGAGCCTGACGCCGTTGGGACCGCTGATGATGAAGAACTGGCTGCCGTTCGTATCCGGTCCGGCGTTGGCCATCGCGAGCGACCCGACCTGGTAGCGCCCGGGCTTGGGCAGCTCGTCCGCGAATCGGTAGCCGGGCCCGCCGCGACCGGTGCCCTCGGGGTCGCCTCCCTGGATGACGAAGCCCGGGATGATCCGGTGGAACACGATGCCGTCGAAGTAGTGCCAACGCGCGAGGAAGACGAAATTGTTGACCGTGACCGGTGCGCCGATCGCGTCGAGCTCGGCGACGATCGTGCCCTTCGACGTCTCGATCGCCGCGGTGTAGCGCCGCCGCGAGTCGATGACCAGCGGGGGAGGGCTGTCGAACCGCTGACGCTTCGGGCTCGAGCCGTCGGGGGCGGGGACGTCCGTCATGGGTGCCTCAACTCTCGTGGATGGTGACGGTGAGGATCCTCTGGACGACGTCCGGCGGAACGCCTGTGGCCCTCGGTGTCGAGTTTCCCTCCGCATTGATCTTCTCGACGATCGGCATGCCCGAAGTCACCGTTCCGAACAGGGAGTACTTGTTCCCGCTCTTGAGGTCGTTGTTGAGGGTGGTGGCTCCTCCGGGCACCAGGATGAAGAACTGGCTCCCGTTGGTGTCTGTGCCGCCCGAGTTGGCCATGGCGACGTCGCCGGTGGCGTAGGCGGTCGGGACGTTCTCGTTGGCGAACTCGTAGCCCGGCCCACCCGATCCGGTGTCCGTCGGGTCGCCGGTCTGGTCCATGAAGCCGGGGATCACCCGGTGGAAGACGTTGCAGTTGTAGAAACCGTGACGCGCGAGGAAGACGAAGTTGTTCACCGTGTGCGGCGCCGCCTTGGCGTCGAGTGTGACCACGAAGGGTCCTGCCGTCGTCTTCACCGTCGCGGTGTAGGTCTTCGCCGTGGCGATCGTCATGGCGGGCGGTGAGGGCCAGTGCAGCGTGTTGGCCCTCGTCTTCGGTGTGGCGGGGCAGCCGGCGTCGACCGCCGCCTTGTCGGCCGCGGCCTGCAGCGCCTTGCTCCCGCTGGAGGTGGTGGTCGTCGTGGTGGTCGTCGTCGTGGTGGTCGTGGAGGAGGGCGTCTTCTTGGGAGGGGGAGGGCTGCTCGAGAACGCGCCGGTCGTGAGCAGGACCAGGAGGAGCACCACAGCGGCGCCGACGGTGATGAACCCGCCGTTCCGCAGCCGCCGGCGCGTCTGGACTCGGCGGCGCTCGGCAGCCTTCTTCTTCCTGCGTGCAGCTTTCTGCCTGGCTCGCTTGTCCGTGGGCACGGGCGGACACGATATCGAAGCCGCGGCTGTCGCGGATAGCGTCTTTGCGTGGCGCTCGTGGTCCAGAAGTTTGGCGGCACCTCCGTCGGGGACGCCGACCGCATCCGCGCGGTCGCCGATCACGTCGCACGCACCCGGCGGTCGGGAAAGGACGTGGTCGTGGTCGTGAGCGCGATGGGGAAGACGACTGACGACCTCATCCGCTTGGCGAGCGAGGTCAGCTCGGTGCAGCCTCCCCGCGAGTACGACATGCTGGTCAGCGCCGGAGAGCGCATCTCCACCGCGCTCTTGTGCATGGCGCTCGCGGAGCTCGGCGTCGCCGCCTCGTCGTTCACGGGGAGCCAGGCCGGGATCGTCACCGACACCTCCCACACGAAGGCGAAGATCGTCGACATCCGCGCCGCACGGATCACCGAGGCGCTGGAAGTCGGGAAGGTGCCGGTCGTCGCGGGGTTCCAGGGGGTGTCGACGGAGCGGGACGTGACGACGCTCGGGCGCGGTGCCTCCGATCTCACGGCGGTGGCGCTCGCGGCTGTCCTCGGCGCCGACGTCTGCGAGATCTACACGGACGTGACGGGCGTCTTCAGCGCCGACCCCAGGATCGTCCCGGACGCCCACAAGCTGCCCCGCCTCAGCTTCGAAGAGATGCTCGAGATCTCCGCGGCGGGGGGCAAGGTGCTGCAACTGCGGTCTGCCGAATTCGCGCGGAACCATCGCGTGCCCCTGCATGTGCGCAGCAGCTTCACCTGGGAGCCAGGCACGTGGATCTTGGAGGAGGATGTGTCAATGGTGGAGGAGGAGGCGGTCGTCACCGCGGTGGTCCACGATGCCTCGCAGGCGAAGATCACCGTGACCGGCGTCCCGGACAAGCCCGGGGTCGCGGCGCGCCTGTTCCGGGCGCTCGCGGATCGGTCGGTCAACGTGGACGACATCGTGCAGAACGCGTCGGTCCACGGCACGACCGACATCTCCTTCACGGTCCCCCGCACCGATGTCGGCGCCGCCGTCGAGGGCGTCTCGGGCCATCTCGCCGACCTGGGCGCGACGGGGGTGACGTCGGACGAGGGGATCGCGAAGGTGTCGGTCATCGGCGCGGGGATGAAGTCGCACCCTGGGGTGACCGCCACGATGTTCGAGACGTTGGCCGATGAGGGGATCAACATCGACCTGATCTCGACCTCGACGATCCGGATCTCCTGCATCGTGCGCGAGGAGGACGTCGAGCGTGCGGTGCGAGCGCTCCACCAAGCGTTCGAGCTCGGCTGATCTCACGGCGGTGAGATCCCGGCCACGCGGGCGACCGGGGAGATCACGGTAGGCTCGGCGGCCGTGGCGAGGGTAGGAGTCTTCGGCGCGACGGGGCAGGTCGGCCAGGTGCTGCGGTCGGTGCTCGTCGAGCGCGCCTTCCCCGTCGAGGAGATCCGCTTCTTCGGGTCGTCCCGCTCGGCGGGGACCACCCTCGACTGGCAGGGCGCAGCGGTCGTCGTGGAGGACGCTGCCACGGCGGACCTCAGAGGGATCGACATCGCTCTCTGCTCGACCGGCGCCGCCGCGTCGCGCGAGCTCGCGCCCCGCATCGCGGCGGCCGGAGCGGTCGTGGTGGACAACACCTCTGCGTGGCGCATGGACCCAGACGTGCCGCTGGTCGTCGCCGAGGTGAACCCGGGCGCGCTCTCGTCGATCAAGAGGGGCATCGTCGCGAACCCGAACTGCACGACGATGGTGGCCATGCCTGTCCTGAAGCCGCTCCACGACGCAGCCGGGCTGCAGAGGCTCGTGGTCGCGAGCTACCAGGCAGTGTCTGGAGCGGGCCGCGCGGGGGTCTCGGAGCTGGCCGACCAGTTGGCGAAGACGGCGGAGCGGGCTGCGGACCTCACCTTCGACGGCGCTGCGCTCGACTATCCCGAACCGGAGAAGTTTGCAGCGCCGATCGCCCACAATGTCGTGCCGCTCGCCGGCAGGATTGTGGACGACGGCTCGCTGGAGACCGACGAGGAGCAGAAGTACCGGAACGAGAGCCGCAAGATCCTCGGGATCCCCGGCCTCTCCGTTACCTGCACCTGTGTCCGCGTGCCGGTCTTCACCGGGCACTCGGCGGCGATCGTGGCCGAGTTCGCCCGGGAGCTGTCTCCCGAGGAGGCGACGGAAATGCTAGCCGGCGCAGCCGGCGTCGTCGTCACGGAGCTCCCGACGCCGCTGCTCGCCGCCGGCAGGGACCCGTCGTACGTCGGGCGGGTCCGGCGTGCCGAAGGCGGCGGACTCGCGCTGTTCGTCGTAGGGGACAACCTGCGGAAGGGCGCCGCGTTGAACGCGGTGCAGATCGCCGAGCTGCTCGTCGCGCCTCGCCAGGCGGCACGCCGGTCAGCCCGCCCCGGGGCCTCCGGGGTCCGGGGCGCCGGCTGAGAGCGCGGCGACGCGGCGCGCGAGGTTGACAGCGTGGTCGCCGAAGCGCTCGTAGAAGCGGGCGACCATCGCGAGCTCGATCGCGACGGGGACGGGCATCGCCCCGGTCGCGAGCTCAGCCGTGAGCCCTACGTGGAGCTCGTCACGCGCCATGAGCTGCTTGGCGGCGTCGCGGTCGCAGGCGAGGAGAGCGTGGGTGGCGCCGGCGATGGCCTCCCCCACGAGCGCCACGACCTGGACGAACATCCGGTCGATCTCCGTGAGGACCCTGGCGCCGGCGTCGAGGTCGGGCTCGCCGTCTTCGTCCGTGCCCGCCGCCTCGGAGACGGCCTGGCGTCGCTCGAGCCGCGCCCGAGCGCCCTGGCGTCGCTCGAGCCGCGCCCGAGCGCCCTGGTTCGTCAGGCCCGACAGGAACCCCGCCACGACGCGACGGTAGCCCGCGCTCCGCCAGCGTCCTCACTGCCGGCGTGACAGCCCCTCGGTACTGTGGCCCCGGTGGCGATCAGGGCCGCGACGCACACGTACGGCGATGCCGCCTTCGCGGTCCTGGCGCACACTGTCCGCAAGGCGAAGGAGG
>JAKATH010000107.1 GCA_021828055.1 Actinomycetes bacterium
AGGTCCCGTGCGCGCAGGCGCGGGGAGCCCCGGCGGGATGAGCGCTATGCGCCGCCGCGCGCCTCTTCCACACGGTGGCGCCAGACGATGAGGGCGCCGAGCGCGAAGGTGTAGCCCGCGAGCACGAGCCAGTGCTCGGCTCCGAGCCCGCGCCCGTCGAGGACCTCGAGGCCGAGGGAGAGGTGGTGGAAGTTCGGCAGGATGCGGGCGGCGGTCTGGAGCGCGCCGGGCATGTGGCTCACCGGGGTGAAGAGGCCGCCGAAGTAGCCGAGCACGAACATGAGGCCGGTCACCACCGGGAAGACCGCCTCGGTGCCGACGGCGAAGCCCACGAACACGCCGAGCGTGGCGAACGGGACCGCCGTGAGCCACAGCAGCGCGGTGAGCTCGACCCACGTGGCCGCGGAGAGGGACACGCCGCCGAAGGTCGCGGCCACGAGCTCGACGAGCAGGATCACGGGCAGGACGACCAGCATGCTCGCCGTGATCTTCACGGCCACGTAGGACCAGGCCGGCATCGGGGTCACCCGGAGCTGGCGCGCCCAGCCGCCTGCGCGCTCCATGGCCACGCGGCTTCCGCCGGCGTTGAGCGCGGCGATGAGCGCGCCGAACGAGCACATCGACACCATCAGGTACTCCCGCCACGACACGCCGCCGTACACGATCCCGCCTGCACGCCGATCCCCGAGGAACAGCATGTAGAAGAGCACGGGGAAGCCCACCGTGATGGTGAGGAACTTCCAGCTCCGAAGGAGCCGCCCCACCTCGAAGCGGCCGAAGGCGAAGAGCCCGTTCATGGCTCCGCCTCGTCCGCTGCGGGGGGCGGCGCGGCGGTGAGCGCGAGGAACGCTTCTTCCAACCCTGCTCCCGTGACCTCGACGTCCTTGAACTCCACACCGAGGCGGACGAGCGCGCGTATGGACGCGTCGGCGTCGAGCGAGTCCAGCGTGACCGTCGTCCCGCGCACCTGGACGTCCGTGACACCCTCGAGCGAGTTCAAGACCTCGGGGTCGGGGTGCTGCGAGACGAAACGGACCTGACGGCTGGCGACGGCGGCCTTCAGCGTCGCACCGGGACCGTCGGCCACGACGCGCCCATGGTGGAGCACGACCACTCGGTCCGCCACCTGATCGGCCTCGGCGAGGTGGTGCGTCGCGAACACGGTCGTGCGCCCCTCGTCTCCGAGCGCCCGGATCATCTGCCAGAACGTCCGCCTCGCCTCGACGTCCATGGCGGCGGTCGGCTCGTCGAGGAAGACGACGTCGGGGTCGCCGGCGATCGCGAGCGCGAAGCGGACCCGCTGCGCCTGGCCGCCCGAGAGGTGATCGGTCCGCCGGTGGAGCAGGCTGGTGATGGCCGCGCGCTCCACCACGAGGTCGAGCGGGGCCGGCCGGGAGTAGAGGCGCCGGACCATGCGCAGCACGTCGTTGACCCGCACCCCGGGCGGAAGCCCCGTGCCGGAGCCGTTCTGCAGCATCGCCCCGACGCGACCCGACGCGACCGCCTCCTTGGGCGGGAGGCCGAGCACCTCCACGTGGCCGGCGCTGGAGCGTATGAGGCCGAGCAGCACCGAGATGGTGGTGGACTTCCCGGCGCCGTTGGGGCCGAGCAGCGCGAGGGTCTGACCGCGCTCGACCGTGAGATAGAGGTCGTCGAGCGCTGGGTGCTTCCCGTAGCGGTGCGTGACGCCGGAGAAGCGGAGCGCGGGTTGCCGGGCGGGCACGTCAGCTCGGGCACCCAGCGCGGGACCTGGTTGGGGGACGCCGGCCGCAGGCAACGGGGAGCCGCCGGAGCGGTGGACTGCTGATGCCACGTACGTCCTCCTCGCACCCGATCGTGCGCGCTCCGTCTGGCTGACCATGAGGATGGTACGAGCCTCGGCACGCTGGGAGGAGGTCGGACGGACCTATTTCTCGCGACTTCTCCAGCTGCCCATGCATGTCCTGCTCGTGGGGTCGGCAGCGAGCAGGACCCGTACACTCGCGAGGTGCCCCGACCCCCCGAGGACCGGCAGCGACGCGCGACCAGGCCACCACCGCGCGGCGCGGCGCGGCGGCGGGCGGGCGCCCCGGACGCTGAGCCCCGGCGGGCGGGCCGGACCGGGGAAGAGGCGTCCGAGAGGCCCGGGGGACGGGCTGGCGTGCGCGGCGAAAAACCCGCAGGGCCTGGGCAGATCGGTCGCGGACGGCTGGGTCGTCCGCCGCGCCCCGAGCGGCCCCGCGGCGCACGTCCCGAGCGGCCCCGCGGTGCACGTCCCGAGCGGCCCCGCGGCGCACGTCCCGGCGAGGACCGGCAGGACGGGGGGCCCCGCGGCGCACGCCCCGGCGAGGACCGGCAGGACGGGCGGCCCCGCGGTGCACGTCCCGAGCGGCCCCGCGGCGCACGTCCCGAGCGGCCCCGCGGCGCACGTCCCGAGCGGCCCCGCGGCGCACGTCCCGGCGAGGACCGGCAGGGCGGGGGATCCCGAGAGAGCCGCGCGCGCTGGGAGGAGCTGCCGTCAGCCGCCCGCCGCTGGGGCGGGGTCGCGCGGCGGGGAGCCCACGAGGTGTCGAGGCCCGAGCCTGGGGGATCCCCGGGCCCCCGCTCCCACGACCGGCGCGGCGGGCGCGAGGGGGCTCACACGCCCTCCGCGCCGCCGCCGCCCATGGACGAGTGGGTGCGCGTCGACAGGCCCGCTGCCGTGGCGCCGCGGCCGGACGCGGCACGCGGGCGAGCCCTTGTCAAGGCGTCGGCGCCGGTGCTTCCGGCGGAGGTCGCAGCCGAGATCCGGCGGGCCGCGGAGGGCGCGACGGCTCGTCACCGGGAGGCGCTCGTCGGCCGGATGGAGAAGGCCGTCGCCGCCTACGAGCGCGGGCGGTACCAGGAGGCGCTGCGCTACGGGAACGAGATCACCCGCGAGGTTGCGTCGGTCTTGGCGGTGCGGCGCCTGGCCGGCTACGCCGCGTACCGGCTCGGCCACTGGCGGGACGCCGCACGACACCTCGAGGCATATGCCCGCGTCACCGACGAGCCCGACGTGCTGCCCTCGTTGATGGACTCGTGGCGCGCGCTCGGGCGGCACGGGAAGGTCACGGCGGCGTGGGCCGAGCTCCGGCAGCGCTCGGCTGACGCGGACACCCTCGCCGAGGCGCGCATGGTCGCTGCCGGCAGCCTTGCCGACCGGGGCCGGCTGCACGAGGCGATCGAGCTCCTCGCCTCTGCAGGAGCCGCACGTGCGTTGCGCAACCCGTCGGACCGCCACCTCCGCCAGTGGTACGCGCTCGCGGACCTCTACGAGCGGGCAGGGGACCTGCCCAGGGCGCGGGAGCTCTTCGGGCGGGTCGCGCGCGTGGACGCCGTGGCCTACGACGTGGCGGAGCGGCTCGACGCGCTGGGGTCCGGAGGCGGCCGGAGCCGCGCACGCCCTCGGCGAAGGCCCGCGACGAACGGCAAGGCTGCACCGGGGCGTCGGCGCCCGGCGGCGGGCGCCGACGTGAGGCCCGCGGGCCGCAAAAGACCGCCGAGCGCCGAGGACCGCTCCAAGTAGGCTCTCTTCATGGCCACCGACGTGAAGCGGCTGCTCGGCGACGACGCCGACTACCTCTTGAACCACGAGGCGAAGGCGTTCCCCGCGGACGGCCTCGTCCTCCCCGGGCCCGACTTCCTCGAGCGGACGTTCCGCGACTCGGACCGCCCGTCTCCTGTGCTGCGGGCGCTCGGCACCCTGTACGGGCACGGGCGCCTCGGGGGCACGGGATACCTGTCGATCCTCCCGGTCGACCAGGGGATCGAGCACTCCGCGGGCGCGAGCTTCGCGAAGAACCCGAAGTACTTCGACCCCGCGAACCTGTGCGAGCTCGCGCTGGCGGGGGGCTGCAGCGCGATCGCCACGACGCTCGGCGTGCTCGGAGCGGTGTCCCGCCGCTACGTGCACCGGGTCCCCTTCATCGTCAAGCTGAACCACAACGACTTCCTCCACCTCCCGAACACCTACGACCAGGTCCGGTTCGGCTCGCCGCGGCAGGCGTTCGAGCTCGGCGCGCTCGGTGTCGGCGCCACCGTCTACTTCGGGTCCGATCTCGCCGACCGCCAGCTCCACGAGGTGTCCGAGGCGTTCGCCGAGGCGCACGAGCTGGGCATGTTCACGGTGCTCTGGTGCTACCTGAGAAACCCCGACTTCAAGAAGGACGGGGTGAACTACGAGGTCTCGGCGGACCTGACGGGTCAGGCCAACCATCTCGGCGTCACCATCGAAGCCGACCTCATCAAGCAGAAGCAGCCGGAGAACAACGGCGGGTACACGGCTCTCCAGTTCGGGCGGACCGATCCCCTCGTCTACGACCAGTTGACGACCGACCACCCCATCGACCTCACGCGCTGGCAGGTGGTGAACTGCTACGCGGGGCGGATCGGCCTCATCAACTCGGGCGGCGAGTCCAAGGGCGGGGGCGACCTCGCCGCGGCGGTTCGGACGGCGGTCGTCAACAAACGAGCCGGCGGCCAAGGGCTCATCGTCGGCCGCAAGTCGTTCCAACGCCCGACCGACGAGGGCGCAGCGCTCATCCACGCGATCCAGGACGTCTACCTCGACCTCGACGTCACGATCGCCTGAGACCACCTGAGACGATCCCTCGAGGCCCGCGACCGCAGCCCCGCGTGGAAATGGGCTCCTGGGCCGGGTGTTGGCCCGGTAAGCTCCACGTGACGTGACGACCACCGAGGAACACCCACACCAGCGCCGTCAGCTCGACCGGGTCGTGATCCGGTTCGCCGGAGACTCCGGGGACGGGATGCAGCTGACGGGCGATCGGTTCAGCGCGTCCAGCGCGCTCTTCGGCAACGACCTGTCGACCTTCCCGGACTTCCCCGCGGAGATCCGGGCTCCTGCCGGCACGCTCGCCGGAGTCTCCGCCTTCCAGGTGCAGATCGCCGACTACGACATCATGACCCCCGGCGACGTGCCCAACGTGCTGGTCGCGATGAACCCTGCCGCCCTGAAGGCGAACCTGGGTGTCCTCGAGCAGGGTGCGACCCTGGTCGTCAACTCGGACTCGTTCGACGACCGCAGCCTTGGCAAGGCCGGCTACGCGTCGAACCCGCTCACCGACGGGAGCCTCGCGGCCTACACCGTCTACGAGGTCCCGATGACCTCCTTGACCCAGGAGGTCTGCAAGGAGGCGGGGGTGAAGCCGAGGGACGCGGAGCGCTCCAAGAACTTCTTCGCCCTCGGGCTGCTGAGCTGGCTGTACACGCGCCCCACCGAACCGACGGTCCAGTGGATCGAGAAGCGCTTCGCGGACCGGCCCCTCGTGCTCGAGGCGAACGCGAGGGCGTTCCGTGCCGGTCACGACTTCGGCGAGACGGCCGAGCTGTTCGAGGCGAACTACGAGGTGCCCCCCGCGCACTTGCCTCCGGGCGAGTACACCCAGGTCAGCGGCAACCAGGCGCTCGCATGGGGGCTGATCGCCGCGTCGCGGCTCTCCGGCCTCCCGCTCTTTCTCGGGAGCTACCCCATCACGCCCGCCTCGGACATCCTCCACGAGCTGTCGCGCCGCAAGGAGTTCGGCGTGCGGACCTTCCAGGCAGAGGACGAGATCGCCGGCGTCGGCTCTGCGATCGGCGCCGCGTTCGGGGGCGCGCTCGGGGTCACGACGACCAGCGGCCCCGGCGTGGACCTCAAGTCGGAGGCGATCGGCCTGGCGGTCAACCTCGAGCTGCCGCTCGTGGTCGTCGACATCCAACGCGGCGGCCCCTCGACGGGCCTGCCGACCAAGGCGGAGCAGGCCGACCTCCTCCACGCCATGTACGGGCGCCATGGCGAGGCGCCGGTGCCGATCGTGGCGGCGAGGACGCCCTCGCACTGTTTCGAGGCGGCGATCGAAGCCGTGCGGATCGCCGTCAAGTACCGGACCCCGGTGATCCTCTTGTCCGACGGCTACCTGGCGAACGGCGCGGAGCCCTGGCGGCTTCCGGACGTGGACCGCATCGAGCCGATCGACCCAGGGTTCGCCGCTGAGGCGAACCACACCGGCGACGACGGCACCCCGGTCTTCTGGCCGTACGTGCGCGACCCCGAGACGCTCGCCCGGCCGTGGGCACCGCCGGGGGTGCCCGGCCTCGAGCACCGTATCGGGGGGCTCGAGAAGGCCGACGGCTCGGGCAACGTCTCCTACGACCCGGCCAACCACGAACGCATGGTGCGCCTGCGGGCGGCGAAGGTCGACGGGATCGCTCGGGACATCCCGCCCGTCGAGGTCGACGACGAGACCGGCGACGCCGAGGTGCTCGTCCTTGGCTGGGGTTCGACGTACGGGGCGATCGTCGCCGGGGCGCGGCGAGTGCGCGCGCGGGGGCACAAGGTGGCGCACGCCCACCTGGTCCACATGCATCCCTTCCCGTCCAACCTCGGCGAGGTGCTCGCCCGCTACCGCACCGTCGTCGTGCCCGAGATGAACCTCGGGCAGCTCTCGCGGCTCGTGCGCGCGGAGTA
>JAKATH010000017.1:0-5079 GCA_021828055.1 Actinomycetes bacterium
TTGATGGCCACCGAGAGCGGCGGCGATCCCGGCGCGTAGAGGAGCTGCGAGATCGGCAGCTCGAGGAAGATCCCGCAGAACGTGAACAGCCAGGCCATGACCACCGGCCGGGAGACGGCCGGCAGCACCCCGCTCGCCCACGCGCGGAGCACCCCTGCGCCGTGGGCGCGGGCCGCGTCGTGGAGCGACGGCTGGACCTGGGAGACCGGGCCCACCAGCACCCGCGCGTTGGTGGGGAGGCTCGACGCGACGTAGCCGATCACGAGCAGCCAGACCGTCTGGTAGAGGTCGACCCCGATGCGCGACAGGAACGGCAGGTTGTAGGCGAAGATGTAGCCCGCCGCGAACACGACGCCGGGCAGGGCGACGGTGGCGAGCAGGAGGAAGTCGAGCATCGCGGTGGCCTTCGTCCGCTGGCGGGAGAGCAGCCGCGCGACCATGAAGCCCGCGACCACCGTGATGGAGGCCGTGACGATGCCGTAGACGAGGGACCGGTAGATCGGTCCCATCACGCCGGGGATGTGGAAGACGCCCGCGTAGTTGACGAAGGTGATCCTGCTGGACGCCCCGAAGTCGGCGAGCAGCGACCCGGTCACCGCCCCGACCCCGGGTGCGCCGAGGGCGAGGGCGAAGAAGACCGCGACGCCCCCGGTGGCGAGGACCGCCCCCTTGGTGGAGAGCTGGCGCCGGACCGCCTGGCGGGTGCGCGCCGAGAGGACCGCGTACGAACGGCCGCGCAGAGCCCGCGCCTGCAGCGTGAGCGGCAACGCGACCGACGCGACGAGGACGACGCCGATCGCCGCGGCCGCGGGGAAGCTCGGGGGGAAGTTCCCGATCGCGTTGTAGAGCTGGTAGGTCGCGAGCGAGAAGTGCGAGTTGTAGGCGAGCGTGTAGGCGACGCCGAATGTGCTGATCGACTCGGCGAAGCCGATCGCGAGGGCCGACCAGACGGCCGGCGCCAGGATCGGCAGCACGAGCCGCAGCGCGGCGAGCCTGGACGCGCCGTGCACGCGCGCCGCGTCCTCGAACTCCTGGCCGAGCCCCGCGAGCGACGCGGTGATCGTGAGGTAGGCGAACGGGACGCAGCGCAGCGCGAGGAGGAGCACGACGCCGAAGGGCCCCATGATCGCGTGTGTGACGAAGGCCGAGCCCAGGCCGAACCGTGTGAGCACGCCGTCCTTGACGACGAGCCGCTCCCAGCCGATCCCGGGCAGCCAGGAGGGGAGCAGCAGCACCAGCCACATGCCGATCGAGACGAAGCGCCTTCCCGGCATGGTGGTGCGCGCGGCGAGCCATGCGATCGGCAGCCCGATCGCGACGCCGATCAGGGCGGCCGAGGCGCTGACCCACAGGGAGTTGACGACCGAGACCGCGGTGGTGCCGGTGAAGATCGTCTGCAGGTAGCTCAGCGTGAACCACTGCGGGCCCTGGTCGAAGAGCCTCGGCGAGACCGAGAGGACGAGGAAGCAGGCGCAGGGCGCCAGGATGAAGAGAGCGACCAGCCCCCACAGGCCGAAGCGGACCCCCCGTGCGGCGAGGGAGAACCGGCTCGCGGAGACGACGCGGTGCCGGCCCTTCTCCGGCGCCCGCTTCGCGTGGGGTTCTCCTGCGTCGGCGGGCGCGGGGGCGCCCGCCGAAAGTCCCGTGACGGGCTGGGTGACCGTCACGGGACTTTCGGGAGCAAGCACATCGGCAGGCGGCCGCCGGCCGCCGGACAGATCACTTGGTGATCGTGTTCACGAACCAGGAGTTGATCGCCGCCTCACGTGGTCCCCACAGGTAGGGGTTGGTGTGCTGGACCTTCACCGACCCGAGCGCCGGCAGCTCGGGACGTGCCTTGATCCCCTGTACGACCGGGTAGTAGAGCGAGTCGCCGGCCGGGTCCCCAGCCTTCATGACCGTCTGGCCGGCCTTCGACAACACGAACGCGGCGAACCGCTTGGCCTCGGCGATCTCGGTCTTTGTCGCCTTGGCGTCGATGCCGATGTTGGACGGGAGCATCGTGACCGGGCTCAGGTACTTGACCCTCAGGTTCGGGTCTGTGTGCCTGGCGCCGATGGCTGCCGAGCTCTGCACGAGGGCCAGCTTGACCTGCCCGCTCGCGAGCGCCGCGAGGGTCGGGCCGTTCGTTGTGTGGATGACGAGGCCGTTGCGCTTCAGCTTCTCGAAGAACTGCTTGCCCTTCGCCACGCTGCCGAGGTAGTTCATCATCCCCGCGATGAAGGGGTAGGTCGGCCCGGACTGCGACGGTGTGTTCATGCCGACGGCGCCCTTCCACTTGGGGCTGAGCAGTGCGCTCCACGACGTCGGCGGGTCCTTCACGACCTTCGATGTGTAGGCGACGGCCGCCATGAGCGTGATGCCCGTCGGGACGAAGCTCTTGTCCTTCGGTATCACCGAATTGCCGAGGGAGTCGAAGCGCACCTTCGGCTCGAAGCCGCGCACGAGCATGTGCTCGTCGTCGAGCTCGGCGAACGCTGTCTGCCCGTCGACCCACAAGAGCCCCCAGTGCGGGTTGTTCTTCGACGCCTGGATCTGGGCGAGCAGCGGGCCGGTCGAGTTTGTGTCGAGCTCGGTCAGGATGCCCGTGGCGTTCTGGAAGGCCCTCACCATCGCCTGGTCGTAGCCCTGCGCGGAGTAGACGATGAGGGGGACGGAGGCGATCTTCTTCGCCGCGAGTGCCGGGCCCGACGCGGCGGTGACGCCGGCGGCGGCGAGAGCCCCGCAGGTGACCCCTGCGAGCGCCGCCCTGAGCCCGCGGCTGCGCCCCGGGCGCGAACCGTTCTCGGACGTTCGGTTCCTGCGAAGCTGCACCGGCTTCCTCCTGCATTCCGTCGCCGAGCGCCACTGCGGCCCCGGCGGTCCGCTGGAACGGTAGGAGAGGGCGCTTAACTCGCCGCGATGCCGAGGTGAACGGGCCCTGAACTCCAGATGATCTTTTGATCTTTGCCGGGTCGGCGACCGCCTCCCGTCTGGGGGCGAAGCACGCCAGAGAGAGCCGGGGGCGGGTCAGAGGAGCGGTCCAATATGGTGGGCGCCGTGAACGTGACCGCACCGCTGCATTCGGGCGTCGGGGTCGCCCTCGTGACGATCTTCGTCGACGGCGCCGTCGACGGCGCCGTCGACGGCGCCGTCGACGTGGCGGCGACGGCCGAGCGCGCACGGCGGTGCGTCGAGCTCGGCGTCTCCTCCGTCCTGGTCGCCGGCACGACGGGCGAGGCCGCGCGGCTCACGGTGGCCGACCGCGTCGCGCTCGTCTCCGCGGTGAAGGACGCCGTGGCCGGCGTCCCGGTCATCGTGGGCACCGGGCGCGACACCGCCGACGCGGCGCTCGAGACGTCGGCGAAGCTCGCGGCGGAGGGGGAGGCTGACGCGCTTCTCGTGTTCTGCCCCGAGGAGGCGGAGCCCGCCGAGTTCTTCGGCGCGGTGCGCCACGAGGCGTCCGGGCGACCGGTTCTCGCGTACCACAACCCTGCCCTTGCCGCTCGCCCGCTCGACACCGAGGAGCTCCCGTTGCTCGACGTGGACGGCGTGAAGGACTCGTCGGGGAGCTCGAGCCGCCTCGCGGACCTCGTCGAGCTGCGGATGCGCGTCTACGTCGGCAGTGCGACCCAGCTCCTGCTCGCAGGGTCGTGCGGTGCCGCGGGTGCGATCCTGGCGCTCGCGAACGTCGCGCCGACCGACTGCATCGCGGCGTGGAACGGTGACGCCGCCGCCCAGCGCAGGCTCTTCCAGATGCACAGGCGGGCGGGGCGCGGGCTCCCGTCGTTCCTGAAGACCGCCCAACCCCTCTAGAAGACGACGACCGACCCGTTCAGAAGACGACGACCGACCCGTTCAGAAGACGACGACCGACCTGAGCACCTCGCCGCGCCCCATCCGCTCGAAGGCGCCCTCGACGCCCTCCAGCGGGATCGTCTCCGAGACGAACCGGTCGAGGTCGAGCCGGCCCCGCAGGTACAGATCGATCAGCATCGGGAAGTCGCGCGTCGGCAGGCAGTCGCCGTACCAGGAGGACTTGAGTGCGCCGCCCCTCCCGAACAGCTCGGTCATCGGCAGGTCGACGCGCATCGCGGGGGAGGGGACCCCGACCTGGACGAGGACGCCGGCGAGGTCTCTGGCGAGGAACGCCTGCTCGTAGGTGTCCGGCCGGCCGACCGCCTCGACGACGACGTCGGCACCGTTGCCTGTCGTGAGCTCGCGGATGGCCTCCACCGGGTCGGCCGTCGAGGAGTTGACGGTGTGGGTGGCGCCGAATCCGCGTGCCCAGGCGAGCTTCCGGTCGTCGACGTCGACCGCGATCACGGTGCGTGCGCCGGCGATCACCGCGCCCGCGATCGCGGCGTCCCCGACGCCGCCACAGCCGATCACCGCGACCGTGTCCCCGCGCGACACCCCGCCGGTGTTCACCACCGCGCCGAACCCGGCCATGACGCCACAGCCGATCAGGCCTGCGGCCTCCGGGCGCGCGGCGCGATCGACCGGCACCGCCTGCCCCGCAGCCACGAGGGTGCGCTCGCAGAAGGCGCCGATGCCGAGCGCCGCGGAGAGGGGCGTCCCGTCTTCGAGGGCCATGGGCTGGCGCGCGTTCTGGCTGTCGAAGCAGTACCACGGCCGCCCTCGACGGCACGAGCGGCACGCGCCGCAGGGCGCGCGCCAGGCGACCACGACGTAGTCGCCGGGCGCGAGGTGCTCGACGCCGTCGCCCACCTCCCTCACGAAGCCGGCGGCCTCGTGCCCGAGAAGGAAGGGGAAGTCGTCGTTGATGGAGCCTTCCCGGTAGTGGAGGTCCGTGTGGCAGACGCCGCAGGCCCGCACCTCCACGACGACCTCCCCGGGGCCCGGGTCGGGGACCACGACAGGCACCACCTCCACCGGCGCGCCTCTTGCGGTTGCCACCACTCCCCGCACCGTCGTGGCCATCGTCCACCTCCATTTCGTCCGGTGGCTCCGCCATGTCGCCCGGTGGCTCCGCCATGTCGCCCGGTGGCTCCGCCATGTCGCCCGGTGGCTCCGCCATGTCGCCCGGTGGCTCCGCCATGTCGCCCGGTGGCTCCGCCATGTCGCCCGGTGGCTCCG
>JAKATH010000017.1:5089-34443 GCA_021828055.1 Actinomycetes bacterium
GCCATGTCGCCCGGTGGCTCCGCCATGTCGCCCGGTGGCTCCGCCATGTCGCCCGGTGGCTCCGCCATGTCGCCCGGTGGCTCCGCCATGTCGCCCGGTGGCTCCGCCATGTCGCCCGGTGGCTCCGCCATGTCGCCCGGTGGCTCCGTGCGCTTTCGCCGACACCCTGCCGGCGCCACGCGCCGCGTGGCCGCCACCTTACCCAGCGAGCAGCTCTGCGGGCCGGCCGAGCAGCGGGAGCTGGCCCGGGAGCAGCTTTACCTTCGCCTCCTCGAGCGTGCACCACACAGCCCGATCGACCTCTGGGAAGCGGCCCATGCCGGCCCGACGGCCGTCGCTGCAGGGTGGCCACCGTCCGCGCCGGCGTGCGAGCGGTCCCGCCCGGGCGACTCCTGGCGTGCGAGCAGTCCCGGCCGGGCGACTCCTGGCGTGCGAGCAGTCCCGTCGGAGCATCGAAGGGACGGCCCCGACCCGTTGGTACGCTTGAGAGGTGGGGCTCGCCCGCAACCTGTTGCACGAGGACGAGGAGCTCCTCGCCGAGGCCCGTCCCCATCCGATCGTCGTGGTCGGCCCCGTCCTGCTCCTCCTGCTCGCCGTGGCGGCCGCGGCCGCGATCGCGATCCGCTACCCGCACGCGCCCGTCGCGGTGACGTGGGTGCTTGCGGCGATGGTCGTCCTCCCGGCGCTGTGGGTCGTGGTCCGGCTGCTCCGCTGGCGGTCCGTACGGTTCCTCGTCACGACGAGCCGGCTCCTCTACCGGCGCGGGGTCATAGGGCGCGACGTCGTCCAGCTCCGTTTCCAGCGGGTCGTGGAAGTCCACCTGATCCAGTCCGCGGGCGGGCGTCTCATCGGCTGCGGCCAGCTGGTCTTCGAGGTCGCCGGGGGCGACCGGCCCCTGGTCGTGGAGGACGTGCGCCGTCCCCGGCGCCTCCAGCGGGTGATCACCGCCCAGCTCGACCGCTTCGACCTCCCGTACGGCCCCTACGGAGGTCCACGCGGGCACGGCGCCTGGACGGCCCCTGGCGGCCCGCCGACAGTCCCGGTGCCGGTCGGGGCGCGCGCCGACTCGCCGAGGGAGGTGGCGGGCCCGAACGGCCGGTGGAGCGGTCCGGCCAGCCGGCGGAGCTGGCCAGGCGGCCGGCGGCCGGCCATGGTCGACACGCCGCCGCATGGCGTCCTGCTCGAAGACGACGACGCCACGATCCCCGGGCAGATCCTCCAGCTCGACGAGCTCCGCCGGCGCGGCATCCTCTCGGAGGACGAGTTCGCGGCCAAGAAGGCGGAGCTGCTCAGCCGGCTGTGACGGCGCGCGTCGAGTGATGCGTCGCCCTGAGCTCGGGGACGTGGTCGGGATCCCCGTCGGCGTTCGGCGCCTGCCGGCGTCCGACGTCGACGGGTCGGACCTCGAGGGTCGCCCCCGCACGCTGAGCCTCGCGTCGGCGGGTCACTGGACGCTCCTCCTCTTCCTCGGCTCGCGCTGCGACGGATGCCTGCCGTTCTGGACGCTGCCGCCGGAGCCGACCGCGTGCGGGCTCGGGCCGCAGGACGCGGTGGTCGTGGTGACCCGCGGCCCCGGTGCCGAGGAGCCGGGTGCGATCGCGGCGCTCGCGGGCCGACACCACGTCGACGTATCCGGGCTCGTCGTCATGTCCGACGCCGCGTGGCGCTCGTACCGCGTGCTCGGGCCCCCCTTCTTCGTCCTCGTCGGCGGCATGGAGGTGGTGACCGAGGGCGTGGCATGGAGCGTCGAGCAGGTCGCCGCCGACGTGGCGCGTGCCCGGCGAGCGCGTCCCGGCCGGCAGGCCGCCCCCCGCGCGTGAGACGCTGGCCGGCCGTGGTGGTGCTTGTCGACACGAACCCGGACAACCCGACCCGCCAGCTCCGTTGCGCCTGGCCAGGCACAGGAGGCTGAGGGCGACGCGGGACCGTCCGGGAACCAGCTCCACCTACGCCCATCTGTCACACCCCTCCACCATGCTTGCCACGACGAGAGACCGGGATCGGCACGGAGGTTGCCGGGCGGAAGGGGAGAGCGATGGACATGGTCACGGTCGAGTGCGACGCCTGCGTGATGCGAAGGACGGAGGCGTGCGACGACTGCGTCGTCACGTTCCTGCTCGGTCGGGAGCCCGATGACGCGGTGGTCATCGACGCCGACGAGGCCAGGGCGATGCGGATGCTCGAGGAGGCAGGACTGCTGCCGTCCCTCAGGTTCCAGTGCCGAGCGGGTTGATCGTGCGATCGTCGTGCGGCCGATGCCGGCGTGCGTCGCCCGAGGTCGCAAGGGTGGGAACGAATGACGCCACGGCGCCACCTGCTGGTCACGAACGACTTCCCTCCGAAGGTTGGCGGCATCCAGGCCTACTTGTGGGAGCTCTGGCGCCGGCTCGACCCTGCGAGCTTCGTGGTGCTGACGGCACGGTCCGACCCGAGCTCCGAGGCGTTCGACTCGTCCGCCGCCTCGAATGGGATCCGGATCGAACGCGTGCCCGGACGCATCCTCTACTTCCCGACTCCCACCGCCCGCGCCCGAATCCTGTCGCTCGCGTCGGAGGTGGGGGCCACGCTCGTGCTGCTCGACCCCGTCCTGCCTCTCGGGCTGCTCGGCCCGAAGCTCGGGCTCCCCTACGGCGTCCTGCTCCACGGCGCTGAGGTTGCCGTCCCCGCCAGGCTGCCAGTCACGCGCGGCCTCGTCGCACGAGCACTGGAAGGGGCGTCCCTCGTCGTGTCGGCCGGCCACTACCCGGCGTCCGCGGTGGCCCATGCGCTCGCCGGGGTGCGTGACGCCGGCGCCGGCGGCTCGGGCGGCATCGTGCGGCCGCAGCTCCTCGAGGTGTCACCCGGCGTGGACTGCGCGCAGTTCGCCCCCCTGGACGCCCCCACCCGGGCTGCCGCACGTATCCGGCTCGGTCTGCCGGTCGGCGCGCCGCTCGTGGTGAGCGTGAGCCGCCTGGTCCCGCGCAAGGGCATGGACGTCCTGATCGAGGCGGTGCAGCGCCTGCGCAGGTCGTACCCGGACCTCGTGCTGGCCATCGCCGGCACCGGGCGGGAGGCGCACCGGCTCGCAGCGCACTCCCGGCGTGGCGCGGCGCCGGTGCGGTTCTTCGGGCGTGTGAGCGAGGAGGACAAGCACGCGCTGCTCGCCTCGGCCGACGTGTTCGCGATGGCGTGCCGGAAGCGGTGGTGGGGTCTCGAGGAGGAGGGCTTCGGCATCGTCTTCCTCGAGGCCGCTGCGTCGGGCACGCCCCAGGTCGCCGGCGACAGCGGCGGTGCCGCGGAAGCCGTGGAGGACGGCGTGACCGGGGTCGTCGTACGAAGACCCCAAGATGCCGGCGAGGTGGCGGGCGCCCTGCGCCGCCTCCTCGCCGATGCCGATCTCCGCCGCCGCATGGGGGATGCCGCACGCGAGCGGGCGTGCCGCGCGTATGACTACGACGCGCTCGCTGCAAGGCTGGCCGCAGCCCTTGCAGAAGTGCAAGGCTGATCCGGCCTGCACCCAGGCCGGCTGACGGGGAGGAACGAGGTGGCGGAACAGGCCACGGAGCACGCCACGGTCGCAGCGCCGCCAGAGCGGTGCTACGCGGTCGTGACCGACATCGAGCACTATCCCGAGTGGGCGGCCGACATCAAGCAGGTCACGATCGATCGTCGTGACGACCAGGGGAGGCCGCTTCTCTGCTCGTTCCGGGCGGCGGCGTTCGGGCGGAGCACGAGCTACACGCTCGAGTACGACTACTCCGACGCGCCCCATGTGCTGGCGTGGCGCCAGACCAAGGGGGACATCACCACCAAGCTCGACGGACGGTACGTGTTCGAGCCCGCAGTAGGGGGAGGCACCGACATCACCTACCACCTCGAGGTGGAGCTGCGGGTCCCGATTCCCGGGTTCATCAAGTTGCGCGCCGCCAGCCGCATCATGTCCACGGCCCTTCGCGAGCTGAAGTCGCGCGCCGAGTCGTCCGCGTGACCCGATGAGCGCTCCAGGGCCGGCGGGGGAGACCGGATCGAAGACGAACGGAGTGGCCGGGACCGGCACCGGAGAGGCCCACGCCGGCACCGGGGAGGCCCACGCCGGCACCGGGGAGGCCCACGCCGGCACGGGAGAGTCCGACGCCACGCCGCGCCGGATCGCCTACGGGGTGGACGTCGGGGGTACGAAGATCCTCGGGGTGGTCGTCAGCCCCGACGGCGACGTGATTGCAGAGCGCCGCGTGCCCACCCCTCGGCAGGCGGCGGCCACGGCGGCACGTGGCCAGGGTGGAGGGGCAGGACCGCGAGAGGTCCGGGCCGGATCCGGGACGCACCCGGGTGACGCGGTGGCCGACGCGATCGTGGGCCTCCTCGAGGCGTTGCACGACGACGTCGTCGCGCGGGCACCCGCGCCCAACGCCGGCCTCGCCGGAGTCCCTGCCGGGATCGGCGTCGCGGGTCTGGTCGACACCGAGGGAGTCCTGCGCTTCTCGCCCAACCTGGCGGCTGCGAGCGGTGCCAACATCGGCCAGCTCGTGACGGAGCGGCTGGCCACCAGCGGGCGGCTCGCCACCACCCCGTTGCGGTCGCACAACGACGCCAACTGCACCGCGCTTGCAGAGCTGCTCCTCGGCGCGGCCCGGGGCATGCGCTACGGGCTGGTGGTGACGCTCGGGACCGGGATCGGGGGGGCGCTCGTGATCGGCGGGCGCGTGCACGGCGGCGCCCGCGGCTTCGCCGGCGAGATCGGCCACATGGTGGTCGACCCGACCGGGCCGCTCTGCCCGTGCGGGCACCGGGGATGCTGGGAGCGCTTCGCGTCGGGGAGCGGGCTCACGCGCCTCGCGCGCGAAGCCGCCGTCGCGGGGATGTTGCACGAATCGGTCCGTCTCGCGGGCGGCGATCCCGAGCACGTCACGGGCGAGCACGTGACGGCGGCGGCCGCGCAGGGGGACGCGGACGCGTTGCGGGTCATCGGCGACCTCGGCTGGTGGGTGGGGTTGGGGCTCGCGAACCTCGTCGCGATCTTGGACCCGGAGCGGATCGTGGTCGGTGGTGGCCTCGGCCACGCGGGCGAGATGCTGCTCGAGCCGGCACGCCGGGCCCTCGCCGAGCTGGTGGAAGGCGGCGCCGCGCGCGGCCAGGTCCCGGTGGTCGAGGCGGCGCTCGGCGAGCACGCCGGCGCCGTCGGCGCCGCGCTCGCCGCGTTCACCGGCTCGTTCGACGACGGCTGACGGCTGCCAGCGGACGCTGCGTCAGGCCCCGCCACCAGGACGGAACGTGCCGACGATGCGGACCGGGGTGCTGCTCCCGATCTTCCAGGAAGGTGCGGATCGAGCCCTCGAAGCCGCGCGGCGTGCGGAAGAGGCCGGGGTGGACGGGGTCTTCTGCTACGACCACCTGTGGCCGATGGGCCAGCCGGGCCGGCCCGCGCTCGCGCCGTTCCCCGTCCTGGCGCTGGTCGCCTCGAGGACGCGACGGATCGCGGTCGGCACGCTGGTCGCCCGCGTCGGGCTCGTGCCCGACGAGGTGCTCCTCGCCGAGCTTTGCGCGCTGGCGGCGATCGCGCCGGGCAGGGTCGTTGCCGGGATGGGCACCGGGGACCGTCTGAGCGCGGAGGAGAGCAAGGCGTACGGCGTCGAGCCCGGCTCCGCGTCCGAGCGCCGGGCGCGGCTCCGACGTTGCGTGCGCGCGGCGCTCGACCTCGGGCTCACCGTCTGGGTCGGGGACGGGACGGCGCCGACGCGGCGCATCGCCGCCGAGGAGGGTGCGGCCCTCAACCTCTGGGACGCGTCACCCGAGGAGGTGCGCGAGGAGTCCCGGCATGCCGAGGTGACCTGGGCCGGGCCGGCGAGAGGTCCGATCGCGCCGACGGTGGCACGCCTCGCCGACGCAGGGGCGACCTGGGCGGTGTTCAGCTGGCCGGTGGACGTGAAGGAGCTCGCCACGGTCGCCGCGGCCGGGCGAGGCTGAGGAGCGGCGCGTGGCGACGCCCGCCCGGCGCGTGGCACAGGCGCGTGGCACAGCACGTCGCACAGCGCGTCGCACAGGCGCGTCGCACAGGCGCGTGGCACAGCACGTCGCACAGCACGTCGCACAGGCGCGTGGCACAGGCGCGTCGCACAGGCGCGTCGCACAGGGACTGCGTGGTAGCGCAGCGGTACCCTCTCCCTTGTGGTCTACTGGCTGCTGAAGGTGGCGCTGGCGCCGGTCTTCCACCTGTTGTGGCGGGTGCGCGTCGACGGGAGCGAGCACGTGCCGGCCCAGGGCGCCGCGTTGCTCGCTGCGAACCACCAGTCCTTCTGTGACTCCCTGTTCCTTCCGCTCGTCGTCCCGCGCAAGGTGACGTTCCTCGCCAAAGCCGAGTACTTCGATTCACCGAGCACGGCGTGGTTCTTCCGGGCGCTCGGCCAGATCCCGGTCCGGCGCGCCAGCGAGGAGACGGAACGGGCCCTCGAGACCGCCGCGGACGCGCTGGCCGAGGGCAGGGTCGTCGCGGTCTACCCCGAGGGCACCCGGTCGCTCGACGGGCGGGTGCACCGAGGGCGCACCGGGGTGGCGAGACTGTCGCGTGAGTGCGGCGTGCCGATCGTGCCCGTGGGCATTCAGGGCACCGCCGGGGTCCAACCCGTCGGGAAGCGGCTCATGCGGCCGGGAAGGACGGTTGTCGTGCGATTCGGGCCACCCATGCGCATGATCCCGGCACCTGACCGGGCGCACCCGCTCACGGACCACGATCATCGGCAGTGCCGTGCGTTCACGGATGCGCTCATGCGCGAGATCGCGCGGCTGTCGGGCCAGCAGTACATCGACGAGTACGTGCCGGCGAGGAGCCAGTCGTCATCGGTCGCCTGACGGGCGGTCGCGAGCCGAGGGCTGGCTGCACGACGTCGTAGTGTGACGGGGTGGCCAGGTATCTCGTCCGGGTCCGCCTGCTCGACCGGCCTGGCGCGCTCGGGCTCGTGGCCAGCCGCATCGGCGCGGTCGGCGGCGACATCGTGGCCGTCGACATTCTCGAGCGCGAGAACGGCACGGCGATCGACGAGTTCGTGATCGAGCTGGGCGGCGACGAGCTGGTCGGGTTGCTTTGCCGTGAGGTGCACGAGGTGGACGGGGCGAAGGTGGAGGGCGTCCGGCTCCTCGAAACCTCCCCTGCGAGGGAGGTCGGGCGGCCCGACGCCGGCGACGGGCCGTAGCGGCAGGGTCGGAGCGGCAAGGTCGGAGCGGCAGGGTCGTAGGGGCAGGGCCGTAGGGGCGACGCAGCCCGGGCCCGTTCGGGCTCAGGCCCAGCCGCAGGCCCGCTCGACGGCGCGCAGCCACGCAGCGTGCGCAAGGTCGGCGAGCTCCCGGTCGACGCTCGGCACGCGCTCGACGTCGGGCTGCCAACGCGCGACGAGCTCTTCCACGCTTCCCCACACCCCCTCGGAACGACCGGCGAGCATGGCGATGCCGAGCGCCGTCGACTCGATGCAGCGTGGTCGAACCACCGGAAGCTGGAGCTGGTCCGCCTGGAGCTGGAGGAGCAGCTCCATCGCGGACGCGCCCCCGCCTGCGCGCAGCTGCCGGATGGGCGTCCCGAGCGCGTCGGTCACCGCGTCGACCATGTCGCGGACGCCGAAGGCCATCGCCTCCACCACCGCGCGTGCGAGGTGCGCGCCCCCCGCGCCCCGCGTGATCCCGGTCACGAGGCCCCGCGCGCGCGGGTCCCACCAGGGGCTGCCGAGCCCGGCGAAGGCGGGGACGACGACCAGGCCGCCCGCGTCGGGCACGGACGACGCGAGAGGGCCGACGTCCTCGGCCCGCTCGACGACGCCCAGCTGGTCGCGCAGCCATTGGATCGCCGCGCCAGCGACGAGCGTCGATCCTTCCAACGCGTAGGCGACGTCGGCGCGGCCGGGTCGAGACTCGTGACCGCCGAGGTCCCAGGCCACCGTGGTGAGCAGCCCTTCGTGCGGCGCGGGGCACGATGTCCCGGCGTGCACCAGGAGGAAGCTCCCCGTGCCGTAGGTGACCTTGGCCATCCCGGGGTCCACGCACGCCTGCCCGAAGAGTGCGGCCTGCTGGTCGCCGGCGACGGCACTGATGGGCACGCCGGCCAACGCACCGATCGAGCCGAGGGTGCCGTCGCCCTCTGCGACGGTCCCGAAGCGGCCGCACGACGGCCGGACCTCCCCCAGCGCGTCGATGGGGACCCCGAACACTGCGCACAGCTCTGCTGTCCAGGCCAGCGAGCGGATGTCGAGGAGCATCGTGCGCGACGCGTTCGAGACGTCGGTGGCGAACGTCGCCCCACCCGTCAGGCGGAAGAGCAGCCATGCGTCCACCGTCCCGAGAGCGAGGTCGCCGCCGGCTTCGACGCCGCCGTCCTGGAGCAGCCACTCGAACTTCGTCGCCGAGAAGTAGGGGTCGAGCACGAGCCCCGTGCGCTCGCGCACGAGAGGCAGGAGGCCCGCGTCGGCGAGCGTCTCGCAGCGCGCGGCGGTCCTCCGGTCCTGCCAGCCGATGGCGACGTGCAGCGGCCTGCCAGTGCGGCGATCCCACGCGATCGCGGTCTCACGTTGGCTGGCGATCCCGATCGCGGCGACGGCGCGCCCGTCGCCGGCGAGCCTCGCCGAGACCTCCGCGAGGGTCGCGGCGACGAGCGACCAGATCTCCTCGGGGTCCTGGGTGGCCCAGCCGGGCTCGGGGAACTGCTGGGTGAGGGGTCGGCTCGCCACGGCCACGATCTCGCCGGACTCGTCGAACGCGAGCGTCCGGACGCTGGTCGTCCCCGCGTCGACGGCGAGCACCGTGTCCACGACCGCAGGCTACGGGGTGCTCCACGGGAGCGTCGCAACCTGGTGCCGACGCTCGTCGATCGCCAAGGACCGGGATCGGGCGGCGAGCGGCCGTTGACAAAGGCGTAACTACAGTGCTGTAATGACCCCACTATCTCGCGTCCCGGACGGGCTCGACCACAAGATGTAGTGGTCTCAGCCACAAGACCTCGGAGAGAGCGTCCTCCGGCGGGCCCGGCCAGAGGCGAGGTGGGCATCGGTCGCCCGGGTTCGGTCGGGAGCGCCGGCCGGCGCCAGGGAGCCCTGCGGACCCTTGGCTCCGGTGAGGTGGCCGGTGGAGTTGGTGCAAGGAACGAGCAGCCCAGCGAGCAGAGGAGCTACGAGCCAATGGCCATCGCACCGCAGCGAGCCGCGATCGGGATCCGCCGGCACTTCACCACCGAAGGCGTGCACCCCTACGACGAGGTCCGCTGGGAGCGGCGGGACGCCCGCATCACGAACTTCCGCGACGGCGCGGTCGCCTTCGAGCAGCTCGGCGTCGAGGTGCCCGAGCTGTGGAGCCTGAACGCAACCAACATCCTGGCCCAGAAGTACTTCCGGGGGACGCTCGGCACGGCCGGCCGGGAGTGGTCGCTGAAGCAGGTCGCCGACCGGGTCGTGGACACCCTCGCCGAATGGGGGATGAAGGACGGCTACTTCGTCGATCGGGCAGAGGCGGAGGCATTCCGCGACGAGCTGAAGCACCTCATCATCCACCAGAAGGCTGCGTTCAACTCCCCGGTGTGGTTCAACATCGGCGTGCAAGGCGTGCCGCAGCAGGGGTCGGCGTGCTTCATCCTCTCCGTCGAGGACTCGATGGACTCGATCCTGAACTGGTACGTCGAGGAGGGGATCATCTTCAAGGGAGGATCCGGCGCCGGTGCCAACCTCTCGCGGATCCGCTCGTCACACGAGCTCCTGAAGGGCGGGGGCACTGCGTCTGGCCCGGTGAGCTTCATGCGCGGAGCGGACTCGTCCGCAGGGACGATCAAGTCGGGAGGCAAGACGCGCCGTGCGGCGAAGATGGCGATCCTCGACGTCGACCACCCCGACATCGAAGACTTCATCTGGTGCAAGGCGCTGGAGGAGCGCAAGGCCCGGGTGCTGCGCGACGCAGGATTCGACATGGACCTCGACGGCGCCGACAGCCACTCGATCCAGTACCAGAACGCGAACAACTCGGTCCGGGTGACCGACGAGTTCATGCAGGCGGTGCTCGCCGACGCCGACTGGGAGCTCACGGCCCGGACCGACGGTTCCGTCGTCCGCCGGGTGAAGGCGCGCGACCTCTTCCGCCAAATTGCCCACGCGGCATGGGAGTGCGCAGACCCCGGCATGCAATTCGACACCACGATCAACAAGTGGCACACCGCGCCGAACGCCGGCCGTATCAACGGCAGCAACCCGTGCTCAGAGTACATGCACCTCGACAACTCCGCGTGCAATCTCGCCAGCCTCAACCTGCTCAAGTTCCTCCACGAGGACGGGTCCTTCGACGTGGAGAGCTTCAAGGCCGCCGTCGAGGTGCTCTTCACCGGGCAGGAGATCATCGTGGGGAACGCCGACTATCCGACCGAGAAGATCGCAGAGAACTCGCGCAACTTCCGCCAGCTGGGCATCGGCTACGCGAACCTCGGCGCCCTCCTGATGGCGAACGGGCTCCCCTACGACTCGGACGCGGGGCGCGCGTGGGCAGCGGCGATCACCGCGCTGATGACCGGGCATGCCTACGCGACGTCGGCGCGGACCGCGGGGCGCATGGGGCCCTTCGCCGGCTTCCACGAGAACGCGGAGCCGATGGTGGACGTGCTGCGCATGCACCAGAGCGCAGCCTCCAAGATCGACGAGGAGCGAGTGCCGCCCGAGCTCCTGTCCGCCGCGCAGGAGGCGTGGGACGAGGCGGTGGCGCTCGCCGAGCAGTACGGGGTGCGCAACTCGCAGGCCAGCGTGCTCGCGCCGACCGGCACCATCGGGCTGCTCATGGACTGCGACACCACGGGAGTGGAGCCGGACCTCGGGCTGGTGAAGATGAAGAAGCTCGTCGGCGGCGGCACGATGTCGATCGTCAACCAGACGGTGCCGCGGGCCCTCCGCCAGCTCGGCTACGCGCAGGACCAGATCGACCAGATCATCGCCTACATCGACGAGCACAAGACGATCGTCGGTGCCCCGTTCCTCACCAGTGGGCACCTGCCGATCTTCGCCTGCTCGATGGGGGACAACACCATCCACTATTCGGGGCATGTCCGCATGTTGGGGGCTGTGCAACCCTTCATCAGCGGATCAGTGAGCAAGACGGTGAACATGCCAGAGGAGGTCACCGTCGAGGACGTCGAGAAGCTGCACATCGATGCGTGGAAGCTGGGCATCAAGGCGATCGCGATCTACCGCGACAATTGCAAGGTCGCCCAGCCCCTTTCCACCGTGAAGAGGGAGGGGAAGGGAGGAAAGGCCGTCGAGGGCGGGGACTCGGCACCCCCGGGGTCGGATGCCGAGGCGAGGGACCGGGTGGTCGCGGCTCGCATCTCCGAGCTCGAGAGCGCGCTGGAGCACGAGCGGGCGCGCAAGGTCGAGCCGGTGGTGGTCGGCGCCGTGCGTGAGCGGCTGCCGAGGCGCCGCCGCTCGAGCACGTTCGCGTTCCGGGTCGCCGACTGCGAGGGGTACGTCACGGTCGGGGAGTACGAGGACGGGCGTCCGGGCGAGGTGTTCATCAAGGTGTCGAAGCAGGGCTCGACCCTCGCGGGCATCATGGACGCCTTCTCGATCTCCATCAGCCTCGGTCTCCAGCACGGCGTGCCGCTCGCGACCTATGTGCGCAAGTACTCCAACATGAAGTTCGAGCCCGCGGGGATCACGGACGACGCGGAGATCCGGATCGCCACGAGCCTCGTGGACTACATCTTTCGCCGCTTGGCCCTCGACTACCTCCCCTACGATGAGCGGCTCGACCTCGGAGTGCTGTCGACGTCCGAGCGGTTCCAGCCCACGCTTCCCGGCGTGGAGGAGAGCGCGACGCCCTCGGTGGGGCTCGTCGACGAGGGACCGGCCCTGGGAGGGGGGACGCCGGCGGCGCCTTCGAGGGCGGCGTCCGCTCCCGCGCCGCGTCCCGCCGGCGGCGGCGCATCCTCCACGCCCACGAGTGCGGAGCAGCGAGACGCGCCGTTCTGCTACAACTGCGGGAACGTCATGCAGCGAGCGGGATCGTGCTACGTCTGCCCGAGCTGCGGCTCGACGAGCGGCTGCTCGTGATGCGGAACCGCGTCCGGTGACATGGCGGGCTCGTCCGGTGACATGGCGGGCTCGAGGGATCACTGCAACCGCACAGTCGCGCCGGTCACCAGTTCCTCGCGTCGATGCTCACGGCAGCGTCGCATGCTTCGACGACATGCACCGGAGGCATGAGCGCCATCTCTCGGGCCCGCCCGATCTGCGGCGGCGCGCGGCGAGTCGAGCTGGTCAGCTCGAGTACATCTGAAGTCGGATGCTGCGGCCGGCCCCGACAAGATGTCATGCCGTATCCGGTCATATATCGACGTGTTCACGCGTTTCCAAGACCTCTCGCGCCCACGCGCAGCCCGTTGGTCCGAGCGACGACGTGTCCCGTCCCCCGCGCCGTCCCTTCCCATCCACTGCGTCAGGGGCGCGTGGCGGGGCTCTCCGTGCGCGCAGGATCGCGTTCCACGACCGGCTCGAGGACCTGGTCCATCGCACGTACGAGCTCGGGTTCGAGGTCGACGTCGAGCGCCCTGACGTTCTCCTCGAGCTGACCGGGTCGGGTGGCGCCGACGATGGCCGCCGAGACGTTGGGGTTCGAGAGCACCCATGCGAGCGCGACCGCGGCAGGGGTGTGCCCAGCCGCGCGCGCCAGCGCCGCGAACTCCTGCACGGGCTCCAGCACCTCGTCACTGAGCAGGTCGGAGATGAAATCGCTGCCGTTGGCCGAGGTGGCGCGCGATCCGGAAGGTGGCGGCTGGCCCGGCCGGTACTTGCCGGTCAGCACCCCTTGGGCGAGCGGCGAGAACACGATCTGGCCGATGCCCTCCCGCTCGCAGAGCGGCACGACCTCCGTCTCGATGACCCTCCAAAGGAGCGAGTACTGGGGCTGGTTGGAGACCAGCCGGTCGAAGCCCATGTCGTCGGCGATCTGCAGGGCGGACTCGATCTGGTCCGCCGTCCACTCCGACACGCCGACGTAGAGCACCTTTCCCTGCCTCACGAGATCGTCGAAGGCCCGGAGCGTCTCTTCGAGCGGGGCCTCGAAGTCGAAGCGGTGCGCCTGGTAGAGGTCGACGTAGTCGGTCTCGAGACGTCGCAAGGACGCATGGACGGACTCCATGATGTGCTTGCGGGCGAGGCCCCGGTCGTTCGGACCAGATCCGGTCGGCCAGTACACCTTCGTGAAGATCTCGAGGGATTCGCGCCGCTGGCCCCGAAGGGCGCGGCCGAGCACCTCCTCGGCTCGACCCTGCGCGTAGACGTCGGCCGTGTCGAAGGTCGTGATGCCCAGCTCGAGCGCCTCGTGCACGCACGCCTGGGCCGTGTCCTCATCGATCTGCCCGCCGTGGGTGATCCAGTTGCCGTACGCGAGCGCGGAGACGACGAGCCCGCTCCGTCCGAGGTGCCGATATTCCATGGGTGCCGAGCGTAACGGGGAACCGCTCGACCTGCTCCCAGGCGCCCCCGGGGCGCCTGCATCGCAGCGCGTCGAGGCAGTGTCTCCTTAGGCTCTCCGCGTGGCCGGTGAGGGGGAAGGTGTCGCAGAGCCCGGGAGCACAGGCGGCGTCGCAGACGGCGGCGAAGCCCGAAGCGGGCGGGGCGACCGCTTGCGCGTGTCGCGCTCTCTGGCGATCCCGCTCCACGAGATCAGCTGGCGCGCGACGACGCCGGGCGGCCCAGGCGGCCAGCACGCCAACCGGACGGCGAGCAGGGTGGAGGTCCGGTTCGACGTCGAGCACTCTGCGTCGCTCCGACCCCGCCAGCGCGCCGTCCTGCTCGAGCGACTCGGCCCCGTGGTCAGCGCGTCGGCGGGCGACGAGCGTTCGCAGGCGCGCAACCGGCAGCTCGCGCTCGAGCGCCTGGCCGAACGGCTCGGCGCGGCACTGCGCGTCCTGCGTCGCCGCCGTCCGACCGTGCCCACCGCCGCGTCGCGGGCGCGACGGCTGGAGGAGAAGCGACGGCGGTCCGTCACGAAGCAGGGACGCCGTGCTGCGCGCAGCGACGACGAGTGAGCTCGCGCCCGGTGTGCGGGCAGGTTCAGATGCCGAGGACGCTGTGGACGGTGGACAGCGCCGCTCGCACGATCTCGTCGGAGTCGGGTGCCATGTCCTCCCTGACCCCGACGATCGGGGTGAGCGACGCATAGCCGGCGGCGACGAGAGCAGCGTCGTCCTCCGGGTCCTCCGACTCGTCGACGCGGCCGAGGGTGGGGATCGCGGTCCCGAGCGTGAGGCGGACCTCGCCTTCGTCGAGGCTTCCTCCCCGGGTCGGTCCGCCGGCCCAGGAGCTGGTGCTCGCGGTCGCGTGTTTCACGATGCCCGACGTGCTGATCCGCGCGCGGCGTACGCCGCGGAGCTCCTGCATCGGGACCGAAGGCACGTTCAGGTTCAGCACCGTCCGCTGAGGCGCGGCACAGAGCGCGGGCAGCAACGCGACCGCGATGGTCGAGGCGGTGGTCCACTGTTCGGGGGGGCGTCCCGCGCGCAGCGACACCGCGAGGCCGCGGAGGCCGAGCTGCGCGCCGGCGAGCGTCGCGCCCACGGTCCCCGAGTGCAGGACCGAGCGCCCGACGTTCACGCCGAGGTTGATCCCCGACACCACGATGTCGGGCCGGGCACCGAAGCCCCCCAGGCTCCCGACCAGCACCGCGAGCGCCGGTGGCGCGTCCACCCCGTACGTCGGGACGTCCTCCGCGCCCTCGATCCGGACACGGCGGTAGGAGATGGTTTCTCGCTCGTAGACCGTGCCGACCGCGGCGGACGCGCCGCTGTGGTTGGCGAGGGGTGCGACCACGACGATCTCGTGGCGACCTTCCTCGTCGCGGCTCCATCTTGCGAGCGCACGGGTGAGGGCCGCGAGACCGGGCGCGTGCACACCGTCGTCGTTGGTGACCAGGACTCGCACGCGCAAGTACGATACCCGCCGGCTCGGACCACCTCAGGGAGGACGTCGCATGTCACAGGGCGCTTCGCCGATCTCGCCGACGGGGGAGCAGTGGGTCATCGCACACGGCCACCAGGAGGCGGTCGTCACCGAGATCGGGGCTACCCTCAGGAGCTACACGGTCGGAGGGCACGACGTCGTCGACGGCTTCGGGCCCGCCGAGTGGAGCCATGCGGGACGCGGCCAGGTGCTGGCGCCCTGGCCCAACCGTTTGGGGGACGGCAGGTACGAATGGCGTGGCGTCCAAGCTCAGGCGGCGCTGGACGAGCCTGCGCTCGGCAACGCGATCCATGGGCTCGTGCGCTGGCTGCCATGGCGCCTCGAGGCCAACGCGCAGAACGTGGTCGTGCTGCGATGCACGATCCGTCCGACCCCCGGCTACCCCTTCTCGGTGGAGCTTCGCATCGAGTACCGACTTCGACGTGACGGCCTGGTGGTGACGACCCGAGCGACCGGAGCCGGCGACGGGACGGCGCCCTTCGGGATCGGCTTCCACCCGTACCTCCGGTCAGGCTCCGAGGTTGCCGAGCTGATCGACGGCGCGTCTCTCGTCCTGCCCGCGCGGCGGCGGCTCCTCCTCGACGAGCGCCGCCTGCCGACCGGGGAGGACCAGAGCGTCGCGGGCACCGAGCTGGACTTCACCGTGGGGAGGGTCATCGGTCCGACGCAGCTCGACACGGCGTTCACCGACTTGCGACGGGGAGCCGACGGCATCGCCCGGGCGGGCCTCGAGGACCCGGTGACGGGTCGGGGTGTCGAATTGTGGGTCGACGACCGCTTCCGCCACCTCATGTGCTTCACCGGCGACACGGTCGAGCCCGAGCGACGGCGGCGTGCCGTGGCGATCGAGCCCCTGACCTGCCCGCCCGATGCGTTCCGCTCGGGGAAGGACCTCATCGTGCTCGAGCCCGGGGAGAGCTGGGAGGGGACCTGGGGATTGCGTCCCCACTGATGGGGTCGCCCGCGCCGACGCACCGGTGGCCCGGCGGCGCACCCGGTCACCACGGCGCACCCGGCCACGCCCCTGTCCCCGGTCACCCCCTTGTCCCCGGTCACGGCGGCGCACCCGGCCGAGCGGCGGTCAGGGGCGCAGCGTCCAACGCAACGCGCCACAGAACGCGCGCGCGAACGGCACGACCATGATGTCGTCCACCAGGGGCGGCGCAGGGATCCCCAACTCGCCACGTGCCCAGCGCGGGACGATCGCGAGGGCCGCGGCGACGATGCCGGCGTAGACGACGCGGTCGCTCGGGTTGCGGGCCACCCCGCGCAGCAGGAAATTCCTGGCTTCGATCGCTTGGGGGCCGGCGTAGAGCTCCGGCCGGATGCGCTTGAAGTACGCCTCGACCTCGTCCACGGTCTCCGGCACCCAACGGGCGCCGAGCGAACGGGCGACCACGGCCGTCTCGTGGAAGTAGCGGTCTCGCTCGTCGGGGCGAATGCGCCCCGGCCCGTACCGCTCGGCCGCGGCGAGGAAGCTCGACACCTCCGCGACGTGCACCCACGTCAAGAGCTCCGGGTCGCTGGCTGCGTACCTTCGGCCGTCTGGCGCACGCCCGCGGACGTGCCGGTGGACCTCTCGTACGCTCTCGATCGCCTGGGTCGCCTGCTCGACCGTTCCGAAGGTCGTGGCGCCGACGAAGTTGGCGGTGCGGCGGAGCCGCCCGATCGGGTCCTCGCGGTAGTCCGAGTGGTCGGCGACCCCCGCCATCGCGAGGGGATGGAGCGTCTGGAGCAGCAATGCCGCCACGCCCCCGACCACCATCGACGGGAGGTCGCCGTGGACCCGGCGCGCCATGCCCCCGGGCGGGAGGAAGGCTTCACCTGCCCGCTCGGCACGCGGAGGCGGGTCCGGGGGGACGCCGAGCGACCGGCGGACGCTGCGCCGGACATCGGCCCGCACGGGGGCGACCACCCGCGCACCCAGGGTGAGCGGCGCTCGAAGGGGTGCGCTGAGCAGGTGCGCCGCGCGAATGACCCGCTCGCCGGAGCAGCTCGGACACTGCGCGTCGCAGTCTTCTCGGGCGCGGTCGGGTTCGGGCACGAGGCGCGAAGTCTAGGCCGCGCACGTCGCCGGCACCCTTTGCCGGTGCGAGACGAGGTGATGGGGGGCGGGACGCTCCCGCGCACGCTTCAGCCGAGGCGGTACGCCGCGAGCGCCGAGGCGAAGAGCACCGACGCCCAGGCAAGGGCGCGCAACCCTCGCTCGAGCGGCGCCAGGAGGCCGTCGCGGTCGAGGTCCATCTTGGAGCCGTCGCCGAGCAGGACCGCGCCTCTCACGCCCACGGCTCGTCGCCGGAGCTGCCGGGCTGGCGTGCTGAGGGAGCGCTGCGCGAGCGAGAGCGCCGTCGCCCCGGCTGCGGCGACCACGCCGCTCCACGAGAGGTCTCCGGCTTGCGCGACGTACGCCGTGAGCACCGGAAAAGCGCCCCAGGACAGCGCGAAGCCGAGATCCGTGTGGAACATGCCGCCGAAGAGGTCCGCGTTGTAGGCGACGACGAGGAGAGGTCCGACGACGAGGAAGGGGACGAGGACCACGCCGACCCTCAGGACGCCGAAGACTCCGAGGACGAGCGCGCCCGAGAGTCCGGCGACGCACGCAGCGGCGAGCACGCGATCCGGGATGCCCGTCCGAAGAGGACGACCCTGCAGCTCGTCGTACGCGTGGGCTGCCACGCCGACGGCGCAGAAGAAGGCGATCAGCGTGGCGAGCAGCCGGCTCGTGGCGACAATGGGCGCGAGGCAGGCGCCCACCACGACGTAGGAGAGGTGCCATGCCGTGTACGGGGGATGGAGCAGGGTCCACCAGTCGCGCAGCCGGCCTGGACGCGCCGCGTAGAACGCAGGTCGGGTGCGTCCTTCGGTCACTTCCTTCGACCCCACATCACGAGCCCGCCCCCGAGGCTCATCCGTCTCACGGTCACCTCTCCGATCCCGGCGCGATCCCACGCCCCCACCGTCCAGTCGAGGGAGTAGCGACGGTAGTGGTTCGTGATGCTCGGGCCGAGAAAGCGACCGACGCGGTACCAGGGTCCGCCGCCGGCGACGAGGCCTGCGAGGGGCAGCACCGTCCGCGTGTACAGCCACCAGAGCGTTCGCCAGAGCCCAGGCTCGGGCACCGCAAACTCGAGGTTCGCGACGACCCCGCCGGGTCGTACCACCCGGGCGAGCTCTGCGAGGGTCGCTTCGGGGTCGTCCACGTACCGGAGCAGGTACGTGAAGCTCAGCGCGTCGACGGAGGCGTCGGCCAGGGGCAGCTGCTCTCCTCTCGCGACGGCCAGCGCGACCGTGGTCTGCGTGCCAGGCCGCGACGTCGCGCTCGGGGCTGCGCGCCCGGTGCGCGCTGCGCGTGCCCCCCGCACGTTGAGCCGGCCCCTTCTCGCCATCCCTTCGTCGAGATCGAAGCCGATGACGGCCGCTCCGGTGCGCGCGTGCAATGCCAGTGCGACGCCGGCCGTCCCGGTCGCCACATCGGCGACGAGCCGCGGGTCCCCGGCAGCGACGGCGTCGACCAACGTCGCCCGCCAGCGGCGGTTCTGCCAGAACGACAGCCACTCCGCGAGGTGGTCGTAGCGGTCAGGGAGGCCCCGGAACACCCGCAGAGCCACTCGGTTCCCAGCACCCGGTGCCGGCGCGGACCGCACACCGAGACGATTCCACAGATCGAGGTCGGGGACCAGCGAGAAGCTCCCACAGATCGAGGTCGGGGACCAGCGAGAAGCTCCCGGTCGGAGAGGGTGAGGCTGCCATAGTGTGCAGGTGGTGCGGACCTCGCTCTCTGCGTCGCCAGGGGCTACCGAGACGGTTCCCGACGTGACCGAGCGGCGGGAGGGCGACCTCGAGCGCTCGATCGCCGCACCGTACGACGTCTACCTGTGGAACGACCCGGTCACGTTGATGAAGGTCGTGGTGCGCGTGTTGAAGAAGGTCTTCGGCTACGGATCGGACAAGGCTGAACTGCTCATGCTGACGGCGCACCAGGAGGGAAGGGTCGTCGTGTGGACCGGTGAACGAGACCGTGCGGTCCGTTACTGTCTCGAGCTCGGCGCGAACGGTCTGCAGTCCACGGTCGCGCGAGCCGCGTGACCAGGTCGCGGGCGCGCAGGCTATTCCGACCGTTGGAGAACGGTCGCATCGCGCTCGACCTTCCTCCAGGGGTCCGAGAGCTCATGATCGCCGTTGCGGGACGCCTCGAGGAAGCTGGAGCGTCGCCGAGCTCCCCCGGTTTCGCATGCCTGTTCGGCCGCATCGACGAGAGTGCCGTCGTCGACGATCCGGCCTACGTCCTGGAGCGCCAGCTCGCGGTGGACGAAGTCCTCTCCGTGGTGGCATCGAGCGCTCGGAAGGACGTGATCGAGCGCGAAGAGGCCGAGGCGTGGCTGAAGGTGCTGGGAATGACCTTGTCGCGCCGCGCCGCGGAGCTCGGGCTTCGCACTGAGGCCGACAGGGCGTCACTTCCAGCCAAGGAAGAGGCGGAGATCAGCGTCGTCTACGCCCTCCAGGTGAGCCTGATCGACGCGATCGACGGGCCTGGCACTGCGTAGGCCTCCGCCGCCAGCGCGGCGGGTAGAGTAGTCGTGGAGCGCCGGGAAGCCTGGTCGGCAAGCCTGGTCGGCACGGAGTCGTCTTGTCTCGATCCCTGCCGTGCCAGGTGGGAGGTGTCGATGTGCGCTCTACGTTCCGAGCCTCTCGCTCGGGGTCACGGATCTCGAGGTCCTGCGCGAGGCGTCACGCGCGGGCCTGGCTCGTGGGGGGCGCGCGACGGTGAGCATGGCCGGCGCGGCGGCTGTCTTCTTCGCCGGCGCGGCAGTCAGCCTGGGGTCGAGCTGGATCGTGGTCTCCCGCATCGAGCGGGTGGGGAGCCGCCTTGGCGTGTCCGAAGCGCTCCTGGGCCTCGTCTCCGCGCTCGCGGCTGACGCACCCGAGATCACCTCTTCGGTGAGCGCGCTCCTGCAGCATCACGACGCGGTCGGTGCGGGGGTCGTGATCGGGTCCAACGTGCTCAACCTGGCGGCGCTGCTCGGCCTCGGAACCGTGATCGCCGGCGCGATCTCACTGCACCGCCGGGTCATCGTGCTCGAAGGAGCGATCGCCGTCTGGGTGGCGCTCACTTGCGCAGTCACCGTCGCAGGGCTCGTGACGCCTCTGGTCGGCTTCGGGCTCGTCCTCGTCGTGCTCGTGCCCTACGTGGCGCTCGCCACGTTCGATCGCTCCCGTTGGTGGCTCCGACCGGATCCCTCGCCTCTGCGCAGGTGGCTCTCCCGGGCGATCGTGGAGGAGGAGCTCGAGCTGCGCGCGACCGTCCATCCGCGCCGCGGGCGGGCGCAGGACACGCTCGTCGCCGTCGTCGCGCTCGTCGCCGTCGTCGGGGCGAGCGTGCTCATGGAGCGCAGTGCGGTCAGGTTGGGGGTCCGACTCCACGTGCCGGAGATCGTCGTCGGCGCGGTGGTCCTTGCGGCCGTGACGAGCGTGCCGAACGCGGTCGCCGCGGTCTACTGGGCGAAGAGCGGGCGGGGGGCGGCGATGCTCAGCACGGGGTTCAACAGCAACGCCCTCAACGTCGCGGCCGGCTTGTTGCTCCCCGCCGTGTTCCTCGGGGCCGGTCGCGCGTCAGCCCAGGAGACGGTCGTGGTGGTGTGGTACGTGGGGCTGACGGCCGCCGTCTTGGCGATCGCGTACCGCGGACGGGGGCTCAGCCGGGCTGCCGGCTGGGTCATCATCGGGGCCTACGTCGCCTTCGTCTCGGTCCTGACCACGCTGTCGTAGGGCACGAAGCCCGGCCCGCCGCCGTCGTAGGGCGTCCGCCGCCGTCGTAGGGCGTCCGCCGCCGTGGCCGAGGGCGTCCGCCGCTGTGGCCGAGGGCGTCCGCAGCTGTGGCCGAGGGCGTCCGCCGCGGCGAACCTGGAGAGAAGTCGTCGAGGACTGCGGCCAGCACCCGCGGCCGGCTTCTGAGCAGTGAGTGCACTAGAGAATGCACTATTGTGCTCAGATGGAGCAGAGCACCGCCGCGGTGGCCTCAGTGATCGGCGAACGGGTGAGACAGGAGCGCCAGTCACGGCGCTGGACGCTCGATCAGCTGGCGGAGGCGGCCGGCGTGAGCCGCCGGCTGCTGGTCAACGTCGAGCAAGGAGCAGCGAACCCGAGCGTCGGAACCCTCCTTCGGCTCAGCGACGCCCTCGGGGTCGGACTGCCGGCTCTGATCGAGGCGGCGCGCCCCAAGCCGATGAAGGTGACCCGCAGCGGGGAGGGCGCCCGCCTGTGGAGCAGTGGGGCTGGAGGTAGTGGCGTGCTGGTCGCCGGCACGGAGCGCCCCGATGTGGTCGAACTATGGGACTGGACGCTCGGTCCTGGAGATCGGCACGGAAGCGAAGCCCACTCGGCGGGGACCAAGGAGTTACTGCGGGTCCACCAGGGCACGATCTCGGTCGAGGTCGAAGGCCAGTCGGTGACCCTCGGTGCCGGCGACGCGCTCGCATTCCCTGGCGACGTAGACCACGCGTTTGCCAATTCCAAGAAGCGACCGGCGAGGTTCTCCCTTGCCGTCTTCCAGCCGGGTGTCGCATCGGTATCTCACTCGGAGGTACTCGATGGTTGACCCAACCGTTCTGGAATCGCTCCCCGCGAAAGCTCATGTCGACGCGGCCGTGTTCGGGCTGCGGCCCGACTACCGGGCCTTGCTGCTCGCCGTCGACGGGATCGAATCTGGCCCGAGCGACCAGGCGAGCGACGCTCTCTTGCGCTCAGCCGAGAAAGCGGCCAGTGAGGTGCTCGGTGACCGCCCGCCAGAAGCGCTTCCCCATGTGGCCGCATGGCGCGACGCCTATCGGGCCTTTGGTTCCAAGCCGCAGCGGACGCGCAACAGCCTGGAGGCGCTCTTGCGCCGCGTCCCGGGAGGACTTCCGCGGGTGAACCGGCTCACCGATGCCTACAACGCGATCTCGGTCCTCCACCTGCTGCCGCTCGGCGGAGAGGACCTGAGCTGCTACGCCGGCGCCCCGCGCTTGGTCCGCGCGAGCGGGCAGGAGTCCTTCGACACCGTGGCAGACGGCATCGCAGCGGTCGAGCACCCCGAGCCTGGTGAGGTCGTGTGGTGCGACGACGCCGGGGTCACCTGCAGGCGCTGGAACTGGCGCCAAGCACGGCGCACCCAGCTTCGCGAGGACACCACGACGGCACTGTTCATTCTCGATGCACTCGATCCGACGAGCGACGAGGCGCTCCACGGCGCAGCAGACGACCTGGTGGTCCACTTCCGACGACTTGGCCCCGACGTTCGAGCGGTCCGCCGCCTGATCAGCGGGAGCCGGACGACTGACGAAGGAGACTGACATGCTCATCCACCCCTGGGACGCTGCGCTCGACGACGCCGAGTGGCAGGAGTGGCTGGCTTCTCACGAGCGCTGGGGGGTGCTCGCGGTGAACAACATCGACCCCGCCCACGCCCCGTTCGCCCTTCCTCTTCACTTCGCCGTCGCCGGCAACGTGCTGCTCGTGCACCTTGCCCGCCCCAATCCGGTGTGGCCACATCTCGAGGCGGCTCCTGAGGTGCGCCTCTCCGTCCACGGCGACTACGCGTACATCCCGACCTATTGGCGAGCGAAGGCTGGCGGCCCCGACGAAGATGGCGTGCCGACCAGCTACTACACCGCGATCCAGTTCGTCTGCCGGCCGACGATCGTCGACGACGCAGAGGGCAAGGTGGAGATCCTCACGGCGCAACTCGCCGCCTTCCAACCCGAGGGCCGCCACGCCACCGTGGCCGCCGACGAACCTCCTTACGGGGGGATGCTCGCGGGCATCCGCGGCGTGCGGCTCCAAGTGCTGCGGGTGGAGGCCAAGTTCAAGTACGACGACGCCAACCCGATCGAGCATCGTGAGCGCGTCATCGGCCATCTCGAAGAGCGCAGCCGTGGGCTCGATGCCGGGGCTGCGTTCCAGCAACGGCGGCGTCTCGCCGCCATCGGTGACTGGCGAAGCCGCCGTGGTCGGTAATGACCGGACGCTCCTTCGCGCCCGCGCCGGTTCCGCCGGGGAGCCTGGGGGTGGCCGCGATGGTGGCGGTCCAGCTCGCTTCCGCCCTGTCAGTGCACGTGATCCCGGCGGTCGGTGCCGCCGGGATCGCCTGGTTCAGGTTGAGCGCCGGGCGATCGTGACGTGATCGTCCACACCCGCGTTCGAAGCGCTGGAGGGGGTCTGTCTGGAGCATGCGGGCGACGGCGGGGCCCACCTCGCGCCGACCTGCACGCCAGCAGCGCCGATGCACAACTCGCCGTCGGCCGTGTGATCGGCGGATCTGTGAGCATGGCATGGACCGCGAGCGTCAGGCGTCGGTCTCGTCGTCAGGAGGCACCGGGGTGCGCAGCTCCTCCTTGAACGCCTCGTAATAGGCCTCGTAGATGAGATCCGACTCCCGAGCTCGCTGGTGCCGCAGCGCCGTGAGCACCCAGCCGACACGCTGGCGAAGGTCCGCATAGTCGGTGCCGGCCACAGCGTGGTCTTCGATCTCGTGGCGCAACGAGTCGATGGTGTCGCAAAGCTTGGCGTACTGGAGGCGCAACGCCCTGGTCCGATTGCGCAGCCGCGGCTGTTTATGGGCCAGATCCGAGAGGAGGCTGTCGGGTCGCTCGGAGTTGGCGAGCTCGTCGGCCGTGGCCGAATCGAGGACCGAAAGCGCGCCCAGCACCGCGGCACGCCAGTCCTCTTCCCGACCAGGGGCGGGGTCAGAGAGGGCTCTTTCCAAGCTGTGCATCGCCTCGAGGGTGCGATCCTGATCGGCTTGGCGAACATCAAGACTGCTGCGCTGCGCGTCGCTGAATCCAGGCCTCGGGTCGCTCATCGCTGTCTACCCCGATCGCTCGGTCCTTCGCTGCAGGGCCAGCTCGGCATCGAGGCGTTCGATGGTGGCCCGCAGTTCGGCCAGCTCTTCTTCCATTGCGAGGACCCGCTTCACCCCCGCCACGTTCAGACCGGCACCGGTCAGCGCACCGATGAGCCGAAGGCGTTCGACGTCGTCGGTGCTATAGCGGCGGGTGCCGCCGGAGCTCCGGGCGGGTTCGATAAGGCCTTCGCGCTCGTAGATGCGAAGCGTCTGGGGGTGCAGCCCGGCCAGCTCAGCGGCAACCGAGATGGCGAACACGCCACGGTCGGCATCCGGCCACTCCATCAGGATCTCCCCCACCCGTCGACAATGCGCGCGATCAGCTCCATGAGAGTCTGGTCTGGGTCGCCACCTCTCACCGCTGGTCCCTTCGAAGGTTGCTCGACGCGAGCGGGCCCGGCGCGAAGCGGTACATCGGCGATCGGGTGGCGGGATGCACCCAAGAGGACGCCCGGCTCAGCGTTTGCGACGGTGTGAACCGATGACGGCGACGCAGAGGAGCTCCCTGGCGAGCCCACGACCACCCGGATCGGTAGACCTGCTCTCGCGCGGTCATAGCTGGCACGCCGGGAAGGATCGGCCAGGACCTCGTAGGCCTCGGTGATCTCACGGAACCGCTGGGCGGCGTCGGGGTCGCCCGGGTGGGTGTCGGGATGGGCCCCGTGGGCGAGACGCCGGTAGGCATGAAGGATCTCGTCACGGGAGGCTTCGGGCCTCACGTCGAGGCGTCGGTAGAAGAGGTCGCCGGAGCTGGAAAAATCGGGCATATCTAAGTGGCAGTTGACAGATTTGCTCTCCACTCGCTAGTATAACATCGGAGTTCTAAGCCGCAAGGCACAGGACCGTATCGGCAGACCACGAGTAGGAAAGGAGATCCGACCATGCTGATGCGCACCGACCCCTTCCGTGACCTCGACCGTCTCACCCAGCAGATGTTCGGGACGGTGACCCGCCCGAGCGTCATGCCCATGGACGCGTACCGCAAGGGCCACGACTTCTTCGTCCACTTCGACCTGCCAGGGATCGACCCCGACACGATCGACCTGACCGTCGAGCAGAACGTGCTCACGGTCAAAGCAGAGCGTCCCGCGCTGGAAACGAACGGGGCGGAGCCGATCGTGACCGAGCGTCCGTCGGGGACCTTCACCCGGCAGCTGTTCTTGGGCGAGACGCTCGACACCGAGCACATCGAGGCCAACTACAGCTCAGGCGTGCTCACCCTCACCATCCCGGTGAGTGAGGCCGCCAAACCGCGCAAGGTTGCCGTCACCGCGAACGACAGCGCCAGGCAGCTCTCTGCCGCATCGTAGGCAACCAGCATGGACACGGGGACACGGGGGCGATCACCGAGATCGACCATCCCCGCTCGGGCGGTGCGTTTGCCTCCATGTCCTGTCTCCTTGTGCACATGAGAGCGGTCCCCCTTCTGCCGGCCGTGGTCTGGACGCCACGAGCCTCAGAAGGGGGGCCCTCTCGTGGTGGATGGTCCGTCCACCGGGAGCCCGGGGTGGGGAATCTCAGTGAGCAGGTCTGGGGAGTCCTACGAGATCGTCGTCACAGACTGCGCCTGCAAGAGTCCAAGTGCTGTGCTGGGTTGCTGTTCTGGGCGTCGACCGCCCCGTACGTGGGGACCAAGAGACGATTGTCCTGGCCCTACTTGCAGTCCCCTGGGGAGACGACGCCGTTGGTGATATAGACGGCGCACCACATGCCTCTGTCGCCGTTGGAATTGTTGACAGACATGGCGTGGAGCATGCCGGGGCGGGCGTTTGTGTTGACCATGTTGGCGGCACCGGTCAGATGGTTGGGGGTTGTGCCGGGAGCCGCGGCCGCAGCGCCGGCTCCGAGAAGCGAGGCTCCGAGAAGCGAAGCTCCGGCGAGGGTGAGCGCGGGGATTGCGGCCAGTAGAGCCTTGATCGGTTTCATGGAAGGGTTCCTCCTTGGTTTGCGGCGGCCGAGACCGCCATGTGTGCGATCGACTGCAGCGTTCGTGTTTCCTCGGGGGAGCCGCAGAGAACCCGGATGGCGGCCCCGGGCCAGGCGGGGTCGAACGCCCAGCCTTCGAGGATGATGGTTGTGGTGTGGCTGTCCGCGGCCAGCGAGACGCTCGTTACGCCGAGGCGAGCGATCGCCTCGATGGCCGCCGAACCGATCGGCACGTCGGCCCGATCTGTCGGCACCAGCAGTACGAGCTGTCCCATCGAGAACTCACGCTAAGAGCCTGTTCGGAGGGGATCATCCGGCAGCTCCCTCATCTTCGTGGGCCAGCAGGGCGGCCAGTTCGGCGCGGTTGCGGACGCCGAGCTTGGCCAGGATGTGTGAGACGTGGCGCTCGACAGTTTTGCGGGACAGGAACAGCGAGGTGGCGATCTCCGGGTTGGTCGCCCCCCTGGCCACCGCTTCGGCGATGTCGCGTTCGCGCTGGCTGAGCGTGGCCGGCGAGGTGGTCGGGCCCCTCCGCCAGGTGTGGACTCCGAGGCCACGCAGTCGGGCCTCGGCCAGCTGAAGCTCGCTCCGCGCCCCCATCCCCTCCGATTCGCGGGCTGCTTGCTCGAAGGCGCGGACGGCGGCTGTCCGGTCGAGGTGGGCGACTGCGGCGGCAGCGTCGAGATCGATCCACAGCCGCATAAGCCTGTAGCCGACCGACTCGGCGGCTTGGGCGGCCTCGGCAAAGTGGGTGGCGCTAGCGCCCGGATCCCGCCGGGCGGCGAGTAGGGCCTCGACGTAGGCGCGCCGGGCGGCCGGGCCCCCCGGGCGCGGGTCGGGGTGGGTGGCGTCCCAGCGGCCGACCGCATCCTCAGCCGCCGCCGGCGAACCGATCCGCGCCGAGGCTTCGGCTGCTTGGAGGGTCGATTCCCAAAGGCACCGCCCGCAGCCCGCCACCGCCGCGTCCACTGATATGGCGTCCATCAGCGAGTCGAGCTCGCTTGCGCGTGGGGCCGAGAAGCGCCCGACCAGCCCGATATGGAGAGTCCGGATGACCAGGCGAAAGTGGGGATCTGCTTCGGCCGCGATCAGACCCTCGATGGCCTTGATGTTCGACGGGAAGTCCGTGCGGCTCGCTTCGATCGAGTGCAGCACCGCCCTCAGCTGCGGGACGGTGAAGCGCCGGGGGGCGCCAACCCGCTCGGCTAGCGCCACCGTCTGGCGCAGAAGGTCCGACGCCTCGTCGAGGTGGCCGAGGTGGTGGGCGATCCAACCCACCCAGTGGATGGCTTCTACCTCGAGGCTGGGCATGGTCAACCGACGGGACTCCTCCAGCGCCCGTCTGGCCCGCGGCTCGGCGGAACGCGGGAGCCCCTCGAACTGCAGCATCGAGAAGACGCCGTCAGAAGCCGCTGCGAGGACCTCGGCAGGGTCTCGTGCTGCCCGCTGGATCAACTCCGCGCACTGCCGGACCGTGCCGGCATCCGCTCGACGTATCGCCGCGTCGAGGTTGACGCGAACAGCTCTGACGTAGGCGGCGGACTCACGGTCCCCCAAAGCCGCGGTCCCTCCCGCCCCTTCGACCAGCCTCTTCGCAGCGGCCATCGCGTGCTCGACGAGCGGCTGGGCCTCCCCCACCAGACCTTCCAGCCACAGCAGCGACTGCGCGTCCATGCAGTCAGCCTCGATCGACAGTGCCGGGTCGCCGCCGGCCAGTTCACGGACAACGGCCGCATACGCGTGCACTTCGAACGCCCGCCCAAGCTTGAGAGCTGCCCCTGCCGCCGCGAGCGCCGCCCCCGCACGTTCCGCCCCGGAGGCCGCACGGTCGGCGAGCGCGGACCACCTCTCCAGCGCCGTCGCCCAGTCTCCGATCTCGGAAGCCAAGGCCGCCACCTGCTCTTGTAGGGCTTGTCCTTGGGCACCACCGGCCGCGTCGGCGATCTGGCCGAGCATGATCAGCCCCTCGTTGCCGACCAGCCGCCGTTGGGGTGAACGGGCGATCCGAAGGGCCAGTTCGTCTCCGTCGAATCCCGAGGCCACGCGATGCTCCAGGGCGCGCGACAGCTGACGGACATTCTCGCCCGCTGAGGCTTCGAGCCACCGAGCCAAGCGGTCATGCATTCGCACCCTGACGTCCTCGGCGAGCTCCCGCGAAGCCGTCTCGCGTATCAGGTCGTGAGCGATCGAGACCGCCGCGCCGTCCTGAAGCACCAGGGCCCGGTTGACGAGTTCCACAGCTGCGCCCCTCACCCGGTCGTCCAGCCACCCCAACAGCTCGCCGATCCCATCCACGCTGAGTGGTTGGGCCGCCACCAGCAGAAGCGTGAACAGGGCTGCTGGATCCAGGCTGAGGTTGGCGCAGCGTGTCCGGATGACGTGTTGCAGGGAGCGGCGGGTGTCGTCTCCGGACGCGTGGTCAGCGGCGAGCGCGGTCATCCAGAACGGCGACCCCGACGCCCGGTGCCACAACTCTGTGGCCCCGCTCAACCCAAGGCCAGGCGCCAGACTGTTCAGCAACTGGACCCCGTCAGACTTGTCGAGCGGCCCAAGCTCGATCTGCGTGAAGCGTTCGGTCGGGAAGGCATCGGCGCACTGAGCGGCGAAAGACGTTGACCCTGGCGCCGGTCGGCTGGCGCACAGCACGAACAGAGGCGTGCCCGTGCTGTTGGCTGCCACGACCAGATAATGCAGTAGCGAGAGCGTCTCCCGGTCAGTCCACTGCAAGTCGTCGGCGACGATACCCAGCGGGCCCGCCTCCAGCACGCACCGGAAAGCCATTTCGAACAGGCGCACGAACTCGGGCGCCATAGGCCTTCCCGCCTCACCGACGAGAAGCGCGTCGAGCCGCTCACCCACCCTAGGGATCCGGCTCAACTCGCGCAGCAGTCCTCCCGCCGCGCCGAGGGCGATATCGCGGGCATTCTGGTAGCCCTGTATTCTCAGGCAGGGCCACTCCAGCGTTCGGACCACTTCAGCGAGCAGCCGTGACTTCCCCAATCCGGGTGTCCCGACGACCACGGCGCCGGCGGGACCCTCGGCCGCGATTGTGGAGGCAAGCGCGCGCAGTTCCCGCAGTTCCGCCGATCGACCAACAAACGGGCCACCCGACTGCTCCGCGCCGGTGTGCCGAGCGCTATCGAACGGCATCCGACGGGCCACCATGTCCGCCAGCCGGCGACCAGCGCGGGTTCGGAATCAGTCCTAGTAACCGGATCAGAGGTACACCATCATCGCTCGGGATGGATGACCAGTGACAGGGCCGATCGGCCCGTTTAGGTCCCGGCTTCGTCCGAGGTGACGCTCCCACGCGCTCATAGGCGGCCGGTCAGTATGTCAATGAACTGCTGGTCCGGTCTGTGACGTTCCCACGCACTACGCACTCAAGGCGGCCGGTCATGGTGTCGTCGCCCATTCGACTGGGATCGTGGCGTGGTTGAGGCCACGCCCGCCGAGACCGCGCCGCCGGCGCGTTTGATGTCGTTTGCCAGCGGCATTGGACCACCTGAGCGGTGGTTTTGCCAGCGGCATTGGACCACCTCCGTTGCCAGTTGTTGGACCACCTGAGCATCCACCTGCGCCGGCCGGACAGCGGTTCGGCTGGG
>JAKATH010000018.1 GCA_021828055.1 Actinomycetes bacterium
GCGGGCGCTCATCGACGCCACCCGGCCGTTCGAGTGGCGTGACCAGTTCCCCCCGGTGAACGTCCCGCCGATGAACCAGCGCCGCGCCGCCCTGGAGCGGTGGTCGTACCTGCTCGAGTGAGCGGACGCCGCTTCTGCGCCTTCGGGGGGACCCGTGACCACCACGAAGATCGAGACGACCGTGATCGACGGCGATGGCCACGCGCTCGAGGACGTCGCCGGCATCATCGACCACATGCCGTCCCAGCACCGAGACATGGCACAGACGGCGGCTCGCCTCGAGACGGTGGGGACGGCGGACATCTTCCCGCCGCTGGACCACCTCCACGCCGCGAGGGCTGTCGAGACCCCTCCGCTGCGTGATCGGCGCCCATTGGTGGGTCCCAAGGAGTGGCTGGCCTTCCTCGACGACGTCGGCATCGAACGGACCGTGCTCTCTCCCACGCGGGGCCTGGCGTTCGGCCACATCGAGAGCCTCGACGACGCGGCGGTCGTCGCCCGGGAGTACAACGACCGGCCGGCCGACACGTCCCTGCGGGCCGACGGCCGCTTCCACGGGATGGCGCTGCTCCCGATGCAGGACCCCGAGGAGGCGGTGAAAGAGCCGCGCAGGGCGGTGTCCGAGCTCGGGATGCTCGCGATCATCGATCCGGCGCGGTGAGCCCGATCGAGCGTCCGGTGACCCGGGCAGCGAGCGCTCGGGGGTCGGGGAGCTCGAAACCGCGCCAGGCCACGTGAAGGTCCGGCCGCACGAGGACGAGCGGATAGCCCTCGTAGACGGTCTCGGCCGCCTTCGAACGCACGGCGTAGACCGCGAACGGGGCGCCGAGCTGCGCGAACGCCGCCGCCAGCGCCCCAGCTGTCTCGGCACCGGCACCAGACAGCGTGAGCAACGTATAGCAACGACCGAGGCGGTCGTGGATCGCGTCACCTTCGTCGAGCCACACGTGAGGAAGGCGGGCGCCGGGCCACGTAGTGGGCGCGTACTGGAAGCTCTCGGGATCGGGACCCTGACCGGCCTCTCCGACGATGAGCGGTGAGCCTGTGTAGCGGTAGCCGAGCTCGATGCCCAGCAGGTCGTTGCTCCAGCGCTGCTCCTCTTCGACGACTCCGGCCAGCTCGGCACGCGCCTGTGCCCCGGCGGCGGTGTCGTCTCCGAGCACCGGACGCCACGCCGAACGCCACCGCTCGCGCCCCACGGCCCCCCGCCGGGAGGCCCGCACCGCTCGGGCGCCCACCGGTCGACGCTCCAGCTCGTAGGCGTCGAGCAGACCGGGCCCACCCCATCCGTGGAGGACGGCCGCCAGCTTCCAGGCCAGGTCCGAAGCATCGCCTGCTCCCGTGTTCATCCCCAGCCCGCCGGTGGGGATGACGAGGTGTGCCGAGTCCCCAGCGAGGAACACCCGGCCGTCCCGATAGCGGTCGGCCAGCATGAGGCGCTGCGTCCAAGAGCCGACGTACAACGTTTCGTAGTGCAGCGGCCGTCCAACGATGGACTCGAAGAGACGCGGCATCGCCTCCTTGGCCCCGTTCTCGTCGACGGTGGCGTGGAGGGAGAAGTGCTTGGTGTCGTCCTGGACGATCATGAACGACCACTTGTCGTCGGCCACGTGGTAATGGCGCCCCTTGTGCGGGAGGAGGTCGAAGAGCGTGTCGCAGCGAAAGAGGGCTTGGCAGAGGCGACGCCGCGATTCGCCCCGCAGCTTGATCCCCAGCTCCTGGCGCACCAAGCTGGCGCCGCCGTCGCATCCAGCGAGGTATGTGGAGCGCATCTGCAGCGTACGCCCGTTCAGATCGACGACGTCGGCCGTGACGCCGTCGTCGTCTTGACGGAAGCCCACCAGCTCGTGGCCGAAGCGCACCGATACCCCGGGCGTACGCTCTGCGATGCTGCGCAGCACCGGCTCCAGCGTGTACTGGGAGATCAGCTGGTAGGGCTCGAGGGGAAGCGAGCCGTCGTTCACGGCGCGGATGCTCTCCTTGTACTCCCGCACCGACGGATACCGGTGGTGGACCAGCGGTGGGTCGAGCACCGAACCGATGCAGATGAACACGTCCATCGGCACCCAATCGGGTAGGCCGGCACGGCGCACCTCGTCAGCGATGCCCATCCGCCGGAAGTTCTCCATCGTCCGGGGATTGCACCGCTCCATCTTGGGCAGCCGGCCAGGCGTCTTCCGCTTGTCCACCAGGATGCAGCGCACGCCTTGTTGGCCGAGCTCGATGGCCAGCGTCAACCCGACCGGTCCGCCACCGACGATCAGCACTCGAGCTGTCGGCCCGCTCACGCCGCTCGACCAGGGAGGCGGGTGACGTCACCCGGGAAGACCGCTCGGCGGTCACCTTCGTCTTGGGGAATGGCTTCCCCGCTCGAGATGGTGGCTCGGTGCGCTCTGGGCATGCCGTCGCAGCACTCCGAGACCTGTCGCCATGCGGTCGCAGGTCCCGATACCCGAAAGTGCTGAAGACACCGATGACTCCCCCGAGCATCGAGCTCCCCAGCGCCGTGCCCGCGACGCCAGCTCACGAGCACCGGGCACGCACCGGCGTCACCGCGGGACGGGCACGCCCATGGCGGGAGTCAAGCCGCGCTTGGCCAGCTCCTCCACGTAGAGACGGTGGACACGTGGGTCCTGGTCCTCGTACTCGATCTGGCGCCCTCCGTCCCGCACGCTCACGTCCATGCCCATGAACGTCCGGACCTTGTCCTCGGTGAACGGATAGCGCAGACCGCCGAAGGCGACTGCGAGATACCGGGCAGGCTCCCGGCTGACGTTGAAGTGCTGGTGGTACATGCCGTCCGGCGGCGCGTACAGGACGCCGTGCTGCCAGTCGACGCGCTGGAAGTCCTCGTCCCCCTCGTACCACAGCAGCGAGTAGCCCTCTCCCGTCACGGCGAAGATGTGGAAGTCTGCGCCGTGCCGATGCGCTTTCTTGTACGTGCCAACGGGCATCTCGGAGATGTGGGCGTGCATGGTGCCGTCGGCCAGCACGAACATCATGTTGCTCCCACCTGCGCCACGCGCCTTCCACCGCTGCAGCTCGAACCCGGCCAGGTCCGGGACGAAGTTGGTGACCCACATGTGCCGACCGGGTCGCACCGGGACAAAGTCCCCCTCGCCGCCGAAGTGGCGGCCGTCTCCCATGCGTGCGCCGAAGTCCGCGTCGTTGTCGAAGAGGAAACGCTCGTCGCGAAAGGTCTTCATCATCATGGGGAGGTTGGTGGTGGTGGCGACACGAGCTGGCTTGGTCCCGTCCACGTTGAAGTGGCGGTAGCGCACGTTGAGCGGAAGGGCGAACATGCTCTTCGGGCCCCACTCGAAACTGTGCCGACGGGTGCGGTCGGGGGACTCGATGGTGGTGGTGCCGTGGCCGGACAGGACGTACACCACCTCCTCGAAGAGGTGGCGCTGAGGCTCGCTGCTCTGCCCTGGTGCCAGCTCGACCACCGTCACACCGATGAAGTCACCGCGCCCTTTCAGGTTCACGAACGCCGCATCGCCGCCGATCCGGTCCCACGGCTTCAGGTCCAGCGCCAGCAGGTCGACGCCGAAGTCCTCCACAACGGGAATCCCCTGGGCATTCGCCCACTCGAGGTACGGGTCACGCAGGAAGGTCACGCCCTCCTTCTGCGAAGTATCGATCAGCTCTTGGTCGGAAATGTCAGTCACCGAGCCTCCGGTGCGCTCGTTTGGAGGGCAGTGCGAACCATGATGAAGCATGTGTAGGACGTCTGCCATGCCACCTCGACGCCTTCGATCGCAGCTCGGCCGAAACCGTCCCGTCCTGGGCAACGACGGCTGCGGCCCTGCGCGATCGAGCGCTCAATGGTGAATGGTTAGACCGTATTGTCGCCGGCTCGACGTGTCAACAATGACGCAGAGCGCGGCTGCTCCGAGGCGACGTCAGCTGTGACTTTCGCTGGAACCTGGTCTCCCGCTTGGAGACGGATCTTCCGCTTGGAAACGGAGGAGACATGGCAACGTCCAAGAAGCGCCTGGCCGAGGCCCGTGCGGACAGCCCGGCCGAGGCCCGTGCGGACAGCCTGGCCGAGGCCCGTGCGGACAGCCCGGCCGAGATCAAGGAGCGCGCAGTCCGCATGGTCCACGAGCTGCGGCGCGAGGACCCTGAACCGGTGCCGCCCGGCACGAGCGGCCCCTCCGATGCGATCCGCGCAAGTTCGCCGCAATACCCCTTGATCATCGGCTGCGGACTGGTTCACACTCCGGCGCGTCGGTATCGATCGGTGCCGCAGAAATCAAAGCGCCGGAGTGCCCACCGATCCAAGGCGGGTCACGGGAAGAAGAACGGCCTCTTGCACTTTCGCGTTCTCACAGGGACAGAGCAGCTATGCGAACGCCTATGGTAATACCATGGCGGCATTGGCCAAGAAGAAGAGAGAAGCTCGAGCAAAGGAGGGACCGTGGACACTGTTGTCGACGAAGGCCTCGCCATCAAGTTCGCCACGGAGAGAGACTCTTCCTACGCGCGCTGGGTGGCCTCGGAGGGACTCGACATCATCAGTGGCCACTATGTGGCCGACCTGAGGGCCATCGAGCTCAAGCCCTGGTCTCGCCGGGGCGGCCGCGGGGTCTTCATCAACCACGACGCGTCACGCACCTCCAACGACTGCTACGTGTGCGAGATCCCACCAGCCGGAGGGCTCGCACCCCAGCGCCAGCTGTTCGAGGAGATGATCCTCGTCCTCGACGGCAGGGGCTCGACGAGAGTGTGGAACGACGCGGGACGCCAGGTGAGCTTCGAGTGGCAGGCTGGCTCGATCTTCGCCATCCCGCTCAACGCCTCGTACGAGCTGGTGAACCTCTCGGGCGTCGAGCCCGCGCGCTTCGTCTCGTCCACGAACCTCCCGCCCGTGATGAACCTCTATGACGACGTCGACTTCATCTTCAACACCTCCCGCGACTTCCCCGAGCGCTTCAGCGGCGAAGCGGACTACTTCGCCCCCAAGCAGGAAACCAAGGGACTCTTGCTCGATACGAACTTCGTCACCGACGCTGTCGAGCTTCCGCTGCTCTCGGCCAAGGAACGGGGCGCGGGTGGCGGGCACGTCCGCTTCTCGATGGCGAAGGGCTCGATGAACAGCCACATATCCGAATTTCCGGTCGGCACCTACAAGAAGGCTCACCGCCACGGACCCGGCGCACACGTCATCATCCTCTCCGGCCAGGGCTACTCGTTGATGTGGTCCGAAGGCGACGAGCCTCAGCGGTACGAATGGGGCCCCGGCTCGCTCATCATCCCGCCAAACATGTGGTTCCACCAGCACTTCAACGTCGGCGACACGCCTGCCCGATACCTCGCCTTCAAGCACGAGGGCGTCGCAATCAGGAACTCACAAGGTGTGCCGAAGTCCTGGATCAGCCGTCGCATCGGCGGCGACCAGGTCGACTACGCCGACGAAGTCCCCTACATCCGCGAAACCTTCGCCGAAGCTCTCGCGAAGGTCGGGCTGGAGCCGGCCATGGACGCGTCCTACGAGGCGGAGCTGGCCGACCTCCCGCCACGCTGAACGCGTACCCGAGGACTCCTCGCGCCGCGTGCGCCCGTGACATGGCCAGCTGCATCCGACTCGCGCGCCCGATCGTCCGGTCTTGACCACCTCCCACCCGCACGCTGGAGCCCCGCTCCCGTACCCCGACCACGACCTCGAGGACGAGGACGCGGGACCGCTCGAGGACAACCCGATCTGGCAGCAGGAGAACGTCGCTCTCACGACTGTCGGCATCGACATCGGCTCGTCGGGGACCCAACTGGTGTTCTCCGAGCTGAAGCTGCGCCGCGCCGGGTCCGATCTCGCCACGCGCTACGTCGTGGTCGAGCGCAGGAGTGTCTACGAGTCACCTGTCAGCTTCACCCCCTTCACCGGTGAGGGGCTGATCGACGGCCGGCTGCTCGGCGAGATCATCGACAGGGCGTACTCGGCAGCTGGCACCGCGCCCGCCTCCGTCGAGACCGGTGTGGTGATCCTCACCGGCGAGGCGCTGCGCCGCGAGAACGCCGAGCAGATTGCGACGGTCGTCTCGCTCAAGGCCGGCGACTTCGTCTGCGCTGCCGCGGGCCACCACATGGAGGCGCGGCTCGCTGCGTTCGGCTCGGGCGCGGTGGCGCGCTCGGCGGAGACGAGCGGGCGCATACTCAACGTGGACATCGGAGGCGGCACGACCAAGCTGTCGGTTGCCGCCAGCGGCCAGGTGATCGCCACGGCGGCACTGTCGGTCGGTGGACGGTTGATCGTCGTCGACGAAGGCAGCCGCGTCGTGCGCCTGGAGGACGCCGGGCGGGACCGCGCCGCGGCCGCAGGGCTCGAACCACACCTCGGATCCCAGTTCTTCCCGGATCAGCGCCGCGCGGTCGCTGAGTCGATGGCGGACGTGCTCGTCGCCGCGCTGTCTGGCATGTCCGAGACGGTCCCCTACCTCACCGAACCGATCGGCGCGCTCGACGCGCTCGACGGCGTCGTCTTCTCCGGCGGGGTGAGCGAGTACCTCTACGGCCTCGAAGACCGGGACTTCGGCGACCTCGGACCGGGGCTCGCTGCGGCCATCGCAGATCGCTTGGCAAGCGGCGAGATCGGCCTTGCGTTGCTCCCTGCGGCCGCCTGCATCCGGGCAACCGCGCTCGGCGCCTCGCAGTTCAGCGTCCAGCTGAGCGGCAACACCTACTTCGCTTCGGATCCAGCGAAGTTGCTGCCCCGACGCAACCTGCCCGTGGTCCGGCCACCGATCGATCTGGGCGACGAGGTCGACGTCGAAGTCGAAAAGCTCGCTTCGAGCATCGCACACCACCTGCACGCCTTCCTTGCCGACATCGAGCAGGATTTCGTGCTGGCGCTCAGCTGGTCAGGCGAGATCTCCCACGCCCGGTTGTCCGCCCTGGGCCGGGCAGTCACGCTCGGCCTCGGCGAGCGACTCGGCAACGACCGACCGATCCTCCTGGCACTTGACGCCGACATCGCAAAGAACCTCGGTCACCTGATGCGAGACGAGCTGGGCATCCACGCCGATCTGCTCGTGCTCGACGGGCTCACCTTGCTCGACTTCGATTACATCGATCTCGGCCGACCGCGCCAACCCTCCGGCGTCGTGCCGGTGACGATCAAGTCGCTGGTGTTCTGAGCGCGCACTTGGGCAGCGCTGTCGTCACTTCTGCAAGACGCCGCCCGGGCCGGACACGGGCACGAAGGACGTGCCGTTGAAGGTGTCGATCAAGATGTCCTTGTAACCCGTGCCCCGGTGTGTCTTGGGGGTGGTTGTGTAGTACCCGAAGACGCCTGCCACACGGTGGAGGTGCTCCATGTACGCCAGGATCTGCTTGGCAGTGGCGTGGATGCCCAGCCTCTTCAACGCTCCCACCAAGAGCAGGCCCGGGTCGTAGCCGAGCCCCCACGGGTCACCCACGTGACCGTTCGCCCTAGAGACGAACTTGTCGAACGTCGCCACCGTCGACCTCACCGCCCCGCTGAAGGCATGGAGCTCCTTCGGCGTGTAGTAGAGGGGGCCGCCCTCGAAGTAGATCTTCTTCGGCAACACTGTCTTCAGCTTGGTGAGCAAGCCGAAGGAAGCGTTGCCGTTGCCCACGACGGTCGGAATTGTCTCCATCGCGAGCGACGACATCGCCTTGAACGCCGTCCCGACCGGCGGCCCGGTCACCCAGATGACGAGGGCCTGCGGGTTGCTGGCCTTGATGGCCGACATCTGGGTGGTGACGCTGGGCGCTGTGGGTGTGAACGTCTGGTGGTCGGTCACCTTGATGCCTGTCAGCTTCAGCTTCCTTGTCTTGAGCGCCTTCTGGAACTCCGTGTAGCCGTCGGCGCCGCTCGCTGTCGTGCCGTTGATGATGGCCACTCTCCTGAGGCCGCTCTCCTTCAGATAGGTGAGGTACGCCTGCGCGTCGGAGAACGTCGAGAGGCCGGCGTCGAACACCGTGGTTGTCGGCTTCGGATAGTCGCCCGGCGAGAGGTCGTAGATGAACGGGCCCGAGGACGTCGCCAGCGCGTCGACTGGCCTGTCGGTGGCCGTCAGGCTGCCGACCAGGAGGAAGGGGACGTGCTGGCCCACCCATTTGCTGGCCAGGGCGACGGACGTCGTCGGTGTGGAGTTGTTGTCCGCGATGACGACCCTCATGGGATGGCCGTGGATGCCGCCCGTCGAGTTCACCTCTGCCTCCAGAGCCTCCAGAGCCTTGGCCTCTGTGGCACCGAGCACCGAGCCCCCTCCCGTCGTGGACAGGTCGGCGTGGAACACCACCGCGCTGCCGGAGGGCTTCTTCGAGGCGGCGGCCCCCGAGTTGGTCGCGGGCACGAGGCCGACCGCCACCAGGGCACTCACGCCCATCCCTGCGCACGCCCACTTCAGCAGTCGCCGACTGATGCTCCTTCTGAACATACGACTACGCCCCCCTCAGCCCTCGCGGCGCGTGCGCCACCGACAGTTCTGGACAGAAATAGTTTCTCATGGTTTCGGTCGGATGTCAACTTCGCGACCAACGCGCCTCGCAGGTCTCGGCCACTGAGCCCGCCGGAACCCATTGCGCCAACGAGGTCCCCGCGCACGCCCTGGGCCAACGCGTCCTGTTCGGCGCTGCCGTCGTCAGCCTTGGCGACGCGCCTTGGCGGTATGAGATCGCTCGCTACGCGTTGGCGACGATCGCCGGCTCGGCTTGTTGGATCTCGACGTCGCGGTCGTCCTCGAGGTAGAGGACCGAGTCGTACCCGAGCAGCTTGAAGATGCGGTTCTGGGCAGAGAGGAGGCGAAGTGGGGGCCCGTCGGCCGCCACGTGCTGGGCGACCGTGTTCTGCGGCACGTAGAGGACGTCACCTGGCTCGATCTCGTGGCGCGACGGCTCGCGCGCCACCCGGCCGTAGTAGCGCTCGGCGATCTCCGCTTGCACTTCCCAGTGAAGGCTGTAGCCGGAGCCCGACAACACGTAGAGCACCTCGTCGGCCATGTGCCATCGCCGGCCCGACCGACCACCGGCAGGGACCTCGAGCTCGAAGATGTCCATGCTGAACGTGCGAACATCGGTCCGGTCCGCAGACGAGAGCACGCGAACCATTCCGAGTGGCGTGTCGTTCCACGTCGTGTCCTCGGGGTGGACCACCTTCTTTCGAGCGGTCGCCCCCGGCGTCCAGAGCCGGGTCCAGTCAAGCCGCTCGCCGAAGCGGTCAGGCTCCTCGATCGGCCCGCTGCGTCCCTGCTGGAGGAGCCCGAGGTACATCCACGCGCACTTGGCCTTCATCACCAGCACCGTCGCCAGCTCGCCGTAAGGATTGAAGTGACGGTGGACCGAGTCCGTGTGCACGAGCACCAAGTCGCCCTCGCGCCAGTCGTACCGCTCGTCGTCGTGGATCTCGTAGCCGCTGCCCTCCAGGATGTAGAAGGCCGCCTCGTTCTGGTGGCCGTGGCCATGGTTCGAGCTGCGCGGCGGGAACTGCTCGAAGTGCACCTGAACGGTCTGGGTCAGGAACGGGTCGTCTCCCGGACCCATTCGCCACCACGTACGAGACTGGTCAGAGTCGCCGGAATGGGCGACCGAGGCGTCGTCGACGACCACCGACTCGTCTCGGACCCGCGGCGCAGCCAACTGACGACGGCGGAGCTCGCCCAGTCCATAGTGCTCCGAGGTGATGCCCCTCAGGAACACCCGACCCGACTTCGACATGTCTCTTCCCTTCTTGCACGCTCAGGGCGGCGCTCGGGTGCCGGAGCCACGCGCCACTTTCCTTCTCAGTGGTACGATGATCGTACCAAGTCGTGTCCGCCGGGTCGGTTTTGCACGAGGGAGCGAAGCGCCGATGCGGGTTTCGGTGGATCTCGATGAGTGCCTGGGGTACGCGAATTGCGTCGTCGACGCGCCACAGGTGTTCGACATCGTGGAGGACGGCATGCAGGTGCACCTCCTGCAGGAGAACCCACCTGAAGAGCTTCGGACCTCAGTCGAGGCGGCGGCGCTCGACTGCCCGGCAAAGGCCATCACGGTTGTCGACTGAGCGTTCGGAAGTGCAGCCGACGGATCGGGGGGGCTCATGCTGACCTCGCAGGTCAACGAGCTGCTGACCCGCACCGGCCCCAGCACTCCCATGGGCGCCTTGTTCCGCCAGTACTGGATCCCGGCGCTACTGGCCGAAGAGCTGCCCAAGAACGCCTGTCCCCCGGTGAGGGTGAAGCTGCTGTCCGAGCGGATGATCGCCTTCCGTGACTCGGAGAGCCGGCTCGGGCTCCTCGACGAGTTCTGCGCCCACCGTGGCGCGTCCTTGTGGTTCGGCCGGCCCGAGGAGTCCGGGATCCGGTGCGCGTACCACGGGTGGAAGTACGACGTGCAGGGCAACTGCGTCGAGATCCCGTCCGAGCCCGAGGGCAGCACGTTCTGCACCCGTATCAGGCTGACCTCGTACCCGCTCGTGAAGGTGGGCGACATCCTGTGGACGTACATGGGCGATCCCGCACACCGCCCGCCGCTCCCCGCCTTCGAGTTCGCCACGGTTCCCGCCGAGCAGACGTACACCTCGAAGCGGTGGGAGGAGTGCAACTGGCTGCAGGCGCTGGAGGGCGGCATCGACTCCAGCCATGTCTCGTGGCTCCACTCGACGGGTCTCACCACAGATCCGCTGTTCGAAGGTTCGCGAGGCAATGACTACAACCTGCGGGACCTGCGGCCTTACTTCGAGGTGCGCGAAGCGCCGTTCGGTCTGTACGTAGGCGCACGCCGCAACGCCGACGACGGCCGCTACTACTGGCGGGTCACGCCGTGGATCATGCCCAACTTCACGATGGTTCCGCCGCGAGCCGACCATCCGCTCCACGGGCACTTCTGGGTGCCGATCGACGACGAGAACTGCTGGGTCTTCAGCTTCGACTACCACCCCACCCGTCGGCTCTCCGAGGGAGAGCTCCAGGCCATGAAGGACGGCCACGGAGTCCACAACCAGTACGTGCCGGGCACCTACCGCCCGCTCCAGAACAAGGACAACGACTACCTCATCGACCGTGAGGCGCAGCGGCGTGGAGAGACGTACTCGGGTGTGCGCGGCATCGCAATGCAGGACGCAGCCATGCAAGAGAGCATGGGACCGATCGGCGACCGGACTAGGGAGCGTCTCGTCGCCACCGACGTCGGGATCATGAAGGCGCGGAACATGCTGCGCAACGCTGCCCTCGCGCTGCGCGACCATGGGACGGTGCCGCAGGGCGTGACACCGGAGCACCACCTGGTCCGTTCGTTCGCCGTGGTGTTGCCGAAGGAGCAGTCCTACATGAGCGTCGTCGGCGATGCGGCGGCGGCGCGAGCAGGCAAGCAGCACGTGTCGGTCTGACGTGCAGCGCCATCAGATCCTGGCCAGTAGCTGCGCTCGTGCCACCTCGGCAGAGGAGGCCCAGTACCGGATCGCATCGCCGATCGAGGACCGGCGGGCGACGGCGGTGGTCGCTCTCGACCCGCCGGCGCGGACGATCGTCGACGCCAGCCGGCACAGGCATTCGGCTCGAGTCCGGTTCATGACGTGCGAGGGAGCGAACGTCCACGCGTCGTCCGCAGACGGCAATGGGCACCTGGCGGGGCACCCGGCCACGCACGCCGTGGCGACCGGGGATCCCGACGGACCGGCGCGCCCGCTGGCCGACGCAGTTGCCGGGGCGGACCTCGTCGTGATGGTCGCCACCTCACCTGCCGCTGGCGCCGCCGCGGCGACGATCGGGCACTGGTGCGCCGAACGGAAGATCATGACCGCCGGTCTCGCCGTCGGCCCCCACGAGGGGGCGGACGGCACGGCGGCGGCGTTGCGCCCATACGCCCGCATGCTGCTGGTCACCGAGGACGCCGGCGACCTCGACGAGATACTGACCGCCCTCCGGGCATGAGGAGGACGGCAGAGCTCCCGCAGGAGAGCCGACCCGACGCGATGACGGATGACCGAGTGCCCGACGACAAAGTGACGTTGGCCCGGCTGTCCAGCATGAAGCGCAGCAGCGAGAAGATCGTGGGCGTGGTGGTCTGGGACTACCAGCTCGCTCTGATCGCCGACCGGGCAGGCGCCGACGTGGTGGTGGTGGGCGACTCCGTCGGCACCAACCTGTGGGGGCACGCTACGCCGTTCGAGGTGACGATGGACGAGATGCTCGTGGTCTGCCGAGCCGTGCGCCGCGGCGTGCGGCGGGCGCTGCTCATCTGCGACTTCCCGTTCGGGCCGCTCCAGGAGGGAGCGGCGAGCGCCGTCCGGAGCGCCGTCCGCCTGGTGAAAGAGGGTGGCGCCGACATGGTGAAGCTCGACGGCGCCGTCGACTTCCCCGACGCGGTGAGCCAGGTCGTGCGGGCTGGCATCCCGGTCATGGCACAGTTCGGCATCACCCCGCAGTCGGCGCTGCGACATGGCTTCGACTACGTGCAGCTGTCCCGGCCAGGGGCGGAAGTGACGCCGGCCATGGCCGAAGAGCTGGTCGCCGACGCCAAAGCGCTGGAGGAAGCCGGGGCGTCGTTGCTGGACTTCACCAACTCCGGGCCGGCCGTGGGACCGCGCGTCGCCCAGGCTGTGTCGATCCCGGTCGTCGGCGGCTTCGGCGGCGGCCCGTGGCTCGACGGTCGTATCCGCATGGCCCACGCCGCCATCGGCTACGCCGCCACCGGCATCGACGAACCTCCGGACACCTACGCGAACGTGGCGCGCACGGCCTACGACGCCCTCCGGGCGTACGCCGCCGACGTCCGGTCGGCGCGACAGATCCGAGGGGGCCTCCCCGCGGGTGCGGCAAGCCAAGAGACGAGGGCCAAGCGTTGAGCGGTACCACGGCGTTCGCCGACGCTGGAGGGATCGCCACCCACTTCCAGGTGGTCGGCTCCGGACCGCCAGCCCTCTTCTTGGCGCCCGGCGGCTTCAACGCCACCATGGAGAACTGGTCCACGCTGGGCAAGTACCGTGAGCTTCAGTTGGTGCGCCACGTAGCCGAGCGGCACACCTGCATCCTGTTCGACCGGCGAGAGGCAGGCGGCTCCGGCGGTCGCGTCGAGCGCTTGACGTGGCGACGCTACGCGGAGCAGGCGCTGGGGCTCTTGGACCACCTGGGCATCGACCAGGCCGACGTGGTGGGAGGCTGCGCCGGTTGCTCGGTGGCACTCGCCTTGATGACCGCCGACCGGGCGAGGGTCCGGCGCGCCGTCCTCTACTGGCCGGCGGGCGGCGCCAAGTACCGGATGAGCCAGCAGGCGCGTTTCGCCCGGCACCTTGCCTTCGTAGACGACGAGGGACTCGCCGGCGTGGTCGCGCTCTCACGACGCACCGATCGGAGCTTCTCCGAAGAACCTCGGGTCGGACCGTGGGCAGGGCCCCTGCGTGCCGACCCCGAATTCGCCAGTGGCTACTCGGCGATCGACCCCGTCCGCTATCGGACCCTGGTGGCCGGGACGGCGCGCACGCTGTTCGACCGCGACACCGTCCCAGGTGCCGAGTCGGAGGACCTGCTGACGCTCGACGTGCCTTCCCTCGTCGTGCCCGGCCGCGACGACTCCCACGCCACCTCGGCAGCGCGGTACCTCGAAGAGTGCCTCCTCCAGTGCAGCTACCTCGACGCCACGGTGGAGGAGCAGACCGAGGACCGGGTCGCTGACGCCGTGCTCGGCTTCCTGGCTGCCCGAACAGACCGGTCCTGAGGTCGTCGACGCAAGTGGAAGCAGGCTCCGAGAGCACGGCGTCTGCGGTGCCGGCAGGTTGGCGACGCGGCGATCGCGAGCAGGTCGCGGTCGTCTCGTTCTCTCACACGATCCAGCACGCCTACGTCGCGGTCCTCGGAATCGTCTACCCGTTCGCGCTCGCCGACTTCCACGTCTCCTATGCGGTGCTCGGCGTCGTCCTCAGTGTCGCCGGCATCGTCGGCGGGCTTCTCCAAGGCCTGGCGGGGTTGGTGAAGAAGTACTCGGCTCGGGTCCTGCTCGGCTGTCAGAACCTCGGCATCGCGCTCGCCAGCGTCCTCGGCGCGCTCTCACCGGGAATGGTCGTGTTCTCCGCCGTGCGGATCTTCGGCACCCTGGTCAGTTGGCCCCAGCACCCGGTCGGCAGCGCGCACCTGACCGATCGGGTTCCCCATCGCCGGGGGCTCGTCCTCTCGGCGCACACGACGGGCGGCAACGTCGGCACGCTCGTGGCGCCGCTCGCCGCCTCGGCAGCGATCGCCGCCTTCAGCTGGCGATGGGCCCTTGCCGGAGCCGGCATGGTGATGGCGCTCGGGTCGATCGTCACCTGGACCCGGGTGCGCCCGGGCCCGGACGGCGCAGCCCGCCACGACAGTCCCGCCCGCCCGGACGGCGCAGCGGAACGGGGCGTGACGGCACGTTCGCACGGCAGCTTGCGCTCCGCGCTCCGCCGTCGGAAGGCCGTCGCGGTCCTCGGGGCAGGCATGATCTCGGGCGCGGGCCGGGGGCTTGGCGTGCTCACCATCTACGTGCCCGCCTACCTGCGGGACGGCCTGCACGAGCGGGCGCTCACCATCGGGATTCTCGTCACGGTCGTGAGCATCGGGGCGGTGCTCGGCCCGATGGTCTTCGGCCAGATCTCCGATCGAGCCGGGCGGCGACCGGTCCTCTACACGCTCTACGCCTTCGGGGCGGCGGCGTTGGCCGGTCTCGTGCTCGTCGGCTCGAACGTGCTCCTCTTGGGGCTCGCGGGCCTCTGCGTCGGCGTGTTCAGCTATTCGGAGCAGCCGGTTCGCCAAGCGCTGTTCTCCGACGCCATGGACGGCGTGCCGGCACGTACTGCCTTCGGCGCGTACTTCGCCATCTCCCAGTCCTTCGGCGCGCTGTGGATCGCATTGATCGGGCTGCTCGTCACCGACGTGGGGTTCCACGTGGCGTTCTTCGTGATGGCGAGCTCCTTCGTGGCGGCGGGGACGGTGATCGCCCTCTTCGCCCGGGACCGGACCGTCTCGCAGGCGCGGCCCGAGGTGACTGCGGGCTGATGCGCCGTGGAACAGCCTGCCGGCCTACCGGATCGCCAGGCGGGCCCGGACCTCGCTGGCCAGCTCGACCGAGCGGGCGGCGACGTCGGGCGTGCCGGTCATCGGACGGATCATGATGTCGGTGAACCCCAGCTCGCGATAGACGACGAGTTGCTCGGCCACCGAGTCAGGGTCGCCGTAGGCGACCGCGGTTCGGTCGAAACCGCGGTACCCGGCCGCCATGAGGGTGTCGCCCGTCTTCTCTGCTTGCGCCCGCGACTCGGCGATGAGGACGTCTTTCCGGATGGGGACGCGGACCGGCTCCCGTCCGTGGCGAGCGCATGCCTGGCGGTAGCGGTCCAGGACCTCGGCCGCCGTCTGCGGCGTGAGATCGGCGTTGCCGTACCAGCAATCCCCAAGGCGTGCCGCCCGATCGACCGCCACCTCCGCGGTGGCGCCCATCCACCACTCGACGCCCCGAGGAGGAAGGGGCGCGACGCGGGCGTGCTCGACACCCCACATCTCACTGCTCACCTCCTCGCCGCGCAAGAGCGCCTGGGCGATCCGGAGACCCTCCTCGATCCGCCGGCCTCGTTGCGAGAGCGGAGCGCCCATCGCCCGGGACTCCGACTCGACGTCCCCAACACCGGTCTGGACGACGAACGGCCCGGCGGCCAAAGCCGCGAGGGTCGCGATCTGCTCGGCCATGAGGACCGGGTGCCACATCGGCACGATGAAGAGACAGCCCACTGGCCGGGAGTCCCATTCGGCGAGCAGCCGCCCGATGGTCGGCACGTTCTGGAAGTAGCTGGTGGAACCGGTCCCGTGGTGGTCGCCGACCGTCAGCTCGTCGAGGCCGGCCTGGTACGCGGCCCGTGCCTGGGCGATGATCGAGCGCGGCCCCACGGTCGGGTCGCCTGTGGCGAACGCCGTCCTGACGGAGACGCCGATTCGCATCAGCGTCGAATCCCGGCCCGGGTGGGCGCCATCGTCTGCAGCTCCTCACCCCGCTCGATGGCGGCGATCTGGTCGAGCCTTGTGCGGTGCCGCCCGCCCTTGAAGGGGGTCGACAGCCAGACGGACAGGATCTCCCGAGCCATCGCCGGGGTGACCAGCTTCGTCCCGAGAACGAGAACGTTGGCGTCGTTGTGGCCCCGGGCGATCTCGGTGGCGAGCAGGGAGTGGCACGTTGCCGCCCGGATGCCTCGCAGCTTGTTGCAGGCGATCTGCTCGCCCTGGCCGCTACCGCCGACGACCACCCCGAAGTCGGCGTCACCGGCCTGCACCAGCCGCCCGACGTCGACGCAGAGGGGCGGGTAGTCCACCACCTCGTCGCCGTCGGTACCGCGGTCGTCCACCTGGTGCCCGCGCGTCACCAGCCATTCGACGAGCTCCGCCTTGAGGGCCACCCCGTTGTGGTCGGCGGCGATGGCCACCCTTCGCCCGCTCTCGAGTCCGGTCATCGCTCTTTCCATGGCAAGAGCGAGACGTGGACGACCCCGTCGTCCTCTCCGCCTCCGACGGCTTTGATCGCGCGGTCGACCTCGTCCAGCCCGAAGGTGTGCGTCGTGAGCCTTTCGAGCGGGAAGCGGCGCGAAGCAAGCTGAGCGAGTGCGAGCTCGCAGGCACGGTAGCTGTGGCCACGGGCGCTCTTGAGGGTGATCGCCTTCTCGGTGACCGTCTTGATCGGGAAGTCGGGGAAGGCGGCCATCTCGCCTTGGACGACGAGGGTGCCTCCTCGACGCCGCAACGCCGCGATCCCCAGCAGCACCGGGGCGGTGCCGGCACCAGCGGTGCAGTCCAGCACCACGTCCACCCCGGTCCCTCCGGTGACCTCGTGGATCCGCTCCAGCGGGTCCTGGCGGTCGACGTCGACGACCTCGTCCGCGCCGAGCGTCCGGGCGAGCTCGAGCCGTGCGGCGTCCCTCGCCGTCCCAGTGACGACCACGAGAGACGCCCCGGCCTGTCTGGCTGCCACCACCTGCGACAGCCCCTGCTGGCCCGGCCCCTCGACGAGCACGCGCGAGTTGCACCCCACGCCGCCGTCGAACAGCGCCCATTCGATGCCGTTGGACAACGGGGTCACGATGCCCGCCAGCTCTGCGGTCACCCCGTCGGGCACCCTGTGCAAGACCGCGTTCCACGGCAGGTAGAGGTAGTGCGCGAAGCCACCCCACAGGTGGTGCGGGTGCTCGGCCGAGGTGTACCCGTATCGCCGGGCGTCCGGGTTGGTGCGCCAGTCGGTGGCCCCGCAGTGCCGGTACTCGCCCCGATGGCACCACTCGCACCGCCGGCAGGGCACGTAGTGCTCCACGAAGACCCGGTCGCCCTCGGTGAATCCCTGACGCTCGGCGAACACGCGGCCGACTCGCACCAGGGTCCCCACGTTCTCGTGCCCCATGATGACCGGTGCCGTGAACGGCGGCGCGCCGTACATCTTCACGTCAGTCCCGCAGATGCCGGCCACGTCGACACGCAGCAGGGCTGCGTCCTCGGGGACGTCGGGCATCGGGAACTCCCGGAGCTCGGTCGTGCCCGGTGCGGTCCGAACGGCGGCCAGCACCTGTTCGCTCACTGATCCCTCCGTCCCGAAGCGTCCAGTGCCTCTCGGGTGCTCGGTTCCAGCTCTTCGGTCGAAAGGTATCCTAATTAGTCATTGGTGCCACCGTTTTGGCCATTGGTACCACCGCTCGGACGAGGGGAGCCGCGTGGCCGACGGGAAGGTTCGACTGAAGACGGTGACCCGCACCCAGGGCGCCAACCGCGCCCTCAAGAACGGGTCCGTGCAGCCTTACCGGGCGACCCTCGAATTCGAGGAGGTGCCGGTGCTTGTGCATGCCTTCCGCAGGATGGTCCGCCAGCTGGAGTTCGATGTCTGCGAGATGGCCTTCACCACGTACCTGTGCGCCAAGGCCTTCGGCGTGCGGATGACGGCCCTGCCGGTGTTTCTCGTGAGGGGCTTCCACCACGGGGCCATCGTCAGGCGATCCGACGGGCCCCTACGCGAGCCGGCCGACCTGGTGGGCACCCGAGTCGGCGTGAACCGGGGCTACACCGTGACGACCGGGGTGTGGGCGAGGGCGATCCTCGCCGAGGAGCATGGCGTCGACCTCGACCAGATCACGTGGGTGGTTTCCGACGACGACCATGTCGCGGCCTACAGCCCTCCGCCCAACGTGGTGCCGCTCGACCCGGGGCAAGAGCTCGACGAGCTGCTCGAAAACGGGGCGCTTTCCGCCATCGTCGGTGCCACTGCACAGCCGCCGGACACCGAACCCTTCATCCCTGAGCCCGAGGAGGCGGGCTTCCGCGCGCTGGCCCAACGGGGCTTCTATCCGATCAACCACACGATCGTCGTGCGTGACGAGCTGCTCGACGACGATCCCGCGCTCGCCGCCGATCTGTTCGAGGCGTTCGCTGAGGCCAAGAGCCGCTACGTGGAGCAGCTGCACCGGCCGGTGGCCGGCGGCACGGCGGACGACGGCGCCGCCGGCCCAGACGTCATCTACCGGCGCGTCATGGAGATCACGGGTGGCGACCCGCTCCCCTACGGGATCCAGCCCAACTGCGCGATGATCGAGAAGCTCATCGATCATGCGCTGCGTCAGCGCATCCTTCCGGAGCCGCCGGCCGTCGACGCCCTGTTCGCACCGGCAACCAGGAACCTTGTCGGCTGAAGTCGGACCCGGCGGTCCGGAGCTCAACGGCGAACAGCAGTCGCGAGCTGCGACACAGTCGCCACGGCGTCGCCGACCCCGGCTCCCGACGCGGTCAGCCGGCGGCAGTCCACGCTGGCCCGTGGCCAGTTCACGGTGACGGCCCCTTCCAGGTGGCCGCCCTCGCCGGCGAAGAGCGCCGCCCAGCGGGGCGGTGTCTGCTCGGGATCGCCCACAAGATGGTGCTCCACCCCGCGGAGCGGACGCCCGACGATCTGGATCTTCCAGTCGTACTGATCGCTCCAGACGTACTCCACCGGGCGATGCGGTCGCAGGTCGTCGGGATGGGTGATGTTGTGCGCGACGCATGCCGCCTGCTCGACCGCGTTGGTCCAGTGCTCGACACGGGTCGTTTCCCCGTGCCCGGGGTGCAGCCAGCGGGCAACATCCCCCGCGCACCACACGTCCCGAGCGTCGACAGCCCGGCAGAACTCGTCGCACAGTATGCCGTCGTCGACAGTCAGGCCCGACCCGACGAGCCAGGGGTCGTTCGGGAGCGCGCCGATCCCGACTACCGCGACGTCGGCACGGAGCACGCGGCTGTCCGTCAGTCCGACCTCGATCCGTCCTTCCTCTCCCTCGAGCGACGCCACGCCCACGCCGAAGCGGGTCGCGACTCCATGCCGGGTGTGGACGGTCTCGAGCAGCTGCCCGACCTGGTCTCCAACGACGCGCGACGCGGGCGCCGTCAGCGGGTCGACAACCGTCACCCGGCACCCGAACGACGTTGCGGCCGCGGCCACTTCCGCCCCGATGAACCCCGCGCCGACCACTACCACCGAGCGGCCGGCTCGAAGGCTCCCCCGGAGCTGATCGCTGTCACCACGCGTTCGCAGGAGGTGAACCCCCGAGCGGGCAGCCCAAGGCGACGGCCGCGCCGATGCACCCGTGGCGATGACGCACGCGCCGTAGTCGAGGAACGATGTGTCCGACACGTGCACGCGGTGACCGGCCACGTCGAGCTGGGTGGCCGCAACACCCAACCGAAGCTCGACGCCGATCGACGCCGCTCCCTCCGGGGTGAGCAGCTGGAGCTTTGCCTCGTCGTAGTGGCCGGTCAGGTACTGCTTGGAGAGCGGAGGCTTGTCGTACGGCAGCTCCTGCTCGTCCCCGACGAGGGCGATTCGCCCCACGAACCCCTCGCGCCGCAACGCCTGGGCGGTGCGAACCCCGGCCACCGACGCGCCGACCACCACCACGCGGGCCGGCGGCTCCGTGGCCCGGTCAGCGCGCAGGATTCCTGCCTTGCTGCGGCGAGCCGAGATGCGCCTGCGTCGTGAACAGGACTGCCTCCTCACCTATTCCCAGGTTGCGGCTGACGACTGCCACGTCGGCCGCTGTCCCTGGGCCGCGATCAATCTGCCGGTCGCCACCGGCTGCCACGCCCACGGAGTCATATGGCAAGAGCGCGTCGGAGCTGCTCGCCGATTCCGCGACCGCGCTCGGTGTCGCCGATCGAGCTGCCCACCCCCAGGTAGCGCTCGACGACCGCGGGGTTCTCCAGCAGCTCCTTCCCGGTACCACTCAGGGTGATCCGTCCTTGCTCGAGCAGGTAGGCCCTGTCGGCATTGGTGAGCGCCTGCCAACCGTTCTGCTCGACGAGCAAGATGCCCACGTCCCGTTGGCGGAGCTCGACGATCACCCGGAAGATGACCTCTACCACGAGCGGAGCGAGGCCGAGGGAAGGCTCGTCGAGCAGGAGGTACCTCGGGAGTCCCATCAGCCCGCGGGCGATCGCCAGCATCTGCTGCTGGCCGCCCGACAGCGAGCCGGCGTAGTGGCGCAGCCGGGTGCGAAGGTCCGGGAAGAGGCCGAGCATGTCCTCGAGCCGGGACGCAAGCTCGCGCCTGCTCTTGAGTGCGTACGCGCCGAGCTGGAGGTTCTCCCGCACGGTGAGGTTGGCGAACACCTGACGCCCTTCCGGCACGTGAGCGATGCCCGCTCGCACCACCTCTCGTTCGGAGCGGAACTGGAGCCGCTCGCCGTCCACTGACACGGAGCCACCGGACCTGCGGATCAGCCCGGACATGGCGCGGAGCAGCGTCGACTTCCCCGCCCCGTTGGCGCCGATCACCGCGGCGACGGTCGAAGGCTCCACGGACAAGCTCACGCCGTGGAGCACGTCCGCCCCTTCGTACCCGGCGCGAAGAGCTTCCACCTGGAGCATCACGACACCACTTGAGAGCTGCCGAAGTACGCCTCGATCACCTGCGGGTCCGATTGCACGGTCGCGGGGGGTCCCTCGGCGATCACCCGCCCCTCGTTCATGACGGTGACCGAGTCGGCGACGCCCATGACGAGCGCCATGTTGTGGTCGACCACCAAGAGGGTGAGGCCCGCCCTCCGCACGCCCAGAAGCATGGCACCCAGCTCCAGCGTCTCGGCGTCGTTCATTCCCGCGCCCGGCTCGTCCAAGAGCAGCAGGTCCGCCCCGGACATGAGCGCCCGCCCGAGGTCGAGGTGCTTCTGGGCCGCCAGCGGAAGGACGTGGGCCGGCTGGTCCGCCACGTGGTCCAGGCCCACCACCTCCAAGATGGCCCTCGCCCGCTTCACGGTGCGCTGCTGCTCACGGAAGGCCTTCGGCAACCAGAGGGACTGGGCCACGTACCCCGCCCTGCTGAACCGGTAGCCGCCGATGAGGACATTCTCCAGGACCGTCAACCCGGGAAACACCCGGGACGTCTGGAAGGTCCGGAAGAGCCCCAGGCGCGCGATCACGTCCGGCCGCAGATCACTGATGTCCTGGCCATGCAGCTCGACCCGGCCGCGGTCCGACCTGTAGAGGTTGGTCACGAGGTTGAAGAGCGTCGACTTTCCGGCCCCGTTCGGGCCGATCAGGGCGGTGATGGAGCCGGTGGCGACCTCGATGCTCACGTCGTCGACCGCCAGCACGCCGCCGAACGCCTTGCTGACGCCCTCGACGCGGAGTGCCGGCGGCACGTTCGCAGTCTCCGGACCTGCGGGGGAGGCCGGGGCGGAGCTCGTGCCGGCGCCGTCCCCGGGCCGGTGCACAGGTGGTGCTCGCCCAGTCCGGTCGTTCATGGCCACCACGGCGGAGCGGGATCCCGCCGCCGATTCCTGGCCGGTCCCGCCCTCGGAGCCGTTGCCACCGACTGCCTGCTGCTGCAGCGACAGGCGGGGCGCCGCCGTGGTCGATGTCCCCCTGGCCGCCTCAGTGATCGTGGCGCGGAGGGTGAGCCCTGTGTCGGGTGCCCCTGCCGACGCCAGAGCTGCCGCGCCGACTGCGCTACCGGCCAACTGCAGCGGTGCCTCGGTGTGGAGGCCGCGGTCAGCGCTCACGAGCCGCCGCTGCACCAGCCCGACGGCGCTGCGCACCGCCGTCAGCGCGCCGCCATAGAGGCCGGTCGGCAGGTACCGGAGGAAGAACACCAGCAGCGCGCCGTCGACCAAGGGCTCGTAGTTCTGCAGGTTCTGCGCCACCTCGGGGAAGAAGGTGAGCAAGGTCGTGCCGATCAGAGGCCCGGCGAGGGTCCCGCTGCCGCCCACGACGAGCATGGTGATCAGCTCCAGCGACATCGACGACCCCACCATCGTCGGGGCGAAGTAGCGGAAGTAGCAGGCATACAGCGTCCCTGCCACCGATGCCATGACGGCGCTGATGACGAACACGACCACCTTGTTCTTCACGAGGTTGAGCCCCAGGCTTCTGGTGCCGATGTCGTCGCTGTGCATGGCCCACAGCATGCGGCCGCGGTTCGACCGGAGAATGTTGGCAGTCACCAGCAGCGCTGCACCGACGAGGACCCAGATGAGGAAGTAGAAGTGAGTGTCTGTACCGAATGTGAGGCCGCCCACGCTGAAACTCGGTATCCCCGCGATCCCAGACGGACCGCCGGTGAACGAGAAGCCGGTGGCGAGCGACTCCACGAGGACCCCGAAGATCAGGGTCACGATGGCGAGGTACATGCCGCGCACGCGGCTCCCAGCAAGTCCCAGGACGGCCGCCACCGCCGCCGAGAGGGCGACACCTGCCAGCAGGGCAAGGACGGGCGGCCAACCGTGCTCGACCATCAGCACCGACGACGTGTAGCCGCCCACGGCCATGAAGGCCGCCTGGCCCAGACTGACCTGGCCGGCCACACCCGTGAGCAGCCCCAACCCCACAATGGTGAGGCAGAAGATGCCGGTGATGTTGATGGCCCGCATGTCGCCGGCTGTCGACACCAAGAAGGGCAAGGCGATCATGGCGGCGGCCACCGCCGCCGTTCCGACGCGGCTGCTTCGGGCCCCCATGCGAACAGGGAGCACGATGCGACCACCCCGTGTCTCCGCCACGTCGGCCCGCCCGCCGCGAACTCTCCCGAGCAACCCCTGCGGACGCCAGACCAGCAAGAGGATGAGGAGCCCGAGACTGATCGCCGTCCCAAACGAGTCCGAGACGTAACCGCCGACGAGCGCCTCCACGACGCCCAGGACGAGCCCACCGGCGCCCGCCCCGAAGACGGAGCCCAAGCCGCCCAACGTCACCGCGATGACCCCGAAGTTCGTGTACGAGGCCATCGAGCCGAATGTGAGCGAGGTCAGCGGCAGGATGACGGCGCCTGCGATCACCCCGAGCACCGCGCTGAGGCAGAACGACAGGAGGACGGTGCGCTCTGCGCTGATCCCCATGAGGCGCGCCGCCCGCTGGTTCTCGGCGGTGCCCCGGAATGCCATCCCCATCTTCGTCTTGTTGAGGAAGAGCCAGATGCCGGTCACGCACACGACGGCGACGGCGGCCACCCAGATGTCCTGGGTGGCGATGTCGACACCGTTCACGCTGAGCGGGCTGGAGCCACTGAACGGCGACAGCGTGTACGGTGTGGTCCCCCAGATGAGGAAGGCGACTCCCTCGTACGCCGTCAGCATGCCGCCCAGGAGCATGAGCAGGTTGGTATGCGAGACGCGCTTGCTGGCGGGACGGATGATGAGCCACTCCGTGGCGGCCATCACCACCGTCATGATGGCGAGCGACAGCAGGAAAGCGACGATCAGGGGCAGCTTGCCGTTGGCCCGCAAGCTGTACATGACGAGCGCGCCCATGGCGACGAAGGCGCCCTGGGCCAGGTTGAGCACCTTGGTGACGTTGAACACCAGAGAGAACCCGATGGCGAGCAACCCGTAGATCGCGCCGGTGACCAACCCTCCGATGAGGATGTTCAGAAACTCGACCATGCTGATCTACCGGGCTGACCTACCGGGGCGCGCTCGAGCCCCCGCTCTTGCGACACCCGAGCGTGACAAGACGTCCTTCTCCTCGAGGTGGGTTCGTGCGGTGTGCCCGTGCGCCGGTCAGGATCCAGAGGGCAGCGTCAAACACGGTCGTCGATGTGCTGTTGTCGTGACCGTCGTGGAGGTGGCCCTTGATATCGCCTGTCGACTTCGCCTCCTTCCCCAGGGCTTTGAGAGTCCTGGCCCCCGTGGCACCTGGCGCGAAGCCCACCGCCCGTGTGACTACGACTGACCCCGTACCGCGTTGTCACGTTTTGTCACGCCCGCCTCCGTTCTGGTTGGACGTACGGATGACGCTCACGGGTTTCCCAATCCGCGAGAGAACGCATGGGGGCCCCCCTGTCGATCGCATCCCGCTGCCGCTTCGCCAGCAGCTATCAGAATCAGTTTCTCAACGCCCGGATCGCGTTGTCAAGGCAGGCCGTTCGCCTGTACGTCTCGCCTGTACGTCTGACCTGTACGTCGCCTCCAACCAAGCGCCGCGTCGCTACTTGCCGAGCGGCCTGCCGCCTGTGCTGGACAGCAGCACGAAGGACCTTCCGTTGAAGGTGTACACGTGGACGTCGCTGACGACGGAGCCTCGATGTGTCGACTTGGGGCTCGTTGTGTGGTAGCCGAAGACTCCTGGCACATGGCGGAGGTGCTCCATGTAGCTGGTGATCTGCTTGGCGGTGGCGTGGAGGCCGAGCTTCTTCAACGCGTCCACCATGAGCAAGGCCGGTGTGTAGCCGAGGGCGAACCCGGTGCCCACGTGGGTGTGCTCTGCGGCGACGGCTCTGTCCATGCCGGCCACTGCAGACCTGACCGGGCCAGGCTTGAGCTCCGCCGGCCGGGCCAGCTCCGTGCCGGAGGCGATGTAGAGCTTCTTCGGCCTCACTGTCTTCAGCTTGGTGAGCAGTGTGTAGGAGCCGTTCCCGTCCGTCGTGACCGTCGGGATCGTCTCCATGCCCAGTGACGACATTCCCTTGAACACCGTGCCGACAGGCGCTCCGGTCACCCAGATGACGAGGGCCTGCGGGTGGCTCGCCTTGATGGCCGCCATCTGAGTGGTCACGCTGGTCGCTGTGGGTGTGAAGGTCTGGTGGCTCGTCACCGTGATGCCCGACAGCTTCTTTGTCTCGAGCGCCTTCACGAAGTCCCCGTAGCCGAACGTGCCGCTGCTTGTGGAGCCGTTGATGATGGCCACCTTCGTCAGGCCCTTCGCCTTGAAGTAGGTCAGGTACCCCTTCGCGAGTGTCTCGATCCCGACGCCGGCGGAGAAGACCGTGCTTGTGATCTTCGGTGTGTCCCCCGGCGAGAGGTCGTAGATGAACGGCCCGGAGGGGGTCGCCAGCGCGTCGACCGCCTTGTCGACCGCGGTCACGCTGCCGTTCAGGATGAACGGCACTTTCTCGCCCACCCATTTGCTGGCCAGCGACACCGCGGTCGCCGGTGTCGAGTTGTTGTCCTTGATTGTGAGCACCATGGGGTGGCCCCGGATGCCTCCCGCCGCGTTCACCTCGTTCCTGAGGCCCTCCATTGCCTTGACCTCTGTGGCGCCCAATGACGCTGCGAACCCCGTCTCGGACACGACGACGTGGAACACCACCGGGCTGCCCTTGGGCGCCTTCGACGTGACCGCAGAGGCAGCGGTTGCGGGAACGATCCCGGCGACTGCCAAGGCGCCCACGGCCGCCCCGGCACACACGACCCTTCGTAGACCACGATTGGTTCGCATCGTCCCCTCCCAGGGCCATCGCACCCTCCCACTCGGGAAGTGCGTACCGACGAGCAATCTTTCCACCGTGCGATCAGTCTCTCCGTCGTGCGGTCGTGTTGTCAAGAGGCCGCGCGGGCAGGCCCACGAGCGCGGCCCTGTCGAGTATTTCTTGATGAGGGCCGTGTGCGTCCACCGGTCGTGGTGGCGGCCCCGAGGCACCCGGGGTGCTTGCCGACAGACCAACGACCGAGTGGAGGTGCCCCACCATCGTGCGCGCGCTCGATCCCGAAGTGGTCGATGCCGTCTGGGCGGCCGTCGCGCGGCTGATCCCGCCCCATCCAGAGAGCCACCCGCTCGGACGGCACCGCCGACGCAAGTCGGACTTCGAGTGCTCCGCGGTGCTGCTCGTCGGGCTCGAGACCGGATGCTCGTGGGAGACCGGATGCTCGTGGGAGACCGGATGCTCGCGGGAGACCGGATGCTCGCGGGAGACCGGATGCTCGCGGGAGGACGCCGAACGGCTCTGCGGCGGGAAGGTTTCCGACACGACGGTGCGATCCCGACGCGACGAGTGGCGCGCAGCCGGGGTCTTCCCCGCCGTCGGCGAACAAGCCGTCACCGCGTACGACATAGGCATCGGGCTCGCTCTGGGCGACGTCTCGGCTGATGGTTCCTTGCACAAGAGTCCTTGTGGCCGTGAGGGAGCTGGGCCCAACCCGACCGATCGGGGCAAGCTCGGGTGGAAGCGGTCGATCCTCTGCGACGAGCACGGGACTCCGCTCGGTGTCGCCATCGACGGGGCGAACCGCGTCGAGCGGACCAGCGTCTGGCTCTCGCCGCCAACCTCATCGACTGGATTGCGGTAGGGGCCGCCCTTTCGGGCGGCCCCGCGCACAGATCCCAGCGTGCGGCCTGCACGTACCCCTGTCAACGCTTCGCCGCCGTCCTTACGGACGTCAAGGCTTGGGCAACTGACTGCACCTCCTGTTCGGTTGGATAGGGAGACGTAGTGCGCGAGTTCGGAGTCATCGCTGACGCCGAGGTCGAACGTATCCTGCCGCGCGCCGCCGGGCTGCGTACGCGCTGGTCCGACAGGACACGCCGCAGTACTTGCGGATCTGTCCCTGCGCGGTCCGCGCCGCGATGGGCTTGCCGCACTTCGCGCAGGGGATCGGCTCGGCTGGCACCGGCGGAGCGTAGAGGCGCTCCCCCTTGTCGTTGTAGACCAGCGAGACGAGCTGGCCGCGCGACGCGCGGTCCTTCACGGTCTGGGGATGCACACCGAGTGCATCGGCCATCTCATCGAGGGTCAGATTGCCCTTCTTGCGCAGGCGGTCAAAGCGCGACTCGAGCCGGTGGGCCTTGCGGATCTTCCAGACCATCCAGATGCTGAACCGCTCGCCGACGGGAGGTTGGTGGCCGGCGGCGTTGAGCGCGTCGGCGATCTCGGAGTCGGTGTGGTCGTCGAGCAGCCGGTCGATGTCGGCCACGACAGCGGGGTCGAGCTTGTGGAGATCGGCAGCCGGCCTCGGACGTGCCAGGCGCAAGGTGGCGGTGTCGCCACCTCGGAAGCGCACGTGGACGACGAGGTCATCTTCCTTGAGCAGGGTCACGTCTTCGATCAAGAGTCGCGCCATGCGCTTGCGCTCGCGAGCTGGGGTGTCCGGGTCGCGCCACAAACGGGGAAAGTCGGTTGCCAGCGCGAGCACACGCTTTCGCTTCTCTTCGTCCAACAAGACGTCGGCTGCCCGTTGGCGCTCGTAGTCCTCCTGCGCCGAGTCGAGGGCGCGGAGCTTGTTGTTCCACTCGGCCTCCAACGTCACGGCCACGAGTCGGTTGTCGGGATCGACACGCAGGTAACGGCGCTGTGCGAGCTCTGCCTCGTAGCGTGCCCGCTCCACCTGCTGGTGACGCAAGCGGTCGGCGTCTTCGGCCCGGCTGGCGAGCTCGTCTTGGACGCACAGTGCGACCTCGAGGGCCAACGGGCTCACGGACTCGACCAGCAGGTCGCCGACGGCCCGGTCGATGTCCGCGCCCAAGATCCGCTGGCAGGGCGGCTCGGCACGCTTGATCCCCTCGCTCTGGCAGGTGTACTGGGGAAGAATCTCTCCGTGCCGGGTGTAGTAGCGGACCGTCATGCGCCCACCGCAGCGTCCACAGACGCAGATCCCTTGCAAGAGCGCGGGACCCTCTCGTGGTGGGCCGGCCCTGCGGTCCGAGCCATAGGCGGCCGAGTTGGCGCGCAGCTGGGCCAGGTTCTCCTCGTAGTCGGCCCAGGTGATGTAGCCGGGATGCGCGTCCAAGATAAGGGTGTGCCACTGGTCCTTTGGAAGGCGCTTTCGAGATCCGTTGCCGTGCAGCGTCTTTTTGGCCTGAGTCCTGCCATAGGCAAACGCGCCGGCATAGCGCGGGTTCTTCAACACGTTCAGGGCTCGGTAGTGCAGCAACGATCCCCAGACGAGCTCGCCCTTGCGGGCACCCGACTGCACCCGGCGGGGGAAGAGCAACCCTTGCTCTCGGAAGCTGCGCACCGTCGCCGTCGCAGATCCCGTCCGCCGGAACGTCTCGAAGAACTGAGCGACGGCCTCTTGGACGGAGCGGTCGGGGTCGAGCACCACCTTGCCGGTGGCGTCATAGACGAGACCGACAGGCAGGGGGACCTCGAGCTCGCCTCGGCGTGCCTTCGCGAGCTGGCCGCCGATGAGCCGGGCCTTGAGCACGTGCAGCTCGGCCTCCGACATGGTGCCCTTCATGCCCAAGAGCAGTCGGTCGTTGAAGTGCGCTGGGTCATAGAGACCGTCTTCGTCCAAGATGAGCGTGTCGGAGAGCGCGCAGATCTCCAAGAGGCGGTGCCAGTCCGACGAGCTGCGGGCGAGGCGGGAGACCTCCAGGCCGAGCACCACGCCAACCTCGCCCATGCCGACGGCAGCGACGAGACGCTGGAAGCCCGCCCGGTCGGTGTCCGCTCCGGACTGGCCGAGGTCGGAGTCCACGACCACCACCTGTTCGGGCCGCCACCCGAGCGCCACCGCGCGCTCGCGCAACCCATACTGGCGCTTGGGCGACTCGGTGTTCTCGAGCACCTGCCTCAGGGTGCTCTGCCTCACGTAGAGATACGCCTGGCGCGACAGGTGGGCCGCGGTGATCTTGTGGTGGGCTTCTGCGTTCATGACGTCGCCAGCTCTCGTCTGGACCCGAGCGCCATCTCGGTGAGGACGCGCACCACCTCTTGGCCGGCGGCCGCTGCCATCGGTCGCGCACCGGTCGGCGCGATCGGCGGAGCTGGCGGGAGCGGGCGAACGACCCGCATCCACGCCGCCAGGCCCTGTGCGAGAAGGAGCGCAAAGCCCCGGGGGGTCTCGGTGAGCGGGCCACCCGTTGCCGCCGCTCGCAGGGCCTCGTAGCCGGCGCAGAGCTCGTCTGGCGGCCGGCCGCTCATCGCGTCGGCCCCCGCTGGTCTTTTGGGCGTCGGGCGAGGGCGCGCTCGATGCTTCGTGGGTGGACGCTGACGCCGAACTCGGCATTGACCAGGTCGGCGAGGTCCGCGGACGAGAGCGACGGGTCCTCCGCCAGTGCCTCGGCCAACCGCTCAACGACTGCCACCGAGAGCTTGTGCGCGCGTCTCGGTCCGGGCCGCTTGGCCAAGAGCCCCGGGATGCCCGCCTGCTCGTAGGCCGACTTGGCTTCGTAGAACGACGGGCGGGAGAAGCCGAAGGCGGCGGCCGCCTCCCTCACGGTCGAGCCGTCTCTTTGGACCCGGCGCAGCATCTCGTACTTCACCTGGACGAGGTCGCGTGCGTCGAAGAACTCCGAGGTCGAGAACTCGGCGGCGGTCACCGCCTCGGGCCGGGGGTTGAGCGCCCGGTCCGCCCGCAACGCTTCCTCCTTCGGATCCGTCCTCTTCTTGGCCATCGCTCCTCCCCGAAATCACACGAGTGTAAGTAGCATTATGCCGCATAATGACGCGATGTCAAGCATCGCTGCCAATCAGCCCTGCTCGCTAGCTCATTCCAGTCATGGGCATCAGAACGGGAGTAGATCATGTCCGGCATAATCCACCTTGCACACACGGCATAGTTGACCTTACACGCCGCGCCGCTTCGCGGGCCGCAGCCTGTCGAGGAGATCTGCCAAGGCGAGCAGATCCTCGGGGCGGAACAGCGACCGCCCGGCGGCAACCACCACGAACGCGTCGGGTTCTTCGACGTCGGTCCAACTGGCAGGCAGCGAACGGACACGCTGGTCACCTGTCTCGCGGAAGAACACCCGGTGCTCGCCCCAGGTGTGGGCGAAGCCGACCATCTCGTACTCCTCGCCCTTCAAGGGATGGAACGGGTGGGTGATACGGAACCGCTGTCGATCGCTGCTGGCTCGAGCAGTCGATGGTGAAGGGCAACGAACGACTCGAGGCCATCGTGGGTGGCTACCCCTTCGACGTAGCGCGCTCTCATCTCCTTCCTCATGCCGGTGTATCCCGGCGCTCCGCAACCGCTGGTCACCGAGATGTGCCCACATCCGCTGAGCCTCCAAGCTCTCCCGGCAGCGGGCCTGCTACGCAGAGCTCCCCTCTCAGATGACCGCGGTCTCGAGCGTCTCCCTGGCGAACAGCTCGGCGGGCTCGTTGAGCCGGTCGCTGAGATGCTGCTCGTGCAGGTAGCGGAGGAACGTGCGGAGCACGTGCTCGTTCGGTGCGAGCCCGTAGGGCCAGAAGTCCTCGCCCATCAGCGCCCTTGCGTCCCGCACCTCTTCGTAGCCCCACGGCAGCATGGTGGCCATGGCCGCCGTCTCGGCCAGCCGCACCTCGGCCAGCCGCTTGGCTTCGACGAAGGCGTCCATGAGCGACCGTGCGAGCCACCTGTCCTGCTCGTAGACGTCCCGGCGCAGCGCGAGGACGTGCATGATCGGGAACACCCCGGTCGCCCGGAAGTACTCGCGTTCAGCGGCCGGGCTGTCTCGCCACAGCCGCCGTACGGCTGGGTGCCCGGCGGCGAACGGCGACGGGAGCCGGGGGGCGTACAGGGCGTCGATCTCCCCGGTCACGAGCAGCTCAGAGAGCGTCCGATCGGGATCGATGGGCTCGATCGCCACGCCGGGAACGTCGACAGCCAGCTTCTCGACCCGGCCCGGGGACTCCAGGCCGCCCGTCCGGTAGGACACGGACTCGACCGGCACCCCGTAGTGCTCGGCCAGCATGCCGCGGATCCACACCACCGCCGTCAGCTGGTACTCGGGCACGCCGACGATCCGCCCGCGCAGATCCTCGGGCTCGGTGATGCCGGAGCCGGCGTGGACGTACACCCCGTTGTGCCGAAACGCCCGCGAGGGGAAGACCGGGAGAGCGACGAACGGCGCTGTACGCGAGAGGCTGATCACGTACGTGGAGAGCGAGAGCTCAGCCGCCTCGAACTCGCCGAAGCGCGCCATGCGGAAAAAGATCTCCTCCACCGCCATCGAGAGGTACCGCAGATCGACGCCGTGGGGTCGGACGCGGCCGTCGGCCAGTGCTGCCGTCCGGTCGTAGTCCCAGCAGGCGAGGGTCAGCGGCCGCCTCATGCGGGCGATGTGCTGGTCGAACCGACGCCAGTGGAGATGGCTGCAGCCATGCACGCTCCTTGCTTGGTCGCTGTTGCTCGACAAGCGCCAACCCTCCAGATGACCTGGCTCGGCGTGGAGGGGTCGATGTGGCGGAAGGCACCGTCGAGCTCTTTGGGTGTGCCCCGCTCAGCTGCCCCGGTTGCTCAGCGATCGCTCCGGAACATCCACCTGATTGTAGATCTCCCCCGCGCCGCGGCGGGTACTGCGATGCGCGAAGTGCACACCGGCATCGATGAGAGCGACGACGTCGAGCGACCGCGCCTGCGCGCTTCGCTCGATCGGGGCCGCCCCCGGGAAGCGATCGAGGTGCCGGACGGCCAGAAAACCCTCGAGCTGCGCCGCTTCCACCGGTGCCACCTCCGGCGGCAACGCCGTTCGCTTGCTCGGCGCACGGCACCGGCCGGCGCGGCATTACGATTGCCGTCTATGACCACGCGGGCGGGAGACGGCGCCGCAGCCTTGCGCGGGCCGACGTACCCGATCGAATCGGTCGACAACGCGCTGCGGCTTCTGCTCCTGCTCACCGAGCGCAAGCAGGTGCGCGTGTCGGATGCCGCCTCAGAACTGGGCATCGCCATCTCCACCGCCCACCGCCTCCTCGCCATGCTCGTCCACCGCGGCTTCGCCGTACAGGACTCCGAGAGCAAGATCTACCGCGTCGGGCCGGTCCTCCTGCGCACCGGGTTGCTCGCCACCCGCGATCTGGACGTGCGCACCCTCGTTCAGCCCTACCTCGAGCAGTTGCGCAACGAGACCGGGGAGACGGTGCACGCCGCGGTGCTCGACGGCGACCACGTGCTGTTCATCGCCTGCGCCGAGAGCCTCAACGCGCTGCGAGTCGCCTCGCGTGTCGGCACGCTCATGTGGGCGCATTGCACCTCCATCGGCAAGGCGTGGCTCGCCTGTGAGAGCGACGACTTCCTGCGCGGGCTGTACCCAGCTGCCAAGCTGCCCGCACTGACCGAGAAGTCGATCATGTCTCGGGCCGCGCTCATGACCGAGATCAATGCCGTACGCCGCAAGGGCTTTGCCCACAACGACGGCGAGAGCGAAATCGGAATCGGCTCGGTGAGCGTCGCGGCGTGCCAGCACGACGGGCGTCCTCTTGTCGCGGTCAGTGTGTCGGTCCCTCTTGCCCGGATGCCCGCGGGCCGCTGGAGCGACCTCGTCGAACCTCTGCTCAAGACGAAGAGCTCCGTCGAAGCAGTGCTCCCCTGGTCGGCTTCTTTGATCGGCTCCCCTGATCGGCTCCCCTGATCGGCTCCCCTGATCGGCTCCCCTGATCGGAGGGCCGTTCGAGCGCGCAGGCCGGACCGGCGTTCGTCCGGGACCTCTTCGGACACCGGGAGCTCGTGGCCCTGGCGCAGCCTTGACATGCAGGGACCCGCTCCTTCTATGTTGTTGTCTATGTTGTGCTGAAGAAACGGTTTCCGCCCGGTGCGGCTTCTTGGCAGGCGGCCGGAGAGGTCTGAAGACGAGGGGCAGTTGCGTGCACCCTCAGACGAGCGGGGGTGCGACACCCATGGGTGACACGACGCATTGGATCTCCGAACACGACGTCGTGTCGGTGCTCGGCCTCGGCAACGCGCTCGAAGCGCTCCGCGCCGGGTTCGCCCAGGAGGGCGACGCCCTGGCCGCCGAGCTCGAAAAGACGATGCTCGGGTACGGCGACCATGCCACCTTGCACGCCCTCGGTGCGGCATTCACCGGTTTCGGCCTGGCTGGCGTCAAGGTCTGGACCCACACCCCGGGTGGAGCCGACCCAGTGCTGTGCATCTTCGACACCCGCACGGGCTCCCTCGTCGCCTGCATCGAAGCCTTTGCGCTCGGGCAGCTGCGGACGTCGGGAACCGCGGCCCTGGCCACCGATCTCCTGGCACCGCCAGACGCATCGGTGCTCGCGATCGTCGGCACGGGCAAGCAGGCACTGCCTCAGGTGGCGGCCGTCGCACAGGTGCGCTCCCTCAGTGAGGTGCGCGCGTTCAGCCGCACTCCAGAGCGGCGAGAATCGTTTGCCACGACGGTGGCCGACGCGCTGGGCCTGCACTGCCGTGCCACCTCCTCCGTCGAGGAGGCCGTCGACGGGGCGGACATCGTCACGCTCGTGACCCGAGCGACCGAGCCGGTGCTCCTCGATCCGATGGTGGTACCCGGCATGCACGTGAACGCAGTCGGTGCCATCGACCTCGAACGCCGTGAGTTCGAGCCGGTGATCCTGTCGCGATGTGCTGCGGTGGTGACCGACAGCGTGCCCCAGGCCAAGCGGCTGTCGAGCGAGTTTCGGGAGCTCTACGGGCCCGGCGAGGGGGAAGCGGGCACTGGAGCCTGGCAAGCCGTCCGCTCGCTCGGAGCCGTCGTCGCCAGCGTGCCTCTGACCCGGGACCCTGACGACATCACCCTGTTCAAGGGCATGGGATCGGGGATCGAGGACGTGGCGCTCGGTGCGGCGGTCCTGCAGCGACTGGGGATCGGACCGGGCTCCGCCGCCGAGCCAGGCGCATCCGGGACCCCAGCAGCGCCCTCGGACGCACTGCTGGCGGTGAGCCGCCGGGGCCGGGCGGAGGTTGCGTTCCGACGACGGTCCCCCGCCCGGCCGTGAGGAGGGGCGGGCCCGTCTCGAGGCGAGACCGCGGGCTGGGCCGGCCCGACGAAGGGACTCGAGCCGCGAGGACGACCCGGCCAGGGCGCACGTCGATGAGAGCGACGGCGCCCTCGGCGAAGACGGCACCCTCGGCGAAGACGAGAAAGGGTGGGTCCACGAGATGCCGGACCGAACCGACAGACCGGACCGAACCGACCGGCCGGACCGAACCGACAGACCGGAGGAGCCGAGACCGCGCCGGCTGCTGGCGACACGTGGGCGCCGGTTCCTGGAGGAAGCCGGTGACCCTTTCGACGACGTCAACGACACGACGTTCATGCACGACACGACAAAGAGATAGAGAGCAGACTGCACACATGAGCGACAGTGAGACGAACCCGTCCAACGAGCGGAAGCGCCCGGCCACCTACGACCTGCGAGCGTGGCTCGAGAAGGTCGAGCAGGTGGGCCAGTTGCGACACGTCTCGGGCGCGTCCTCGGAGCAGGAGATCGGCGACGCGACCGACCTGCTCCAGCACAGCGAGAGCGCTCCCGCGGTGCTGTTCGACGACATCCCCGGCTACCAGCCGGGCTTCCGCGTCCTCGTGAACGGCCTGGGCACCGTCGACCGCATGGCGCTGGCGCTCAACGCGGCGCTCGGCCTCACCAAGCTCC
>JAKATH010000108.1:0-1613 GCA_021828055.1 Actinomycetes bacterium
GATTCCCGCCAGACCGAGAGGACGAGGGGCGCGACGATGGCGGGGTGGTGGAGGACTTCGAGCACTGCTACCGGGCCGTGCAGTCGCGCGACCCGCGCTTCGACGGGTGGTTCTTCACCGCCGTCTCCACGACGGGGATCTACTGCCGTCCGAGCTGCCCGGCGCGAACCCCCGCGCGCGAGCACGTCCGCTTCTACCAGAGCGCGGCGGCCGCCCAACAGGCCGGGTTCCGGGCCTGCCTGCGATGCCGCCCCGACGCCGTTCCCGGCTCACCGCAGTGGAACATCCGCGCCGACGTGGTGGCACGAGCCATGCGGTGCATCGCCGACGGCGTGGTCGACCGGGAAGGGGTCGCCGGGCTCGCTGCGAGGCTGGGGTACGGCACCCGCCACCTCAACCGGATGCTGGTCGCCGAGGTGGGCGCGGGACCGCTCGCGCTTGCCAGAGCGCAGCGCGCCCAGACGGCACGCCTTCTCGTCGAGACGACCGGGCTCGGCATGGCGGAGATCGCGTTCGCGGCGGGCTTCTCGAGCATCCGGCAGTTCGACGACACGGTCCGGCAGCTGCTCGGCCGCACGCCGACCGAGCTGCGCGCGCGCACGGCCCGGTCCCGACAGCACCAACCCTCCTTGGAGCGCCGCACGGGGACGGGGGTCGCGACGACGATCGCCCTCCGGCTCCCCTACCGCCGTCCGATGGCGGTGGCAGAGGCGCTCGCCTTCCTCGGCGCGCGGGCCGTGCACGGGCTCGAGACGCTCGAGGCAGGGACGTACACGCGCACCCTGCGGCTTCCCCATGGCGACGCCCTCGTGGCCCTCGCGCCAGGTGACGGGCACGTCGCTGTGAAGTTGACGCTCGCCGAGCTGCCCGACCTCTGCGCGGCGGTCGCGCGCTGTCGGCGGCTCCTCGACCTCGACGCGGACCCGGGTGCCGTGGACGCCGCCCTCGGATCCGATCCGTTGCTGCGCCCCCTCGTGCGAGCGACCCCCGGCCGTCGGGTCGCCGGCGCGGTCGAGGGGTTCGAGACCGCGGTACGCGCCGTCGCAGGGCAGCAGGTGTCCGTCGCCACCGCGCGCCGGGTGCTCGCTCGCCTTGTGAACGCGGCGGGGCCGCGTGCGGGGCCGGCGGCGGCCAGCAGGGGTCCGGACGTCCCCGCCGAGGAAGGAGCCGCGGCGCCGCCCGGACGGGTCTTCCCCACCCCCGCCGAGGTGCTCGCCGCGCCGCTCGAGGCGTTCGCGATGCCGGGAGCGAGGCGGGAGGCGCTGCTGGCGCTCGCACGGGCAGCGGACGGCGGGTCGCTCGTCCTCGACGCCGGCGCAGACCCAGACGAGGTCGTAGCCCGGCTCGTCGCGCTGCCCGGCGTCGGCGCGTGGACGGCGTCGTACGTCGCGTTGCGCGCGCTCGGCGACCCGGACGTGTTCCTGCCCGGCGACCTCGGGGTCAGGCGCGCGCTCGAGCGCCTCGGAGCGCCGGCCGGGCCGTCGGCCGCGCTCGCGCTGGCGGAGCGGTGGCGCCCGTGGCGCTCCTACGCGTTGACGCACCTGTGGTCGATCGCCACACCGGTGCGAAAGATCGCCACACCGGTGCGAAAGATCGCCACAGCGGTGCGAAAG
>JAKATH010000108.1:1713-6424 GCA_021828055.1 Actinomycetes bacterium
CGGTGCGAAAGGAGGCACCATGACGAAGGTCCGCGACGACCACATCGGCCACGACACGGTGCGGCTGTCGCTCGACACCCCCATCGGCGTGCTCGTCCTCGTGGGCGACGACGCGGCCCTGACCCACGTGCGGCTGCCCGGGACCACCGGGCTCCCCGGCACCCGGACGAGGGTGTCGGCGCCCCTGCGAGCGGCTGCAGCCCAGCTCGAGGAGTACTTCTCGGGCGCGCGCACGTCGTTCGCGCTCCCGCTCGCGCCCCGCGGCACCCCATTCCAGCTCGCGGTGTGGAATGCCCTCACCAAGATCCCCTACGGCGAGACGATCACCTACGGCGAGCTCGCGCGGCGCGTCGGCCGTCCCGCGGCACCCCGAGCGGTCGGCCAGGCCAACGGCGCCAACCCCCTTCCGATCGTCTACCCCTGCCACCGGGTGGTCGCCGCGGGAGGGCGGCTCGGCGGCTACGGGGGCGGGACCGAGACCAAGCGACGCCTGCTCGCGTTGGAAGGCGCGACGCTCGGTCCTTAGCCGCACCTTCCGGGCGATGCGGCGGCCCCAGGCGGCAAGGCCGGCTCCGGCGCGAGGCGCGGGTAACCTCAACGAATGCCCGCCGTGAACGCATCCGTACGCGCTGCGTCGATCGAGGTGAAGAGCCTCACCAAGCGGTTTGGCGCCGTCACCGCGGTCGACGACCTGAGCTTCACCGTCGAACCCGGACGCATCACCGGGTTCCTCGGCCCGAACGGCGCCGGGAAGACCACGACGCTCCGCATCCTGCTGGACCTGGCCGCGCCCACGTCGGGAAGCTGCACGATCGGCGGCCGGCCCTACCGCGACATCCCCGACCCCTCCCGCCACGTCGGCGCGGTGCTCGAGGCCACCAACTTCCACCCGTCGCGCCGTGCCCGCGCCCACCTCCAGATGATGGCCATCGAGGCCGGCGTCGCCTCCCCGCGCATCGACACGGTGCTCGCGCTCGTCGGGCTGACCGCTGACGCGAAGCGCAAGGTGGGCGGGTACTCGATGGGCATGCGCCAGCGCCTGCAGCTCGCGGGCGCGCTCCTCGGCGACCCGAGCGTCCTGATCCTCGACGAGCCGTCGAACGGGCTCGACCCCCAGGGGATCGCGTGGCTGCGCGACCTCCTCCGACACCTCGCGGCAGAGGGGCGGACGATCCTGGTGTCGTCCCACCTCCTCGCCGAGATGGCGCAGACGGTGGACGACGTGGTGATCGTGTCGAAGGGGCAGCTGCGCGCACAGGGGCCCCTCTCGATCCTCACGGCCCGGGCGCAGTCGTCGATGCGGGTGCGCACCCCCGAGGTGGACCGGCTGAGCGAGATCGCACGGGGAGCCGGGTTCGCACCGAGGCAGCTCGGAGGCGGCGCGCTCCTGGTCGACGGGGCGACGCCGGAAGCACTGGGGCCGCTCATCGCCTCGAACGGCGTCGTCGTGCACGAGCTGGTCCAGGTGAGCCAGGACCTCGAGAGCCTGTTCCTCGAGCTGACCACATCGATGACCACCCGTGACCAACCTGTGCCGGCGGTGACCCGATGACAACCATGCCGCGCCTCGTGCGCGCCGAGCTCTTCAAGCTCCGCACCACGCCCGGCCCGTGGGTGTGCTTTGCGGTCGTGGTCCTGCTGACCGGGCTCGGCATCACGACCTCGTTCATCGTGGGCCAACACGGCGTCGTGCACTTCACCGCGCCGACGACCACGACTCAGTTGCGGCGCCTCATGGGGGCCGGGTACACCTCGGCGATCGTGATGGCTCCGGTGCTCGGCGTGCTCTGCATCACGACCGAGTACCGCCACCGGATCCTCACCGCGACCCTGCTGATCCACCCGCGCCGCCCGGACGTGCTCGTCGCCAAGGTGCTCGCGTCGGCCGTCTGGGGCGTGCTCATGGCGGTGGCGTCCTTCGTGATGATCGGGGCCATGGGCATTCCCCTCCTCGTCGCCGAAGGGGGATCGTTCTCGCACCTCTTGCGCCAGGTCGGCCCGGTGATGCCGGGGATGTTCGCCGCGTACGTCCTCCTCGCCGTCTACGGGATGGGCATCGGCACCCTGGTGCGCAACCAGATCGCCGGCGTGATCCTCGCCTTGGGGCTCAGTCTCGTCCTCGAGCCCATCATCGTGGCGATCTTCGGCTCCCTCGCCCACATGGACGTGAACTTCCTCCCCACACGCGCGACGCAGGCGCTCGCAGGCAGCCTCTCTGCGCGCGGTCCGGGCGGCGGCGCGGGCGGGACAAGCAGTGCGCTGCTCAGCTGGTGGCTCGGCGCTATCGCCCTCGTCCTGTGGGGCACGGGGACCGCCGTGCTCGGCTACTTCACGACGTTCCGCCGCGACGTCACCTGACCACGCTCGGGACGTGGCGGGCAGGCCGCGTCCCCGCACGCGGTCCCACGGCCGGCCAGGAGAGCTCCAACGTCTCGAGCGGCCGGCAGGCCACCACCGTCGCGACGCTCGCCCCGCCGGCGGCACCTGGCCGGTCCGGTCTCGTCGCCGTGTAGGGTCGCAAGCGCTCGCGACGCGATCCCCCGCACCCCGGGGGGTGGTCCGGCGCCCCAGGTGGCGGCACCGGGGGGAAGCGAGGCAGGACGGAGACCACGGCGACGGCGCTCCCGCCGGAGGGGCCCATCCGGAGGGGGCGTTGAACGGCCTGGACGCGGTGATCAGAGCACCAGTCCGATGGGCGCGCCGCAAGAGCCCGGGAGTCCGGATGGTCCCGGCCGTCCTCCACGTGGGCACGCGAGCGCTCCACTACGCGGTCTCGGACAACGAGGACGCGCACGGGCCCGCCGGCCCGGGGAGCCCACCCGTGTGGGCGATGAACGTGCACGGCTACCTGGCGGGCGGACGCATGTACTGGCGGGAGAGCGCGCACCTCGCCGCGCAGCTCGGCTGGCGCGTGGTGAACCCGTGCCTTCCCGGCTTCGGCGGCAGCGACCCGTTGGGCTGGCACGAGGTGTCCGTCGGCGCGCTCGCCGAGCAGCTCGCCTACGTGGTCGACCATCTGGACGCCGGCCCGGTGGTCCTGCTCGGCCATTCCATGGGGGGCGCGGTCGCGGTGCAGTACGCCCACGACCGGCCGCAGGAGGCCCTCGGCATCGTCTACCGCGACGGCGTCGCGACGCCCGCGTGGCGCGACCGCCGCGGCCCGGTCAAGACCGTGGTCGGCGTGATCTCGCCCAACATGGCCCCGTTCGCCGACCTCTTCGCGTCCTTCGTCGCGGACGTCCCCGACCTGCTGGTGGGGATGATCGGCACGGTCTCGTGGGACGTGGTCCCCGTCCGCCGGAACGTCCGCACCGTGGGCCTCACGCTGCCGATCGGCGCCATGCTGCTGACCGTCGACCTCCGCGACCAGGTGCGCGCGCTGGCCGATGCGGGGATCCCGATGCTCGCGGAGTGGGGGTCGTTCGACCGCGTCGTCGGCATCTCCGCCGCGCACGAGTTCGCCCGTTGCGCGCGCACGTCGGTGCAGTGGGTGCCGGGCGGCCACTCGTGGATGCTCGCCCGCCCTCAGGGGCAGGCCGACGTGCTCACGCGGCTCGAAAGCGGGCGGCGTTTCATGACGCAGGTTGGCGAGCGTCGGCTCGAGCTCTCGGGCCGGGCGGCGCGGGCCACGAGGCTGCGGCGCCGCCGCTGACGGCGTGCGGTGCCGCCGGCACGCCGAGGGTCGGCGCACGGCGCACGGTCGCGCCCGATCGCGCGCGAACGCGCGATTGCGCGCGTCACCCGGAGCCCGCGGTCGCGCCTGTTCCTCCGCGCCGCTCCTCCGCGAGGCGACGGTAGAAGTCCGCGTCGGCACACGGATCGGTGCGCGCGCCAGCGGCCGGGTCGGTTCCCGAGCGGTCGCCGGGCGCAGGGCCGAGCCCGAAGGCGGCGTCGGGCCACGTCGGGTCACCGCCGCCTTCGAGGGTGAAGTAGAGGTAGCCGGCGACCGGGACGGACCCGGCGGCGGCGACCTGGGCGCGCAGGTACGACCGCCTGTCCCAGCCGTCCGCCCGGCGGAACGCGCCGCTCGTCGCGAAGCCATCCTCGACCCACAGAGCCGCCCCGGGCGTGGCTCGCTGCTGCTCGCGGCACCATGCGGCGAGGGCTCCCGGATCGGGGCGGGTCTCCGAGGGAGCCTGGGCGCGCAGCCATGGCAGGCGGGCCGCCTCCGCACGCGGCGGGCACCACACGACGAGCAGCACCTCGAACGGGTAGCCACCCCGCCGCGACGGTGCCGACCCGAACGGGTCGGTCGCGTGGGTCCGGCCCGCGGCGAAGCGGTAGGCGACGTCCACGGCCCGACGCGGCGAGCGGCGGCGGATCCGGCCGCGGCCGCCTTCCCCGCCGAAGGGGGCGGTGGCCGCGGCGAGGCGGCGCCACGCCAGCTCGCCGAGGTCACCGGGCACGGTCACCTGGTCGTGGCGAGCCCGCCGCGTGTCGATCCACGCGTCCAGGTCCTCGCGGTCGACGCCGAGCGCGGGCGCGCACAGCAGGTCCACCATGAGCCGGTGCCAGTCGTAGGACGCCGACGCCCGCAGGCCGAAGAGGACCTTGGCGTCGGGCTGGACCTCGTGGATCGCGGCATACGAGAGGACGTGCGCGCTGAGCGCGTTGTCGACGACGGCCCATGCGTCCGACAACGCGCCGACGCGCCGTGGGGGATGACGGCCGTCGACCCATCCTGCGAGGGCCACGAGGTTCGGCTGACGCA
>JAKATH010000019.1:0-1361 GCA_021828055.1 Actinomycetes bacterium
CGCCGCGGCCGTTCGCCGCCGCGCTCGCCGCCGCCGGCAGCAGCGCGGGGCCCCGCGGCCTCGCGGTGATCGCCGAGGTGAAGCGGCGCTCGCCCTCGAAGGGGCCGCTCGCGCCGGACCTGGACCCTGCCGGCGCGGCCAGGGAGTACGCGAGGGGAGGAGCGGCCTGCCTCTCGGTGCTCACCGACGAGCAGTTCTTCGGGGGGAGCGCCGCGGACCTCGCGGCCGCCCGGGAGGCGTCGGGGCTGCCGGTGCTGCGCAAGGACTTCACGGTCGGGCCCGGTGACGTGTGCGACGCCCGGCTGATGGGCGCGGACGCCGTGCTCCTGATCGTCGCGGCGCTCGCAGACGACGAGCTCTCCGCGTTGCACGATCTCGCGGGTCGGGCCGGGCTCGACGCGCTCGTGGAGGTGCACGACGAGGGAGAGCTCGAGCGCGCCCTCGCGCTCGGTCCCCGGCTGGTCGGGGTGAACCAGCGGGACCTCACGACGTTCGACGCCGACCCGGCGAGAGCGGAGCGGCTCGCCGCACGGATCCCGCCGGAGGTGGTGGCGGTCGCCGAGTCCGCGATCCGCGGCGCCGACGACGCCCGCCGCCTCGCGGACGCGGGTTACGACGCGGTCCTCGTCGGAGAGTCCCTCGTGACCTCGGTGGACCGTACGGCCGCGGTGCGTGCGCTCAAGGGCCACCCGGTGGGCGAGCGGGGCCGCCAGGGGACGACGTGCGCGACGATCTCCTGATCAAGATCTGCGGCATCACCAACGAGCCGGACGCGCTCCTCGCGGTCGGTCTCGGGGCCGACGCGCTCGGCTTCGTCCTCTCGCCCTCCGTGCGCCAGGTCTCTCCCTCCCTCGCCGCAGACATCGTGAAGCGGCTGCCCCACGGCGTCCTCACCGTCGGGGTCTTCCGGGACGAGGCCCCGACTCGCGTGGTCGAGATCGCCAACACGGTGGGGTTCGGTGCCGTGCAGCTGCACGGGCACGAGTCCGCCGAGCAGTGCCGGTGGATCCGCGCACGCGTCCCGTGCACGATCCGGGCCTTTCCGGCAGGGGACCGCGCGATCGCGCGGCTGCGCGAGTTCGGCGCGGACTACCTGCTCGTCGACGGGCAGAGCCCGGGCTCGGGGCAGGTCTTCGACTGGAGGCTCGCGGAAGGCGTCGTCGATCCCGGGCGGATGTTCGTCTCCGGCGGGCTCACGCCGGACAACGTCGGCGACGCGATCGCAGCGCTCCGGCCCCGAGGCGTCGACGTGGCGAGCGGCGTGGAGGGCGCACCGGGAGTCAAGGACCCCCAGAGGCTGCGAGCCTTCGTCCGCAACGCGCGCGCTGCTGCTGCGGCGCTCGCCGGCGCGTTCGGCCACG
>JAKATH010000019.1:1461-33692 GCA_021828055.1 Actinomycetes bacterium
CGGTTCGTCCCCGAGTCGCTGGTCCCTGCGTGCATGGAGCTCGAGGAGGCCTTCGCCGGCGCGTGGGCCGACCCCGCCTACCGTGAGGAGCTCGGCGCGGTGCTCGGCGACTACGGCGGCCGCCCGACCCCGGTCACCGAATGCCGCCGGCTGTCCGAGGTGCTCGGCCTGCGCGTGCTGCTGAAGCGCGAGGACCTCGTGCACGCGGGGTCCCACAAGCTGAACAACGTCGTCGGGCAGGCGCTGCTCACGCGCCGCATGGGGAAGCGGCGCCTGGTCGCCGAGACCGGCGCGGGCCAGCACGGGGTCGCCGCCGCCACCGCGGCCGCGCTCTTCGGGCTCGAGTGCACCGTCTACATGGGGGAGCTCGACACCGAGCGCCAGGAGCTCAACGTCTTCCGGATGGAGCTGCTCGGCGCGGAGGTGCGGCCGGTGCGCGCCGGGAGCCGGACGCTCAAGGATGCGGTCAACGAGGCGTTGCGGGACTGGGTCGCGACGGTCGACCACACCCACTACTGCATCGGGTCGGTGATGGGGCCCCACCCGTTCCCCTACATGGTCCGAGAGCTGCAGCGCGTGGTGGGGGACGAGGCACGAGAGCAGTGCCGGGCGCTCCTGGGCGGCGACGACCCGGACTTCGTGGTCGCGTGCGTCGGCGGGGGCTCGAACGCGGCAGGGACCTTCGCGGGGTTCGCGCCCACGCGCTCGCGCCTCGTCGGCGTGGAGGCAGCGGGCGGCGCGGCCGCCAGCGACGGCATCCCCGGCGTCCTGCACGGCATGAGGTCGCTGCTCCTCCAGGACGAGGCTGGCCAGATCCTCGAGGCCGAGTCCATCTCCGCGGGGCTCGACTACCCGGGCATCGGCCCCGAGCACGCGCACCTCGCGGCCTCGGGACGGGCGCGCTACGAGAAGGCGACGGACGCAGAGGCGCTCGACGCCTTCCGGCTGCTCGCCCGCGCCGAAGGGATCCTCGCGGCGCTCGAGCCCGCGCACGCGCTCGCGTGGGTCGTCCGGGAGGCCGGCCAGGCGGTCCCGGAGGGCTCGACGGTCCTGATCACGCTGTCGGGACGCGGGGACAAGGACGTCGCCCAGGTCCGCGAGCTGCTCGCGGCCGGCCGCGACGGCCGGTGATCGCCCTCGAGCCCTGGCTGCGCGCCCGGCGCGACGAGGGGCGCAAGCTCCTCGTCCCCTACGTCATGGGCGGGATGTCCGAGGACTGGGTCGAGTCGCTGCAGGCGGTGGTGGCCGCCGGCGCCGACGCGGTCGAGGTGGGGATCCCCTTCTCCGACCCCATGATGGACGGGCCGGTCATCCAGCGGGCAGGTGTCCACGCGCTCGACCGGGGCGCGACCCCGGCCCGGGTCGTCGACGACATCGCGTCCGCAGAGCTCGCGATCCCGGTCGCGGTGATGACGTACTACAACATCGTCTTTCGGATGGGCCATCGGCGCATGGCCCGGTCGCTGCGGGCCGCCGGCATCGGCGCCGCGATCGTGCCCGACCTCCCCCTCGAAGAGCTCGACCCCTGGGCAGCCGAGGCCGACGCCGCGGAGGTCGCCACGGTCCTGCTCGTCGCACCCTCCACGCCGCAGGCACGGGTCGCGAGGATCTGCGCCCGCTCCCGGGGCTTCGTCTACGCCGTGGCGCGGATGGGCGTGACGGGGGAACGGGAGTCGCTCGGGAGCGACAGCGCCGACGTCGTGCGCCGGATCCGCCAGGTGACCGACACGCCGGTGTGCGTCGGGGTGGGCGTGTCGACGCCGGCGCAGGCTCGGACGGCGTGCGCGGTGGCCGACGGCGTCGTCGTCGGCTCCGCGTTGGTCCGCCGGCTGCTCGAGGGAGGCGGGCCCGACGCCGCGGCCGAGCTGGTCGGCCAGCTCCGGGCTGCGATCGACGAGATGTGAGGGTCGTCGAGGGGCGGCCATGGGCCCCGCCCGGGAGCGTGGCCGTCGCAGGGAGCCGCGCATCGGGGCCGGTCGGCGCCGTGGCCTCAGGACGGCGCGGACGCCCCCGCGCGGGGGACTGGCACCGCGAAGTAGTCCTCGGTCGTCCGGAGCTCGAACCCGACGGACGTGTAGAGCCCGAGCGCGTGGTCGTTGTCCGTCTCGACCTCGAGGGTCAGCCGCCGTGCGCCTCGACGGCGGGCCTCGAGGCAGGTCTCGTAGAGGATCGCCCGCCCGATCCCCTGCCCGCGCACGTCGGGACGGACCGCGAGGCCGTAGATGCCGGCCGGCTCGCCTCCGAGATCGAGGCGCACGGTGCCGACGGCGACGCCGCCCCGCTCCGCGACGAGCACGAGGTCCGTGGGTCCCGCCTGGCCGGCGTAGGCGCCCTGCCCGAAGCCGGCCTCGAGGATCGACACGATCTCGCGGCGGTCCCCCTCGTCGTCCCGCGCGAGGCGGATGCGGAGCGCCGCGGCGGAGGGGCCGGCCGCAGGTGGCCCCTCGGGCCGGCCGCCGAGCTCCAGGTGGTGCTCTGAATGGTCGAGCGTCGCCCCTCTGGCGAGCGCGAAGCGACGCCCGGTCTCCGTCGCGGTCGGGGTGACGAGCAAGACCCTCGTCCGCCCGCGCTCCCCGACGAGCTCGAGGGCACGGGCGAGCAGGGAGGAGCCGATGCCGTGTCGCCGCCAGGCCGGGTCGACCGCGCCGGCGAGCTCGGGCTCCCCGCCGAACTGGTGGAGCCCGCAGTAGCCGACGAGCGAGCCGCCGGACCACACGAGGAGGTCGTTCACCTCCCCGGCAGGACGCTCACGGATCACGCCCCACTCCAGCTTCAGGCGCCCCCCGTCGTGCGCGATCACCCGGCGCTCGAGGTCGGCGACGGCGTCGAGCTGGGCGCCGGTGAGCCCGGGTGCGTCGTCGACGGGCGGGGGGAGCAAGCGGGCTGCTGCGAGGAGCGCGAGGAGCTACTCGGACGGCGGGAGGATGACCAGGCAGCCGTTGTGGCCGCCGAACCCGAAGGAGTTCGACAGCACAGGGCCTGGTTCCCAGGGACGGGCCTCGCCACGGACGACGTCCAGGTGGATCTCGGCGTCGAGCTGCTCGCAGCCGTAGGTCGGCGGGATCACCCTGCGGTCGATCGCCAGGATCGAGGCGACCGCCTCGATCGCGCCGGCGGCGCCCAGGCCATGGCCCGTCACGCCCTTGGTCGAGGTGACCGGCGGGCCGGGCTCACCGAAGACCTTGTTGATCGCGCGGGCCTCGGTGAGGTCGTTGAGCGGCGTCGACGTGCCGTGCGCGTTGATGTGGGCGATGTCGGCGGCCGAGAGCTGCGCGTCGCCGAGCGCCTGCTCCATGCAGGCGACCGCGCCCTGCCCGTCGGGGGCCGGCTGGGTGATGTGGTGGGCGTCCGCGGTCGACCCGGACCCGGCGATCTCGGCGTAGATGCGAGCGCCACGTGCGAGCGCGTGGTCCCACGCTTCGAGCACCAGCGCGGCCGCGCCCTCCGAGATGACGAACCCGTCCCGCCGCACGTCGAAGGGCCGCGACACCCCGCTCGTCGACAGCGCGGTCATGTTCGCGAAGGCGGCGACGGCGACGGGGTGCATCGACGCCTCGGCGCCGCCGCCCACGACCACGTCGCACCGCCCGCTCGCCACGAGCCGCGCCGCGTTGGCGACTCCGTGGGTGCCCGCAGCGCACGCGGTGACCACGGTCTCGGAAGGGCCGTGCCAGCCGTTGCGCATCGAGACGTGGGCGGCGCCGGCGTTGGCCATCATCATCGGGACGAGGAACGGGGAGACCCGGCGCGCGCCCCGCTCGTTGTAGACGGTGACCTGGCCGGCGAGGGTCTCGAACCCGCCGACGCCGGTGCCGAACAGCACGCCTGCACGAGCAGGGTCGACGCCGAGCTCGCCGGCGTCCTCCAGCGCCATCTGCGCTGCCGCCACCGTGAACGCCGCGAACGGGTCCACGCGGCGTGCTTCCTTCGAGTCGAAGTAGACGGAGGGGTCGAAGTCGGGCACGCGTCGCCTTCCCGAGATGGACGGGTGCACGAGGCCTTCCCAGAGCGCCTCGACGCCCAGCCCGCAGCAGGTGACCGCGCCGATCCCGGTGACGGCGACGCGCCGTCCCCGGACCGGGCCGTGGGATCCGACCCCGAGCAGCATCAGAGCTTCGAGCTGATCAGCTCGAAGGCCTGCCCCGCCGTCTCGATGTCCTCGAGCTCGCTCTCCTCCACGGAGACGTCGAACGCCTCCTCGAGGGCCATCACCAGCTCGACGAGGTCGAGGCTGTCGGCGTCGAGGTCCTCGGCGAACCGGGCGTCCATCGTCACCTTCTCTGCGGGCACCTGGAGGACCTCCACGGCGCACTCACGGAATTTCTCGAACGCTGCCTCGTTGTCCACGTCCTCGTCCTTCTCCTAGTCGGGCCTTCCGCAGGCCTCTGTCTCGGGCGCCGTCGGGTCCTCCGGCCATGCGTCGGGGCCCTCGGTCCTGCTACGGGTCGTCGGGTCCGGTCAGATCCCCGAGCGGCCCTTGCCCTGGCGGCCCATGAGCCTATCCGCGTGCCTCAGTCGTCTCGGGGAGCTCTCGGGGCCGCGGAGCCGCCCGGGTCGGGGCGACCTCGGAGGAGCCCGAGACCGGAGGTCCGAGCGGCGCGGCTGCTCACAGCCCCATGCCGAGCCCGCCGTCGACGGGCAGCACCGCGCCGGTGACGTAGGCCGCCTCGTCCGAGGCGAGGAAGCCGACCGCGGCCGCCACGTCCTCCGGGCTCCCGGCACGACCGAGCGGGACCATGGCGACGAGCTCGCCCACCCGCCCCTCCCCCAGCACCCGGGTCATGTCGGTCGTCACGACCCCGGGCGCGACCACGTTGACGGTGATCTGCCGGCTCGCCACCTCGCGTGCGAGCGCCCGGGCCATGCCGACCAGGCCGGCCTTGGACGCGGCGTAGTTGACCTGGCCGGGCAGGCCGACGAAGGCGCCGACCGACGAGACGAAGACGATTCGGCCGTGGCGGAGCCGGAGCATCCTGGCCACCGCCCGCTTGGCGACCCGGAAGGCGCCCGTGAGGTTGGTCTCGAGCACGTCGTGCCAGGCGTCCTCGCCCATGCGCAGCACCAGCATGTCGCGGGCGATCCCGGCGTTGGCGACGAGGACCTCCACGGGCCCCCACCGCTCCTCGATCGCACAGAATGCCGCCTCCACCTGCGCGGGGTCGGTCACGTCGCACCGCAGGGCGCAGAAGCGCTCCTCGGGCACGGAGCCGGGGGGCTCCAGCTCGCGGGCGTCGCCGCGCGTCGTCGCCGCGACCCGGTCGCCGCGGGCTGCGAACCAGGCCGCGCACGCCGCGCCGATCCCCCTGGACCCGCCGGTGACGAGGACCACCCTGCCGGTACCCGGCTCGGCTCGGGCCCCGCCCGACCCGCCCGGGGCCTCCGGCTCCCGGCTCACCGGCGCCCCCTGCTCACGTCCTGTCCCCGCTCACCCGGAGCCACACGAGCGGCTGGCCCTCCTGGACCCGCTCGCCGGCGACCGACAGCCAGCGGATCACCGCCCCCTCGAACGGGGTGCGCACCTCCGTCACCCCGACCCGCCCCACGAGATCGCCCGTACGGACGTGGGAGGAGGCCGTCTCGTGGCCCGGGGTCCCCGGCAAGAGGCCCGTGCCGGGGGCGGCGAGGGACTGCTCGGGCGCGAAGATCCCGGAGCACGGGCTCACGACCACCCGCTCGGACATGTAGAGGTGGTCTCCTTGGATGGCGTGGGCGTCGTGGTGCCACACGTCGCGGACGGCCCCGCCCGCGCCGGCGCGGGGGCTCGGGCCCCCCGGCGGGCCGCCTGCATGGCCGCCCGCCACCGCATCGAGCAGCGAATCGAGATCGTCGGGCTTGGCGACCGACAGCGCCTGCGCCTCGGGGGCGCTCCGCCGCACGAGGCCGGTCAGGACGCCCCCCGGCCCGATCTCGACGAAGGTCGTCGTGCCGAGGCCCGACAGGGTCTCGATCGTCTGGCGCCAGCGCACGGGGCCGCACAGCTGCGCGGACAGGAGCCCCGGCCACTCGGACGGATCGGAGTGGACGCGCGCATCGACGTTGGCGACGACCGGCACCTCGGGCGCGGAGAACACGACGTCGCCGAGCGCCTTGCGCAGCGCGGGACGTGCCGCGGCCATGAGCGGCGTATGGAAGGCGCCGGACACCGGCAGCGGCAGCACCTTGCGCGCCCCGAGCTCGCGGGCGATCTCCGAGGCTGCGGCGACCGCGTCCGTCGTGCCTGCGATGACGACCTGTCCTGGCGCGTTGTAGTTCGCCACCCACGCCTCGCCCTCGGCGCGGTGGCACGCTGCCTCCGCGTCGTCGTCGCCGATCCCGATGAGCGCGGCCATCGTGCCCGGCGCGTCGTCCCCGGCGCGCGCCATGGCGTCGCCGCGCGCGACCACGAGCGCGGCGCCGTCGCCGAACGGCATCGCGCCGGCCGCGACGAGCGCGCTGTACTCGCCGAGCGAATGGCCCGCGCAGGCGGCGGGGGAGAGGCCGACCCGCTCGACGGCGTCCAGGACCACGAGCGACTGGACGAAGGTGGCGAGCTGGGCGTTCGCGGTCCGGGTCAGCTCCTCCATCGGCGCGTCGACGAGCAGCGCCGCGACGTCGCGGCCGATCGCCGCCGAGGCCTCCGCGACCACCTCCCAGGACGGGTGATCGACCCAGGGCCGGCCCATGCCCGAGCGTTGCGAGCCCTGGCCGGGGAAGGTGAAGGCCAACACGGGCTCCAGTGTGGCACGGAGGGGGAGCGGGCGGCCGGGTGCGGCGCCCGGAGGTCGCGCCGGGGGTCCGGTACCGTGGGCACCGTGCGGGTGGCTGCGGTGCAGGTCGCGACGGGCTTCGACCTCGCGGAGAACCGGCGTCTGGTCGCAGGCCGGCTGCGCGCGGCGGCGGAAGGGGGCGCGACGCTGGTCGTGCTCCCCGAGGCCGCCATGTGCACCTTCGGCGACGTCGGCTTCGACCTCTCCTCGGTGGCCGAGCCGCTCGATGGACCGTTCGTCTCGGTGCTCGCCCAGGGCGCGGCGCGGCACGGGTGCGTCGTGGTCGCGGGGATGTTCGAGCAGGTGCCGGCCGCCGGCCCGGGCGTCCCGGGGCGCGACCCCCGCCGTCCCCCCGAGCGCGTCTTCAACACGGCCGTGGTCGTCGGTCCAGACGGGCTCGTCGCCGCCTACCGGAAGCTGCACCTGTTCGACGCGCTCGGTGCCCGGGAGTCCGACCGGGTGGCCGGCGGGGACCCCGCCGGGGGCGTGGTGACGGTGCCCCTCGACGACGATCTGGTGCTCGGCGTCATGACCTGCTACGACCTCCGGTTCCCCGAGATGGCCCGCGCGCTCGTCGACCGCGGGGCCACGGTGATCGCGCTGGCGGCGCACTGGTACAACGGCTCCGGGAAGGCAGCGGTCTGGGAGACCCTGGTGCGGGCGCGGGCGATCGAGAGCACGGCGTACGTCGTCGCCGCGGGGAAGCCCGAGGACGAGGCGGTCGGTCGCTCGATGGTCGTCGACCCGCTCGGCGAGGTGCTGGTGGAGCTCGGCGGCAAGGAGGAGGACATCGCCTTCGCGGACGTCTCGCCTGGCCGGGTCTCGGCGGTGCGCAGGATGCTCCCCGTCCTCGAGCACCGGCGCTTCGACGTCGTCTCGCGCTGACCGGTGCGCTTCGACCGCCGCGGTGCTGCCGGCGGCGACCACCGTCGACGGCCGGCAGCGCCGGCGGGCTGGCACGACGTGCATGGCGTGCACGTCGTGCACGGAGTGAGGCGCCCCGGACGCACTTCGTCGGCGCCTACGCGAGCCCGCACACGACCGGAGACGCCTGCACACGACCGGAGACGCCCGCACACGACCGGAGACGCCTGGGTGACCGGAGACGCCTGGGTGCCCGGAGACGCCTGTGCTGCGCGCGTGCCCGGAGCGGTGCCCGGAGCGGGACTCGAACCCGCACGCCCTTGCGAGCAAAGGCTTTTGAGGCCTCCGCGTCTACCGATTCCGCCATCCGGGCAGGAGGCCCGAGCCTACCGTCGCGTCGGCGGCGTCCCGGGGTCTCCACGAATGAGCGGGCGGCCGAGGTCGCGGCGGGCCCCTGGCCTCGGCGCTGCGGATCTGGCCACCTGCCACGTAGAATCGGGGCTTCATGCAACGGCTCCTGGTCGAGCGACGCCTGCGCGAGGTGCACGTCCGGCTGGTGCGCGCCCGCGGAGAGCTCGCGGTGCTCGACGAGCAGCTCGCGCACGTCTCCGAGGAGGCCGAGGACGCGAGGATCCGGTCCCTCGTCGCCGAGACCCCTCTCGCCGCGCACGAGTACTCCGAGGTCCAGCGGCACGTCGACGCCATGGCCCGGGCGAGGGCGGCGCTGTCGGCGACGGTGCAGGGGCTCGAGCGCCGCCGCGACGAGCTGCTCATGGACGTGGGCGATGGCGGCTAGCCCGACGGTGCAACGTCGGGCTGGCGACAGGGACCCGGCGAGGAGCGGCGCCAGGGCGCAGCACGGCGCCGCGGCTGCAGGGCGGCCCGAGACCCGGAAGGTGGACGGATGAGCGCAGATCCCCAGACGACGGTGCCGGGAGGAGCGACCGCGCAGGGGACGCCCACGCGGGTGGTCATCGCCGAGGACGAGGCGATCATCCGGCTCGACCTGAAAGAGATCCTCCAGTCGGCCGGCTACGCCGTCGTGGGTGAGACCGGGCGCGGCGACGAGGCGGTGTCGCTGGTCGACGAGCATCGGCCGGACCTCGTGATCCTGGACGTGAAGATGCCCGGGATGGACGGCGTGCGTGCGGCGCGCGAGATCGCCTCACGGCACCGGGCGGCGGTGGTCGTGTTGACGGCGTTCAGTCAGCGCGACCTCATCGAAGAGGCGCGCGACGCCGGTGTCGCGGCCTACCTCGTGAAGCCGTTCCGGCGCGAGGAGCTGCTCCCGGCGGTCGCCGACGTGCTCGCGCGCTGCCGGCAGGATTGGGCGATCGACGAGGAGGTCGCCCAGGAGCTGGGCGCGGCCGCGGCGGACGGGGACGTGGAGGCGAGGATCGCAGAGGACAAGATCGCCACGCGCCGCGTCGTGGAGGAAGCCAAGGCGGTGCTCATGGAACGCGAGGGGATGAGCGAAGCCGATGCGTTCGCCTTCGTCCAGCGCACCGCCATGCAGACGCGCTCACGGATGCGCGACGTCGCCCGCCGCGTCGTCGAGGGCGAGCTGCGACCCTCGTGAACCAGCGGGCGGAGGGCTCGGGGGGTCCGCTGTTCCTGCTCGACGCCATGTCGCTCGCGTTCCGGGCGTTCTTCGCGCTGCCGCCCGACCTCGCCACCGCCTCCGGCACCGTCACGAACGCATTGCACGGCTTCGTCGGGATGCTGGTGAACGTCGTGCGGGACCACAGGCCGAGCGCGCTCGCCGTCGCGTTCGACCTGCCGGGAGACACCTTCCGCCATGGGCTCGTCAGCGACTACAAAGGCGGGCGCGCCGAGACCCCGGACACCCTGATTCCGCAGTTCGGCATGATCCGGGAGCTCCTGGGTGCGCTGGACGTGCCCGTGGTGGCCGCGCCGGGGTACGAGGCGGACGACGTGCTGGCGACGCTGGCCACCGAGGCGCGCGACCGGGACGCCGACGTCGTCGTGGTCACGGGCGACCGCGACTGCTTCCAGCTGGTGGAGGACCCCCACGTCCGGGTGCTCTACAACCGCAGAGGGGTGAGCGACTACTCCCTCTACGACGAGGCGGGGATCGTCCAGCGGACCGGGGTCCCTCCGCGCCTGTACCCGATCCTCGCGGCGCTCCGTGGCGACCCCTCCGACAACCTGCCGGGGGTCCCGGGCGTGGGGGAGAAGACCGCGGCGAGGCTCGTCACCACTTACGGGGACCTCGACGGGATCTACTCGCACCTCGACGAGCTGACCCCGAAGCTGCGGGAGAGCCTCGCGGCGCACGAGGCCCAGGTCCGTGCGAACGCCTCGGCCACCCCGCTCGTGCGGGACGTGCCGCTGGACGTGACCGTCGACCAGCTCGCCCTCGGCGGCTGGGACCTCCGGGCGGTGAGGGAGTTGTTCGAGCGCTACGAGCTGCGCACGGTGTGGCGAAGGACCGTGCCGCTGCTCGCCGAAGGCCGCTTCGGACCGCCCGACGAGGGGTCCGAGCTTCCGGCAGTGGCAGGCGCAGTGACAGGCGCAGCGACGGGCGCGGTGACAGACGCGGTGACAGGCGCCGTCACGGGCGCCGTCACGGGCGCTGTCACACGCACAGCGACAGGCGCCGCGGGGCCGGCCGGGTCGGGGGTGGTCGTCGCCGAGCGGGTCGAGGCTGCCGTCCCCGCCGACGCGCCCGCCGCCGTCGCCGCGATCGGGGAGCTCGCCGGGGCCTTCGCGTCCCGCCAGCCCTCCGGGGACGGCACCGTCCTTGCGGCCGTGGGCCGCTGGGACGGGCTGCCGGGCCGCTCGCCGCTGCGCGGAGTCGCGCTGGTCGACCCGTCGCCGCCGGGCGCCGGCGTCTGGGTACGCGGGCCGCTCCTCGGCGACGCGGACGTCGCGGCCGCGCTCACCGGCCTCTTGGCCGAGGCGCCGGTCGCCGGGCACGGGGTGAAGGAGCTGCTCCGGTCGATGCTCCCGCTCGGCGTCGACTGCACCGGCCTCGTGATGGACACCGAGGTGGCGGCGTACCTCCTCGACCCGTCGACCGGCGACTACCGGCTCGGCACGGTCGTCCGGGAGTCCGCCGGCGGTGGTGCCGTCGCGGTCGCCGCAGCTGCGCCGTCCGCCGCCGCCGGCGAGGGGGCCCCGGCCGGGGGAGGAGCGGGCACCCCCGGCGAGGGCTCCGGCGACCAGCTCTCTCTCGACGGCGCGATGCCGCCCGCGGCCCTCGGGACGGCCGAGGAGGCCGCCGCGACGGCGGACGCGCTCTCTGTCGGGGCCGCGACGGCGGACGCCCTCTCTGTCGCCGCCGTGGTGCCCCGTCTCGCCGCGCGCCTCGACGCGGAGGGGCTGCGCCGGCTCCACGACGACGTCGAGCGGCCGCTCGTGCGCGTCCTGGCGAGGATGGAGGTCGCAGGCATCCGGGTCGACGTCGGCGAGCTCAGGCGACTGACCGGCGAGCTCGCCGGCGAGTGCAAGACGCTCGTCGAGGGGATCCAACGGCTCGCCGGCCACGAGTTCAACGTCAACTCGACGCCCCAGCTGCGCACCGTGCTCTACACAGAGCTCGGCCTCGCTCCCGGGCGCAAGACGAAGACCGGGTACTCGACGGACGCGACGACGCTCGAGACGTTGCGGGGCGCGCACCCGCTCGTCGACGAGCTGCTGCGCTATCGAGAGCTCGAGAAGCTCCGCTCCACGTACGGCGAGACGCTGCTCGCCGAGGTCGCGCCGGACGGCCGGATCCACGCGTCGTTCCGCCAGACGGTCGCGCGCACCGGGAGGATCTCGTCGGAGCGGCCCAACCTCCACAACATCCCGACGCGCCGGGAGACCGGCTCGCAGTTCCGCCGGGCGTTCGTGCCGGCGCCCGGGTGCCGCTTCCTCGTGGCCGACTACGACCAGGTGGAGCTCCGCGTCATCGCGCACCTGTCCGGCGACCCGGGGCTGGTCGAGGCGTTCAGCTCGGGGTGGGACATCCACCGGGCGGTGGCCTCCGGCGTCTACGGGGTGCCCGCCGACGAGGTCACCAAGGACCAGCGGGACCGATCGAAGATGGTCTCCTACGGCCTCGCGTACGGGATGGAGGCGTTCGGGCTGGCGCGCCGGCTGTCGACGAGCCAGGAAGAGGCGAGCGAGATCATCGACCGCTACTTCCGGGCGTTCCCCAAGGTGCGCCGGTACATGCTCGACGCGGTCGCCGAGGCGCGCGAACGCGGCTACACCCGGACCGAGATGGGTCGCAAGCGCCCCCTGCCGGACCTGCACGACCGCAGCTACCAGCGGCGCTCCGCCGCGGAGCGCCAGGCGATGAACGCGGGCATCCAGGGCCTCGCCGCCGACATCTTCAAGGTGGCCCTCGTGAAGCTCGACGGCGCGCTCGAGCGGGGGGGGATGCGGAGCAGGCTCGTGCTGCAGGTGCACGACGAGGTGATCGTCGAAGCCGTGCCCGAGGAGGAGGACGCCGTCGCCGCGATGACCGGGGAAGCCCTCACCCATGCCGTCGCGCTCTCGGTGCCCTTGGAGGTGACCATGGCCTGGGGGGACTCCTGGGCCGTGAAGGGGTCGTGACGGTCGTGACGCTCGTGACGGTCGTGACGGTTCCGATCGAGCGGCCCTCGGGGCTCGGGGCCGGCCCGGGGACCTCGACGGCGGCCGCCCCGCGCTCGCGGAGGACCCCTCCGGCGCGCGTGCGGCGCGGCCCAGGGCGGGACGCCCTCCGGGCGGGCGAAGCGTGCAATTGCGTTACCCTGGTGACCTGGCCGGCGCCGGTGGCCAGGATCAATTCCTCGAGCATGCGGCCCCGGCGCGGTCGCCCGTGCCCTGCGGCGGGAGCCGATCCCGACGGCAGGACGCCGACGAAAGCGAGCAGTTCCTGATGTCCGACGAGCAATCCTCTGCCCTCCTCACCGCGCCGCCCCGCCGGGCGACCCTCTCCGACGAGGCCATGGGCACCTTCGACGAGGACGGGACCTACCACCCGCGCTCCATCGTCGAGGACGATCTGTCCGGCCAGTCGCTCGAGGAGCTCATGGCCGGCACCATCGTCGAGTTCGATGACGGCGACCTGGTCGAGGGCATGGTGGTGAAGATCGACCGCGACGAGGTCCTGCTCGACATCGGCTACAAGTCCGAGGGCGTCATCCCCGCCCGCGAGCTCTCCATCCGCAACGACGTGGCCCCGACAGAGATCGTCTCGCTGGGCGAGCGCGTCGAGGCGCTGGTCCTCCAGAAGGAGGACAAGGAGGGGAGGCTCGTCCTCTCGAAGAAGCGCGCGCAGTACGAGCGCGCGTGGTCGACCATCGAGAAGCTGAAGGATGCCGACCACGTCGTGAAGGGCCCGGTCATCGAGGTGGTGAAGGGCGGGCTCATCGTCGACATCGGGCTGCGCGGCTTCTTGCCCGCGTCGCTCGTGGAGCTGCGCCGCGTCCGCGAGCTCCAGCCCTACGTCGGCCGCGTGATCGAAGCGAAGATCATCGAGCTCGACCGGAACCGCAACAACGTCGTGCTCTCGCGGCGTGCATGGCTGGAGGAGGCCCAGAAGGAGCAGCGCGGCGACTTCCTGGCGAACCTGAAGCCCGGCGAGCGCCGCAGGGGAACCGTGTCCTCGGTCGTGAACTTCGGCGCCTTCGTGGACCTCGGCGGGATGGACGGCCTCGTCCACGTGTCCGAGCTCTCCTGGAAGCACGTCGACCACCCTTCGTCGGTCGTCCAGGTGGGAGACGAGATCACAGTCGAGGTGCTCGACGTGGACCTCGAGAAGGAGCGGATCAGCCTGTCGCTGAAGGCGACGCAGACCGACCCCTGGCAGGAGTTCGCGGACAGCCACGAGGTCGGCCAGCTCGTCTACGGCCGCATCACCAAGCTGGTGCCGTTCGGCGCCTTCGTCCAGGTGGGCGACGGCATCGAGGGGCTGGTGCACATCTCGGAGATGGCCGCGCACCACGTGGACATGCCCGAGCAGGTGGTCACCCCGGGCGAGGAGCTCTGGGTGAAGATCATCGAGATCGACCTGCAGCGCCGCCGGATCAGCCTGTCGATCAAGCAGGCCGCCGAGGGCGGCGAGGTCTCCGAGGAGTACCGCGAGGCGTTCGGCGAGCACGCCTACGACGCCGAGGGCAACTACATCGGCGGCTACGACTACGGGGACGCCGGCGACTTCACCCCTGAGACCGAGGCCCAGGCCGCGTGGGCGGACTACGCCGCGCAGGGCGTGCCCGGCACGCCGGGCACGGCCGTGGCCGAGCCGACGGATGGCCCCGCCGGCCCCGCGGTCGGTGCGGCGGCCGGTGACGGCGAGCCCGAGGTCACAGAGGATCCGGCGGCCGGGGAGCAGCCCGGGTCCTGAGCTCCACCTGAGGGCGCGGGGGTGTCGTGGTGCTCGCCGAGCGCCCCGAGGCACCGCCGCGGCCCGGGTGGCGGGCGGGGCTGTGGGACGCGGGCCCGCTCGCTCTGGCGGGCATCGCCGCGAACGGCGCGAGCCTGCTCGTCACGCTGGTCCTGGCGCGCCTGCTCGCCGCACGCGGCTATGGCGCGCTGAACCAGCTGATCGGCGTCTTCTTCGTGGTGGCGACGCCCGGCTCGGCCGTGCTCGTCGGAGTGGTCAGGCGGGTGACCCGCTGGTCGGGCTCGCTCGACGGAGTTGCTCGCTGGGGAGCCGAGTTGCACCGCCGTGCGACGTGGGCGCTGGCCGTCTTCGCCGCGCTGGTCCTGATCGTCGGCTCACCGGTCGCGTCGCTCCTCGGGCGTCCCGACGCGCTCGGCTTCGACGCCGTCGTCCTCGCGGGCGCGGTGTGGGTGCTGCTCTGCGTCGACCGGGGGCTGCTCCAGGCGCACCGCGAGTACCGCACGCTGTCGAAGAACCTGCTGCTCGAGGGGGGAGCTCGGACCGCCTTCATGATCTCGTTCGGCGCGGCTGGGCTCGGCGTGAGCGGCGTGGCGGCGGGCGTGCTCCTCGCCGAGCTCTGCACGGCGGCGCACGCGCGGCTCGTGGCGGACGGCGCCTGGCGCGCGGAGGGCGGAGCCGTCGCCGCCCGCACGCGCCGGCCGTCGCGCGCGGCACTCGCCGCCGGCCTGCGGAGCTGGCTCGGCGCGTGGCGACGGGCCCGACCCTACGGCAGCGACGGGGCGGTCCGTCGCGACCTCGCCGCCGCGGTCGTCGCCCTCGCCGCCGTCGCGGTGCTCCAGAACGTCGACGTGATCGTGATCGGGCGAGAGGCGCCGAGAGCCGCCGGCGCGTACGCGGCGGTCTCGGTGTCGAGCAAGGCGCTCGTCTTCGTGGCGGTCGCGGTCGCCGGATACCTCCTGCCCGAGGCTGCGATCTCCTGGCGAGCCGGGCGCCACGCCCTGCGCCAGCTCTTCGTCGCCCTGGCGGCGCTGGCCGCGCCAGCGCTGGCGCTGGTGGTGGTCGCGGCGGCGGCGGCGCGCCCCTTCCTCTCCGCAGCGTTCTCGGGCCGGTACGTGTCGGCCGCCGGGGCGTTCCTGCCGCTCGCGCTGGCGATGGTGTGCCTGAGCGTCACGGTGGTCGTGACGATGTACCTCCTCGGCGTGGGAGAGCGGCTGTTCGTCGTGGCGCTCGTGGGGGCGGCCGCGCTGGCCGCGGTCGCTGTCGCGCACGCGAACGGGGCGCCGCGAGCCACCGCGCTCGCCGACCTCTGCGTGCAGGGGCTCCTCGTGTGCGCGGCGGTCGGCGAGCTGGCACGCGTCCACCGCTCACGGTCCCGGGCCGGGTGACCTCGGCTTGCGAGCGGGCTTCCGCCGGGTGGACGCGTGCACCTGTCGCGCCTTGCTCGGCGCGAAGTACGCTCCGAGCCGGTGACGCTCCCGGGGGGGTCGGAGATCCAACGCGCACGACGGCCGCGGGCGGGGCGGCACGAGCGTGGCCAGATGCGCGCACCGGCGCACGCCACCCCGGCACCCGCCACACCGGCACCCGCCACCCCGGCGCCCGCCACACCGGCGCCCGCCACACCGGCGCACGCCACACCGGCGCACGCCACACCGGCGCACCTGCCCGAGCTCACCGCCATCGCCGCCGAGAGCGGGCTCGAACGGGTGCGCATCCTGGCGTGGCGCGATCTGGAGGACCCGGAGGCGGGCGGATCAGAGCTCCACGCGCACCGGATCGCGGGCCTCTGGGCGGCCGCGGGGATCGACGTCGAGCTGCGGACCTCCGCCGTGGCGGGTGGCGCGCCCGCGCTGGAGCGGGACGGCTACCGGGTCCTGCGGCGCGGGGGCCGCTACGGGGTCTTCGCGCGCAGGGCCGTGGAGGACCTGCTCGGCCGCCACCGGGCCGGCGAGGGTCTCGTCGAGATCTGGAACGGCATGCCGTTCTTCTCGCCGCTCTGGTTCCAAGGCCCGCGCGTCGTCTTCCTCCACCACGTCCACGCGGAGATGTGGCGCATGACGCTGCCGCGGTGGATGGCGCGCATCGGCGAGGTCACCGAGCAGCGGCTTGCGCCGCCGCTGTACCGCTCCACGCGCGTGATCACGCTCTCGGAGTCGTCCCGGACGGAGATCGTCGACCTCCTCGGCTTCGACGCCGACCGGGTCACCGTCTTGCCGCCAGGCGTGGATCCGCGCTTTTCGCCGGGGCTGCCCGGGGTCCGCACAGCCGAGCCACTGGTCGTGGCCGTGGGCAGGCTCGTGCCGGTGAAGCGGTTCGACCTCCTCATGCGTGCGCTCGCTCGGGCCAAGCGATCGGTGCCGTCGCTCCGAGCGGTGATCGCCGGGGAGGGCTACGAGCGCCCCCGCCTCGAATCGCTCCGACGCGCGCTCGGAGCGACAGCGTGGGTGTCGCTTCCGGGCCGTGTCGGCGACGGTGAGCTCGTCGCCCTCTACCGACGGGCCTGGATGGTGGCCTCTGCGTCCCTGCGGGAGGGATGGGGGATGACGCTCACCGAGGCCGGGGCGTGCGCGACGCCCGCCGTCGCCTCGGACATCGCGGGGCACCGCGACGCGGTCGCTGACGGGCGGAGCGGGCTCCTCGCCGACGGCGACGCGGAGATCGCGGCGGCCATCACCCGCATCGCAGTGGACGCCGGCCTGTGCGCAAGGCTCGGCGCGGGCGCGCTCGCCCGCGCGCGGGCGCTCACGTGGGACGCGGCCGCACGCGGGGCCTTGCAGGCGCTCGCCGAGGAGGCGTGCTGGAGCCAGGCGAGCTATTCGCTGCCGCTGGACGCCGGCGTCGTCGCGTAGTCGACGACGGCGTCCGCGCCGAAGAGCGCCACCGCCATCGCCGCCAGCGCGGCCGCGCCGTGGTACGCGGCGGGCCAGTTCCCCCCGATCGGAGCCGGGTGGAGGACCTGCCCGGCGACCACGAGCGCGCCGGCGACGGCGAGGAGCACGACCGCTGCGGCCGCCCCGAGGAGCCTGAGCCGCCGTTTGGCGAGGCCGGCGGCGACCAAGACCGCGAGCGCGATCCCGGCCACTGGGGTGGTGATCGCCGCCCCGAGCCCTCCGGTCACCACGGCGACGCCCGCGACGGCCCACCATGGGAGTCTCGGGCGGCGTGCCCCGCCGAGCGGCAGGCCGAGCGGCAGGCCGAGCGAGGGCGGAGAGGCGCGCGGGACGGGCCCGCGCACCCGCGCCGGCGTCTCCAGCCCGACCGTCTCCCGCCCGACCGTCTCCCGCCCGACCGTCTCCCGGCCACCGCGCCGGCGGCCACCGCGCCGGCGCCGGTCCAGCCTGTGGCGTCGCCTCCTCGCCGGCAGGACCGCGAGCGCCGCGCACCCGAGGATCGAGACGGCGGAGGTGACGATTCCCGTCCACGCCCAGCGCTGGGGGGTCCAGACGAGCGCCACGGTGAAGCCGGGGGCCCCGGAGCGCCGGGACCCGGCTTCGGAGCCCCCGCCGCCACGGACCCCCAGCGCGCGGAGATCGGCCCGGCTCACCTGCCAGCCGTTGGCGAAGGCGTCGACGAGCGCCGGCGCGCCCAGTGTCACCGGGTGGGCGCCGGCGGGCGCGCCGGGTGCGGGCGTGGCCAGCGCGTGCCAGCCCGCGTCGAGGCTCTCGCCGAGCACGAGCTCGAAGGGCCCGCGCACCTGGCTGACGCCGAGCGACCAGGAGGTCGCGGAGGTCATGAGCGCGTGGACGCGGGGCGCCGCGCCGGGAGCGGGCGACCTCCTCACGTCGCGGGCGGGCGCCGGGCCGCCGCCAGGTTGCGAGCTCAGGGTCAGCTGGTCGACGTTCCATCCGGGCACGTCGGGCACCGACGACCGTCCCGACGACCGTACCGACGGCCGTCGGGACGGCGGCGCTCCCGGCTGGGTGCGGTGCACCGGGGCAGTCGCCAGCGCGCTCTCGACCACGTGCCGCCCCGCCGACAGGTGGATGCCGTGCGCGTCGGTCCCGCACGGCTCGAGCGAGACCTGGCCGTCGGCGAGCGCGGTCGCCGTCTTGCCGACGACCTTCACTGTCACGGGGCGGCCGTCGATGCGGAGCAGGTCCGACTGGCACGTGCCGGGCAGTGCGGCCGGGGGCGGCGGGACGTGCAGGCCCGGGATCCCGAGCTCCGCGATCCCGAGCGGGAGGGTCCCGGTGCGCGATCCGCCTGCGAGCACGTCCTGCCGCCAGCTGACCTTGTCGAAGGCGATCCGGATCCGGTCGCCGGTCACGGCCGGAAAGGTCGCCCCGACGGTCACCGTCGTGCCCGGCGCGGCGTGGGCGCGGATGTGGCCCAGCGCGACGTGCCGGTGCTCGACGCTGCCGGTCGCGGCTGTCGTCACCCTCACCGTCAGCGCCTCGGGGAGGGAATGGCGCCGGTCGGCGACCACGACGAGCGACAGGTGGTCGAAGGTGATCGGCGAGGGGAGCAGGTACCGGAGCCACGCGCCGCCCACGTCCTGCCCGCCGAAGCCCGTCTGCCAGATCGTCGCGGGGTTGCCGTCGGCCGCGGCGGCCGCGGTGTCCCCGAGGGCGCCTGTCAGGCGGCTCGACGACGTCGCGACGACGCCGGAGCCTGTGGCGCCGGGCACGCCGACGAGCCGGTCGATCTCGTCGTCGGCGAGGTACGGCGAGAGCGTCGCGGTCCCCGAGAGCGTGAAGGTGCGCGCGGTGGGGAGCGTGAAGGACCGCGCGAGGACCATCTCGGGGTCGGTCCGCGCGGTCGTGTAGGGGGACCCCCGTGTTCGTGTCATCGCGATCACGAGCCGGTCCTTCGAGGACGAGCGCCCGAGCCGTGACAGGAGGTCGGTCGGCATCCGGTCGACCTCGACGACGTGCTGTCCAGGCACCTCCACCTCCGCGAATCCCACCGGGCCACGTTGCTCCGAGGTCGTCGCGTCGATGGTGACGCGCAGCGTCCGGAAGGAGCGCACCGGGAAGTGGATCCGCTGCCCGGTGCGCCGGCGCGAGGACGCGCCCAGCTCGGCGGTGACCGGGCGCCCGCCTGTGAACGTGAGCGTGACCCTGCTGACGTACCGCTTGTGCTGTCCGTAGAGGGGCTGGACCAGGGTCACGTGGCCGGCCCTGACCCGGTGGCCGAACGCGACCTGCCACCACTGCCCGTCCACGTCGGACGTGAACGCACCGGTCTCCCACGCCGTGCGGAGGTTGCCGTCGATCGCGCTGTAGGCACGCTGCTCGGGCGCGTAGGTGACGGGGTTGCCGTAGGAGGAGGCGGTCACCTCCGCCGCGCCGACGTAGGTGGCGACCGTGCGGCTCCCCGCAGGCGGTGTCGGATCTGTCGCAGTCGAGAAGAGGTCGAGCGGGCTGCTCGACGGTGTGCGTGTTGTCGCGTCCTGGGCGGCGGTCTCGAGCTGCCCGGCGTTCGAGCTGAGCCCGTTCCAGCGGAAGCTCTGCTTGCGGTTCGTGTCGGTCACGACGAGGGTCGCCCCCTCGGCGGCGAGCCGGCGGAGGAGCGCCGGGTTCGAGTCCAGCGTGGCCGCGTACCACACCGCGCCGGTCGTGCCCAAGAGCCCCTGCGCCGCAAGAGCCTCGAGCCCGGTCGCGTCGCCCGCGACGACGAGCGCGTGGCGGTCGGACTCGGCGCGCACGATCGGGCGGGGGTCGTGCACGGCGTAGACGGCGACGGGAGGCGGCTTCGGCGCGCGCGGTGCGCCGGCGAGCAGCTCGGCGTCCACTGTGGGCCTCGCCACGCCCTCCCCCGGCCTGCCGAACGTGCGCGCGAGCGACAGCCCCTTGGGCACCGTCTCGAGCGTCCGCGCGAGTGTCACGGCCTGGACGCTGCCGTATCGGGCGGATGTCTGGTCGTACTCGACCATGACGTCGCCCGCCGAGAGGAGGCGCGCCATGGGTGCGAGCGCGGACCAGTCCTGGATGCGTGTCTGGATCGGCTCGTCGATCGCGTAGAGGGTGTCCGCGGTCGCCATCGATCCCATGACCTGCTGCTCGCGGGTGACGAACGGGCGGTGGAGCAGCGCAGGCTGGGGCGTGTCGTTGGTGTCGCCCCACGTGTACGCGGCGAAGGCGTTCCCCGGGATGGCGAGCACCCGCGTCCGCGGAGAGACCGAGTCGAGGTAGTGGGCAGCGGCGACCTCGTAGGACGGGAGCTCGGAGGGTTGCGTCAGGCCGCCGACGACCGCGGCGTCTCCGTTGAAGAGCGCAGGGTTGCTCGCGAGCACGAGCGCGCAGAGCGTCGCCGAGGAGGTCCAGCCCGCCCACGCGTGCCGCTGCCAGGCGCCGGCGACGCCTGCGCCGAGCAGCATCGCGAGCGCGAGCAGCACGAGCGGCGTGGCGCGGTCGGTCGAGCGCATGGCGAGCCCCGCGGTCGTGTCGTTCATGAACGCCTTCAGCGCGCCGCCGACCGGGGTGGGATGTGTGTAGGGGTAGGCGCCCACCGAGAGCACGACGCCGACCACCATGAGCAGCACGAAGTAGCCCCGGTGCCGCCAGCGGACGAGCACGCCCGACGCGAACGCCAGCGCCGGGACGAGGTACGAGGCGGCGACGACCCAGGCCCATCTCGTGTACAGCACGACGCTCTCGGTCCACGGCCCGCTCCTCCCGCTGCCGTAGAAGTACCAGTAGCCCAGGCCCCGCAGGACCTCGAGCGGCGTGGAGGTCGAGCTGGTCGCCTTCACCGACTCCGTGTAGCGCAGGATGTCCACTCCGTAGCCCGCCTCGACGACGAGACCAGCGATCCACCACGCGGAGACGAGCACCGACAGCGCGCCGATTCTCACGAGCACGGCACCTGCGTCTCGCCAGCTGGCCTCGCGTGCGACCGCGACGGCCCACACGAGCCAGAGGAGGGGGCCGAGCGCGACGTAGAGGACGGAGCTCGCGTTGATGCCGCTCGTGAGCGCGACGACGAGCGCGAAGAGGGCCGGACGGCGCCACAGGAGAGCGGAGCCGCTCGCCTGGTCCCGCAGCGCGAGCACGCAGAGCGCGACGAGCCATGGAAGGCCCGCCCACGGCATGAGGATCACCGAGATCCGGCCGGAGTACTGGAGGATGTAGGGCGAGCACATGAAGGCGAGCGCCGCGACGATCGCCCCCGGCCCCCGGACGCCGAGCGCCCTGCAGAGGAAGAGGACGCCTGCGCCGGCGCCGAAGAGGATCGCCCCCAGCCACAGGCGCTGCGCGACCCACGTCTGGAGGTGGATCGCCGCGGTGAGCGCGTAGTAGGGCCCCATCGGGAACAGGTAGCCGATGTACTGGTGCGTGACCGTCCCCAGCGCGACTGTCGGGTACCACATCGAGGTGACCTGACCGAGGAACCGCGTCGGGTCGAGGTAGAGGTACGACTTCGTGTCCGAGCTGACCACGCCCCGATGGACGACGAGCAGGGGCACGAAGGCGACGGCGGCGAGGGCCAGGTGCTCGAGCGACCCGGCGGGCGACCCGGCGGGCGACCCGCCCGGGAGCAGCCGCCGCCATGGTGACGGCCGCGCCTCGTGCCCCGCGCCACGAGGGCGGAGCGCGCCGCCGCCGGGGCCCGTCGCAGCGCCCTGGGCGGGAGGAACGGGCGCGGGTGTCGGGGTCCGGGTCGTCATCTCCTGGCGGGTCTTCTGGCGAACGCGGTGCGCCGCCACTCGCGGGCACCGGTGCCCCCCGTTCCCCCCGTTCGCAGCACGTCGCTGGGTACTGTAGGCAGCGTGCCGCCCGGCGGGCGCGCGAGACAGCGACAGGAACGGTGACGACCACGCGGCCACGACACGAACGCGCCGGCCACCCCGCCAGGCTCACCGGGGAGCGGCCGCGGCGAGGGGCCACCCCCGACTCCCTGCTCGCCCTCCACGACGCGGGCTATCGGGCGGTCCTCGAGCGGCTCGAGCGGCTCGGACGGCTCGGACCTCTCGGACGGCTCGGACCGACCCGCGTGCTCGACGTCGGCTGCGGCGAAGGCTTCGAGTCCCTGCGCCTCACCGGTGGCGGCCGCCAGGTGCTCGGCGTCGACTACGCGCGCGAGGCGACGGTGGCCGCTCGCCGGCTGGCCCACGACCGTGCGGCGGGATCGGTCTCCTCTGCGGCCATCTCGCCAGCGTTCTCGGTCGCGCAGATGGACGCGCTCGCCCTCGGCGTCGCCGACGGGGCGTTCGACGCGGTCTGCTCGTCCCACCTCGTCGAGCACTTCGCCGACCCCTCCGGGCACGTCGCGGAGCTCGCCCGCGTCACCTCCGGCACCGGGACCGCGTACTTCCTCACGCCGAACGTGACGTGCGACTTCGAGAACCCGTTCCACCTCCGCCTCTTCGGCCCCGACGACCTCGGTGCGCTGCTGGGTGCGCACTTCGAGGACGTCTGGGTCGGCGGGCTGGACGGGACCGACCGGGTGAAGGCGGACTTCGCCGCTCGCCGGGCGAAGGCCGAGAGGCTGCTGCGCCTCGACGTGCTCGGCCTCCGTCACCGGATCCCGAGGAGCTGGTACGTCGCGCTGTACACGAGGCTGCTGCCGGTCGCCTACGCGCTCGTTGCCCGCGACGGCCGCAGCGCAGCGTCCGGGATCACGTCGGACGACTGGTTCGTGACCGACGACGTGGACGAGGCGACGCTCGTGCTCTTCGCCGTCTGCCGGCGTCCGCGACGGCCGCGCCCGGCACCGGACGCGTTGCGGTCGCGGCCGTGATGGTGCGGATCGGCCTCACCGGCGGCATCGGGACGGGGAAGTCGACGGTCGCGGGGATGCTCGCCGCTCGCGGGGCGGCGGTGGTCGACGCCGACGAGATCGCGAGGGAGGTCATGGTCCCCGGAGGACCCGCCTACGGCGCGGTGGTGGAGCGGTTCGGCCGCGAGGTGGTGGGCGCGGACGGGACCGTCGACCGCGCGGCCCTCGCCTCGATCGTGTTCTCGGACCCCGCCGCGCTCGCCGACCTGAACTCCGTCACCCATCCCGTGATCGGGGCGGTGATGCTCGCGCGGCTCGTGTCCTTGGACGGGCTTGCCGGCGCGCCCGGCGTCGCCGTCACCGGCACCGGCGCGCCCGGCGTCGCCGTCGTCACCGGCACCGGCGCGCCCGGCGTCGCCGTCGTGGTCATCCCCCTCCTGCGCCCGGCCCACGTCGACGCGCTGGGGCTCGCCCGCGTGGTCGTGGTCGACTGCCCGACGGAGATCGCCGTCGAGAGGCTGGTCGAGGCGAGAGGCATGGACGAGGCGGACGCCAGGGCGAGGATCGCCGCGCAGCCTTCCAGGGAGGAGCGCCTGGCCCTCGCCGACTACGTCGTCGACAACGGCTCGACACTCGCTGACGTGGCCTCCGAGGTGGACGCGCTCTGGGAGTGGCTCCTCGGGCGCGCCCGACGCGACGCCGCGCCCCGGCGGCGTCCCCGGCGCCCCTGACGCCGCGCCCCGGCGGCGCGCCCTGACCGCGTCCCCGGCGGCGTCCCCGGCGGCGTTGTCGATGGGGGTCGAACTGCAATAGCCTCCGCGTGGGCGGTGCCGCCTCCGGGCACGCCCGCTCCAGCCCTGCCAGCCATGACGCGCACCGACCAGCCCGAGCCGTCGCCGCTCGGGACCGCATCCGACCGCCAGCCGCGCCGGCAGAAGGTGGAAGCCGCGGGCAGCGAGGCGGCCGGACGCGACCCACTGGTGCAGTCGCTGTCCTTCGCCGTCGAGAAGATGACGTGCGGAGCCTGCGCAGCTCGCATCGAGCGGCACCTGAACGGCATCGACGGCGTCCATGCGGTGGTCAACTTCGCGACCGAGCGCGCGTCGGTGACGGCACCGCCGTCGGTCGGCGTCTCCCGGCTCGTCGACGAGGTGGCGTCGATCGGCTACGCGGCGCAGCTGGTGGGGAGCGATCCCCGACAAGCCGTGGTGGCGGGCTCCGCCGAGGAGGCGGCGAGGCGCGTGCGCTCGCTGGGGCGCCGCCTCGTCGTGGCCGCCGTGCTGTTCATGCCGCTGTGCGACGCCTCCGTGGCGTTCTCGGTGGTGCCCAGCACGCGCTTCGAAGGCTGGCAGTGGGTGCTGATCGCGCTGGCCCTCCCCGTCGTCACGTGGGCGGCGTGGCCCTTCCACGAGGCCGCCTTCCGCCATGCCCTCCACCGAACCGCGACCATGGACACGCTGGTCTCGCTGGGCGTGATCTCCTCCACGGCGTGGTCCGTCTACGCCATGTTCTTCGAGGACGCCGGTGCCACGGGCCGCTCGATCGCCTACCTGCTGACGCACCACTCGGGCGGTTCGATCTACCTCGACGTCGCCGGCGGGGTCACGACCTTCCTCCTCTTCGGGCGCTGGTTCGAGGCCCGATCGCGCCAGCGCAGCGGCGACGCGCTGCGCGCGCTCGCCGAGCGGGGGGCGAAGGAGGTCTCGATGCTGGACGGCGACGGCGTCGAGCGCCGGCGACCCGTCGCGGACCTCCGTCCGAAGGACCGCTTCGTAGTCCGGCCTGGAGAGAAGGTGGCGACCGACGGAGTCGTCGTCTCGGGCGAATCGGCCATCGACCGGAGCCTCATGACGGGAGAGTCCGAGCCCGTCGACGTACGCGCGGGCGACGAGGTCACGGGCGGCACGATGTGCTGCGCGGGGCGGCTGGTCGTGGAAGCGACCGCCGTCGGGGCGGACACCCAGCTCGGCCAGATGCTGTCCCTGGTGGAGCGCGCGCAAAACGAGAAGGCGCAGGTGCAGCGTCTCGCGGACCGCGTCGCGAGCGTCTTCGTCCCCGTCGTGATCGTGCTGGCGCTCGCCACGCTCAGCGGGTGGCTGGCAACCGGTGCCTCTTCGCTCGCCGCCTTCAACGCCGGGCTGTCCGTCCTCATCATCGCCTGCCCCTGCGCGTTGGGCCTCGCGACGCCCGCGGCGCTCTTCGTCGCCTCGGGCACCGGCGCCCGGGAGGGGATCTTCTTCAAGGGCTACCGGGCGCTGGAGCTCTCGAAGCAGGTCGACACCGTCGTCCTCGACAAGACCGGCACCGTCACCGAAGGACGGATGGAGGTGGTCGGGCTCGCGGCCGCCTCGGGCGTGGACCGCCGCGAGCTGCTCCGGCTCGCCGGCGCCGTCGAGCAGGCGTCCGAGCATCCGGTCGCCCGCGCCGTCGCCGCCGTCGCTCTGGCCGAGCTGGGCTCGCTGCCAACGGCGGGCTCCTTCTCCGGGGTCGCCGGGCTCGGCGCGACCGGGACGGTGGGGGGGCGCGCCGTCTCGGTGGGTCGCCCGTCGCTCGTGCCCGGCGCGGCCGTGCCCGGCGAGGTCGCGGCGCGCTGCACGGACTGGGAGGCCCGCGGCCACACGGCGGTCGTCGTCACGAGCGACGGCGCGGTGATCGGGGCGATCGCCGTCGCCGACGCGGTCCGGCCCTCCGCGGCCCCTGCCGTCTCGAAGCTGCGGAGTCTCGGGCTGCGCTGCATCCTCGTGTCGGGGGACAACGAGACGACGACGCGGACGGTCGCGGCCGCGATCGGCGTCGACGAGGTGGTCGCGGGCGCGCCGCCTGCCGGCAAGGTGGCGGTGATCCGGTCACTGCAAGCGGCCGGGCGCTCGGTCGCGATGATCGGAGACGGGGTGAACGACGCGCCCGCGCTGGCGGCGGCGGACCTCGGGCTGGCCGTCGGCTCGGGCGCCGACGTCGCGATCGACGCCGCCGACCTCGTGATCGTCCGGGAGGACCTGCAGGCGGCCGCGTTCGCGATCGCGCTCGCCCGCCGCACGCTGCGGATCATCCACTCCAACCTGCTGTGGGCCTTCGCGTACAACCTGGTCGCCATCCCCGTCGCCGCGGCGGGTCTTCTGGATCCCCTCGTCGCCGCCGGTGCGATGTCCCTCTCCTCCGTCTTCGTCGTGTGGAACAGCGCGCGGCTCCGGCCGCGACGCCCGGCGCCGCGGGCCCGCGTCGCCCACCGCACGCCGCCGGTCCGGGCGGCGCAGCCGGCGCGCCACGGCCGCGAGCACGAGTCCATGCCCGACGCCGGGGCCGTCCCCCTCGCGGCCGGGCGAGGGGAGCGGTGACGAGGGGAGCGTTGAGCGGAGGGCCGCTGGACGACCTCCTCGCCGCGGCGGTGATCGGGTGGCGTGCCTCCGTGCCGGCCTCCAGGCCCTCGCGGGCCGGCGGCGACGGCGCAGCGAGGCCGGCGTGGACGTCGTCCACGCGGCGACGGGCGTGTCGACGGCCGGGATGCTGACCGGTTGAGGGCACGCCGGCAGTGGCCCCCCGGCCGGCGCCGAGCAGCCCGTTGGTACGCTCCGAGAGCGTGCCCGATTTCGAGGTCGTGTCGTCCTTCCAGCCGGCCGGCGACCAGCCGGCGGCGATCCGCGCGCTCTCCGAAGGCGTGCGGCGCGGCGACCGCTTCCAGACCCTTCAGGGGATCACGGGCAGCGGGAAGACGGCCACGATCGCGTGGGCCGTCGAGGCCGTGCAACGGCCGACCCTCATCATCGAGCCGAACAAGTCGCTCGCCGCCCAGCTCTCGTCGGAGCTGCGGGAGCTGTTCCCGAAGAACCGGGTCGAGTTCTTCGTGTCCTACTACGACTACTACCAGCCCGAGGCGTACCTGCCCACGACCGACACGTACATCGAGAAGGACTCGTCGATCAACGACGAGATCGACCGGCTCCGCCACGCGACGACGTCGTCACTCCTCCTGCGGCGCGACGTCGTCGTCGTCGCGTCGGTGTCGTGCATCTACGGGCTCGGGTCGCCCGAGGAGTACTCGGGGCGCATCCTCGGCCTCCGGGTCGGCGAGGTGATCGACCAGCGCGACCTCCTCCGGCGCCTCGTCGACCTCCAGTACGCCCGCAACGACGTGAACCTGGTCCGCGGCACCTTCCGCGCCCGGGGCGACACGATCGAGATCCACCCCGCCTACGAGGAGGCGGCCCTCCGGGTCGAGCTCTTCGGCGACACGGTCGAGCGGATCGTCCCCTTCGACGTGCTCACCGGCGAGATGGGCGAGGAGATGGAAGACGTCGTGGTCTTCGCGGCCACGCACTACGTCGCGGGCGACGAGACCATGCAGCGGGCGATCGGCACGATCGAGGTGGAGCTGCGAGAGCGGCTCGGCTGCTTCCAGCGGGAGGGCAAGCTGCTCGAGGCGCAGCGCCTGCGTGCCCGCACGGAGCACGACCTCGAGATGCTGGCGGAGACCGGGTCGTGCTCGGGCATCGAGAACTACAGCCGCCACCTCGACGGCCGGAGCCCCGGAGACCCGCCGTTCACCCTGCTCGACTTCTTCCCGAAGGACTACCTGGTCGTGATCGACGAGAGCCACGTCGCCGTGCCGCAGCTGCACGGCCAGTGGGCGGGGGACCGGTCCCGGAAGGAGGTGCTCGTCGAGCACGGGTTCCGGCTGCCCTCCGCGCTCGACAACCGGCCGCTGCGCTTCGAGGAGTTCGTCGAGCGGGTCCCCCAGGCGATCTTCGTCTCGGCGACCCCAGGGCCCTTCGAGCTCGGGCACTCCGCGCAGGTCGTCGAGCAGGTGATCCGCCCGACGGGGCTCGTCGACCCCGAGGTGGTGATCCAGCCGACGCGCGGGCAGATCGACGACCTCATGACGCGGATCGAGCGCGCGGTGGGCAAGGGCGGGCGGGTGCTCGTGACCACGCTCACGAAGAAGATGGCAGAGGACCTCACCGACTACCTGGCGGACGCGGGCATCCGCGTCCAGTACCTGCACTCCGACATCGACACGATCACCCGTGTCGAGATCCTTCGCGGGCTCCGCCTCGGCTCGATCGACGTCCTGGTCGGGATCAACCTCCTGCGCGAAGGGCTCGACCTTCCCGAGGTGTCGCTCGTCGCGATCCTCGACGCCGACAAGGAGGGCTTCCTCCGCTCGGCGTCGTCGTTGATCCAGACGATGGGACGTGCCGCCCGGAACGTCGACGGCACGGTGGTCCTCTACGCGGACTCGGTCACCGACTCGATGCGGGAGGCGGTCGGGACGACGCAGCGGCGCCGCCAGCTCCAGATGGCCCACAACGCCGAGCACGGCATCGATCCCCAGACCATTCGCAAGGCCGTGACCGACATCCTCGAGCGGCTGCGCGGCGGGCCCGACGGCACGTCGCGCGCGAAGCGGAGCCGTGCCGACGTGCGTTCCGGCAGGGCCGCGCGGACGGTCCGCACGCGCGCCGCCGTCGGCGGCGGCGGGTGGGCCCCCGGCGCCGGCCCGGCCGAGCTCCCGCCCGAGCTCGCCGAGGTCGCGGCGGAGCTCGAGCGCGAGATGCACGCCGCCGCGGCGGACCTCCGGTTCGAGGAGGCGGCCCTCCTGCGTGACCAGCTGGCGGCGATCCGGGAGCAGGCGTTCGGACCCGTCGATGCGGAGACCCCGCCGCCTCGGTGACCCAGGGTGGGGGCGCCGCCCCGGCCCGCGTAGTCTTGTGGCGCCGAGCGCACGGCCGGACGGCCGTGTGGGCCCGGCACGATCCCGATCCTGGAGGGAACGACCGCCACCATGACTCCGACTCCGCACGACGGCAGCTTGGCGGGAGCAGCGCCGAGCGTACTCTCCGGCAAGACAGTCGAGCTCCCCGCCCAGACGCTCGTCGACCTGGTGGCCGGCCACGCCCGCAACCGACCCGACGCGCCCGCGGTCGAGGGCGACGGCCCGACGCAGACCTACGCGGAGCTGTGGCAGCACGCGGGGCGGATCGCGGCGGCCCTGGCAGACGCAGGCGTGGGCGAGGGCGACCAGGTCGCGATCTGGGCGACGAGGACGGCGCCGGTGGTCGCCGCGGGGCTCGCGGTGATGTCGCTGGGCGCGGCGTACGTGCCGATCGATCCCACCTACCCCGCTGCGCGGGTGCGGCGCATCCTCGAGGTCGGGCGCCCGAAGGTCATGGTGTCGGCAGAGCCGAGCTCGCTCGCCGGCAGCCTCCCGAGGGACGTCGCGACCCTCGACACCCACGCAGGGCCCCACGACGCCGGCGAGCTCCGGCCGGTGGCGCGTCAGGACCACATCGCCTACACGGTCTTCACGTCCGGCTCGACCGGGCAGCCCAAGGGGGTCCTCGTCGCCCACCGGTCGCTCGTGAACTACCTGGGGTGGGCGCAGGAGCTCACGGGCTTCACCGACGCCGATGCGACGCCGTGCTTCGCGAGCCTCGGCTTCGACCACGCGGTCACCTGCTTGTGGCTGCCGCTGATGGTCGGCGGCTCGGTGCAGCTCGTGCCCGACAGCTGGGACCCGAGGCCGTGGCTGGCTCCGCGCGAGCGGCAGTTCGCGTTCGTGAAGATCACGCCGTCGCACGTCAGGCTGTTCGAGCGGATCGCCCGTCCCGACTACCGGGCGATCACCCGTTCGGTGATGTTCGGCGGGGAGCGACTGGACGCCGCGCTCGTGGCCAGCCTCGGCGATCGCCTGGAGGGCGTCCACCTCCTCGACCACTACGGCCCGACCGAGGCGACGGTGGGGTGCACCGCCTATCGGTTCGAGCGCAGCAACCTGCCGGCGGAGGGCGCCCTGCCCATCGGCGAGCCGGTGTGGAACTCGCGCGCCTACCTCGTGGACGAGGACCTGCGGCCGGTGCCGCTCGGCGGGGAGGGGGAGCTGGTCCTCGGAGGGGAGTGCGTGGCCGTCGGCTACCTCGGAGGGGACGCCGAGGACAAGGGCCGGTTCCTCGAGGAGGTTGCCATCGCCGGCGCGGCCGGCCCTGGCGGCTCCCGCGCGTACCGGACGGGCGACCGCTGCACGATCCGCGAGGACGGCCAGCTCCATTACCTCGGTCGTCTCGACGAGCAGGTCAAGGTGCGCGGGTTCCGGATCGAGATCCACGAGGTGCGCGACCTGGCGGAGTCCCTCGACGGGGTGGCCCACGCGGCGGCCGCGGTCAGCTCGAAGGGCCTCGGCGGGCTCGAGCTCTTCGTCGTCCCGGAGGGCGCGGCGGGAACGGACCTGGTGGCACGGGTGCTGGAGCGGCTGCGGGCGGAGCTTCCCGCCGCCGCAGTGCCCGAGAGGGTCTTCGTGGTGCCTAGCCTGGTGGTGAACGCCCACGGCAAGTGGGACCGCGACGCGACGAGGAAGCTCGCAGGAGAGGCCGAGGAGGGAACCGGGTCATGAGCGCGATCGACACCACAGCGGCGACCGGCCGGACCGGGCGGGCGGTCTCGCTCGTCTGCGTCGACTGCGGGTCGACCGATCAGGACCTCTCCGGCCGGTGCCGCGCCTGCCACGGGCTCGTCGACGCGGTCTACCCCCGGACCGCCGCCGCGCTCGAGCCGGGAGACGCCGACGCGCTCGAGACCTACTGGGACCTCCTTCCGGTCCCGCGCCGTGAGTCGTGCCGGATCGCGATCGAGCCCACGCCGACCGTGCTCCTGACCGAGCTCGACGGGGTGCCGATCTGGGCGAAGGTGGAGGGGGTCCTGCCGACGGGCTCCACGAAGGACCGGCTGATCGCCGTGTCGCTCCCGCTCATGATCGAGCGGGGGGTGGAGCGGTTCGTCTTCAGCTCGACGGGCAACACGGCCGCCGCCTACGCCTGGGGGCTGCAGCACTACCCGGAGCTCGCAGCCCGGGTGTACGTGTCCGAGGACGTGCCCGACGCGCAGCTCGGCCCCAAGACCGCCCAGATGGAGGTCGTCCGGGTGAAGGGCGACTACGTGGAGGCGGGCAACCGCTCGCGGGCGGAGCTCCGTCCGGGCGAGGTCTCCGAGGGCGGCTTCTTCAACCTCGGCCGGCGCGAGGGTGCGAAGCTCGCCTACCTCGAGGCCTTCGACGACGTCGCGCGTGCGGGCGGCCGGATCGACACGGTGGTCCAGGCGGTCGCCTCGGGCCTCGGGATCGTCGCCGCCGCACGGGCGGTCGAACAGAGCGAGGCGGTGCGCGGGTGGGGCAGGGGCCCGCGGCTCTTCTGCGCGCAGCAGACGAGCTGCTCGCCGATGGTGAAGGCCTACCGCGCCCTGCTCGCCGGCACCGGCGAGCGGCTGCCGGAGAAGCTGCCCTCGGGGCTCGCCGCCGCCATCCTGCTCGGCGACCCCTTCTCGAGCTTCGACTACGTCGCCCGAGCGGTGCGCGAGTCGACAGGGAACTTCGTCGACGTGACGTCGTCGGAGATCGCCGCCGCCTTGCAGCGTCACAACCACGAGGTGCCGATGGGGGACTCCGCCGCCGTCGCGCTGGCGAGCGTCTACCGCCTCTGGGAGCAGGGCGACCTGCGGGAGTCCGAGGGCGTGCTGGTCGCGCTCACCGGCGGCCCCGGCCGATGACCCGGTACGCGAACCCGCCAGCATGACGGAGGCCGAGTTCTACGAGCGGATGCGGGCGTTCCTCCGCGAGCGCCGGCCCGACCTGCCCGGCGACGTCGAGCCGACCACGCAGCTGTGGCAGGCCGGCTACCTCGACTCCTTCGGGCTCATCGAGACGCTCTCGCTCCTCGAAGAGCTGATCGGCTACCCGGTCCAGATCGGCGCCGACGACCTGCCGAGCTTCTTCACGATGAAGGGGATCTTCGAGGCGTTCCTCGCAGGCTGAGCCGCCGCGGCCGCGCGCGTCGACGCGTCGCCCCGCGGCCGCGCGCGTCGACGCGTCGCCCCGCGGCACCCTTCCGCCCCGAAGGGGTAACCTTGCGGTAACGAAACGTTGCAATAGCTATTTCTGACCGTGCGGTCAGGAAGGGGTAAACGTGAGGACTTGGAGACCGAAGGTGCACCGAGTGGCGGGGTCGGTGCTGGGCGCGATCCTCGTGACGGGGACGGTCGCCGCGGCGGTGGTGGGGTTGCCCACCGTCGCCTCGGCTGCAACACAAGAGGCCTCCAGCATCACCCTCGGCCTCATCACGACCCCGGTTGTCTACGGCTCTGAGTCCCAGGTCTTCAAGGGCACCGTGACCGGGCAGACGGGGGACGGCTACCCGACGACGGGGACCGTGCAGGTGGTCGCCTCGCTCACAGGCAGTGCGACAACGACGCCGCTGTGCACAGGCTCGCTCACGGGCGGCAAGACAGACGTCGCCACGTTCACCTGCGATCAGACGACAGCGACGTTGCTCGCAGCGTCGGGACCGTACACGGTCATCGCCAAATACACAGGCGGCGCGTCCTCCGACGCAACGTACAGCTACGGCGCGTCGACGTCGAATCCGCTGGCCCTCACCGTCACCCCGGCCTCGATGACCCCCACGGTGACGCTCAGTGCCATCACCTCCACGGTGAGCTACGGCTCAGACCTACATCCGTGAGCTTGGCCAGGGAGCGCAGATTCGATCCGCGAAGAATGCCTCCTGTTGCAGGAGAATCGGGGTGAGAACCCAACCGACCCCCCGCAACAGGAGGCACCTGACAGGTGAAGAGCC
>JAKATH010000020.1 GCA_021828055.1 Actinomycetes bacterium
ACCATGGCCCACACGGCCGTGGCGAGCGAGGCGTCGAGCCGGTCGTCCGCGCCGAGCGGTCGGTCCGGCGCGAGCGCACCGTAGCGGCCGAGGAAGCTCTTACGGCTCGTGCCCACGAGCACCTTCGCACCGGCGGCGTGCGCCGCGACGGCGAGCTCGGGCAGAAAGGCGAGCAGCAAGACGTTCTGCTCCGCGGTCTTGGCGAACCCGATGCCCGGATCCACCCACACCTCGGCGATCCCCGCGCGGCGCGCCCTCTCCGCGGCGCCGAGCACGTGGGCGTGCACCTCGCTCACGACGTCGTGGTAGTCCGTGAGAGCCTGCATGGTCCGCGGCGTGCCGCGCCGGTGCATCGACACCCAGCCGGCCCCGAGCTCCGCCGCGACCGGCCAGAGAGCCCCGGACACGTCGTTCACCAGCGACGCTCCCGCGGCGACGGCTGCGCGGGCGACCGCGGGCTTGGTCGTGTCCACCGACACGCGGACGGCGCCGGAGAGCTGCTCGACGACCGGGAGCACACGGCGGAGCTCCTCCTCCTCTTCGACGGGCTCAGCGCCGGGCCGCGAGGACTCGCCGCCCACGTCGACGATGTCCGCTCCCTCGACGACCATCTGCTGCCCGCGCGCGAGCGCGTCGGCAGGTCGCAGGAACCGGCCGCCGTCGGAGAAGGAATCGGGGGTGACGTTGAGGATCCCCATCACGAGGGGGCGGTCCGTCACCTTTGCCATCGGGGCCGTAGCGTAGGCCAACCGGCCCTCTGCCGGCCGCGGCCGTCGCGCCGGTCAGCCTCCGCGGATGAACTGCATCGCCTCGGCGCGAGTCGCAGCGTCGCGCCGGAAGAGCCCGCGCACCGACGAGGTGACGGTCAGGGCGCCGGGCTTCTTCACCCCGCGCATCGACATGCAGAGGTGCTCCGCCTCGACCACGACGAGCACTCCCCGAGGCGCCAGCGCCTTCTCGACCGCCTCCGCGATCTGCGTGGTCATGCGCTCTTGGACCTGCAGCCGCCGCGCGTAACCGTCGACCAGGCGGGCGAGCTTGGACAGCCCGGTGATGCGGCCGTCCTCGGCCGGGATGTAGGCGACGTGGGCCCGTCCGATGAACGGCACCAGGTGGTGCTCGCAGAACGACGCGAAGCGGATGTCGCGCACCATCACCATCTCGTCGTGCTCTGCCGCGAAGGTCACCGTCAGGTGGCGGCCCGGGTCCTCGTCGATCCCGCCGGACAGCTCCTCGAACATCGAGGCGACACGGCGAGGCGTCTCGCGGAGGCCCTCGCGATCGGGATCCTCGCCGATCCCGGCCAAGAGCTCGCGGACGGCGGCCCTGACCCGTTCCGTGTCGACGCTCATCCGGCGACGCCCGCCGCACGCACGGGCGTTCGGCGGCGCCCGCCCTGCTCGCCCGAGCCCGCCGGCCCGGTCACCCCGTCCCCTCGGTGTCGACCCGGAAGGCGTGCACTCCCGACAGGTTCCGGAACCGCTCGGCGGCGTCGAGCCCGTAGCCGACGACGAACTCCGAGGGGATGGTGAAGCCGACGTAGCGGAGGTCGAGGTCCACGCGCTGCTCGCCCTCCTTCACGAGCAGGGCGCACACGTCGACCGACGCAGGATGCCTGGCGTGGAGGTAGCGGCTCAGGTAGTTCAGCGTGAGACCGCTGTCGATGATGTCCTCGACGACGAGCACGCGCCGACCGGTCAGCTCGGCGTCCAGGTCCATCACGATCCGCACGACGCCCGAGGACTGGGTGGCGTTCCCGTACGACGAGACCGCCATGAAGTCGACCTCCACCGGCAGCTCGATCGCCCGGCACAGGTCGCTCATGAAGAGCATCGCGCCCTTCAGCACCCCCAAGAGCAGGGGCGGGTCGTCCGCGAAGTCCTCGGTGATCCGCTTGCCGAGCTCGGAGACCTTGGCGGCGATCTCCTCGGCGGTCACGAGGACCGGGCCGACAGTTGGCCGTGCCCAGGCGGGAACGTCCCCCGCCTCGCCTCCCGCCCCGATGCTCCCTTCATCCCCCGTCGTCATCGGCGGCACCTTAGTGCTCGGCGCCGCGCACGCCGACCTCCCCCGGCGCGTCGCCCGACGCGTCGCCCGACGCGTCGCCCGGCATGCCCGGTGCGTCGGGTGCGTCCGGCGCGTCGAACGCGTCCGGTGCGTCGGGTGCCGGCGATCGTGGCGGGCTCTGCCGCGCGGCTGGCGGCGTCGCGACCAGGCGGCCCGCCGACCGCTGAACGCGCCATCCGCCGGCGAGCTCGGTGCCCACCGCTCCCCCGGCTGCGACCGCCAGGACGCGCCGGACGTCGGCGAGCGAGGGCGGCTGGCGGTCCGGACCGGGAACGGCCGACGGCCTCCCGCCCGAGCCGGGCGTAGCCCCGAGCTCGCGCAGCCAGCGCCTGATCGCGCGGCCTGCGAGGGGCTCGGGCGCCAGGGCCACGTCTCGGGCGACCGTGGGGTCGGGCACGATCTCCGCAGCGAGCTCGGCGAGGAACCCGGCGTCCAGGGCGGCGAGCTCGGCGAGGCGTGCGAGGAGCGGGACGGGATCTCTCCCCGCGAGCTCGGCGCACATCGGCAGCAGCTCGTGGCGGACGCGGTTTCGAAGGTGGCGCGGATCGTCGTTGGTGGGATCTTCGACCCAGCGAAGGCCCGCCTCCTCGCACACCGCGCGCGTCTCGGACCTCCTCAGCGCGAGCAGCGGGTGCTCGTGGCCCGGCCTCATCCCCGCGACGCCGTCGGGGCCCGTGCCGCGGAGCAGGTTGCACAGGACCGTCTCGGCCTGGTCGTCCATCGTGTGGCCGGTGGCGACCGCAGGCGGCAGCGCCGCGAAGCGTGCCGCACGCGCTCGGGCCTCGAGGTTCGGGCCCGGCGCGACCTGGACGCACACGCCCCTGAACTGCGCGCCGAGCGCCGCTGCGGCCGCGGCGACGAGATCGGCCTCGCCGGCCGAGCCCACGCGCAGCCCGTGGTCCACGTGGACCACGGTCACGCGGCAGCCGGCGAGCGTCGAGAGCACGAGCAGGGCGAGGGAATCGGGTCCGCCCGAGACGGCGCAGACGAGGGGCGAGCCGGCGAGCGGGAAGTTGCAGCGGCGGAGAAGGCTCCCCGAAAGGCCGCCCTCCGCGATCGCGTCGGGGGTCGCCGGACGCGTCACCCGCCGTCCCGCGTCGCCTCCACGCGAGCGATCCACAGCTCCGGTTCGCGGATCTCTGCGAGCGTCGGAAGCCATTCTGGTCCGCGCCAGACCCGGTCGAAGAGGTCCCGTCCACCGCGCGCCTCAGCAGCACGGATGAACTCCTCTCCCTGCTGGTACTGCCGGAGCTTGGCCTCGAGCCCGAGCACCTGCTGCAGCACCTTCGCCGGCCCCTTCACGGACTGCCTGCGCTCGCGCAGCACCTGGCTGAAGCGGGCGGCTCCGGGCACCTGCGTCGCGCCCGCCCGGTCCATGGTCACGTCGCCGTGACCCTCGAGAAGGCTCATCATCGCCTGGAGGCTCCGGATCGCCTCGAGCTGCGGCTCGCTCGCCACCATGCCGAGCACACCCGCGTCGTCGAACGGGCTCTTGCGCGACCGGAGCTGCTCGGCCGTGCGCCGGACCATCTCGGCCAGCCGTCCCGGGTCCGCCTGGAACGGCTCGATCGCCCTGTCCACGAGCGACAGGAAGTAGCCGCGGAGCCACGGCACTGCCGTGAATTGGCAGCGGTGGGTCACCTCGTGGAGCGCCAGCCACAGCCGGAACTCCTCGGGGGCGAACCCGTGGCGCTGCTCGAGGTCCACGACGTTCGGCCCCACGTAGTACAAGAGGTCCTGGTCGTCGGCCATCTCCTCGGTGAGCAGCAGGTCGTACTGCCCGAGGACCCGGGTCGACATCCAGGCGAGCACCGCGCCGAGCTGCGCCCCGCTCGCCGAGCGGCCCGCCCCGGCGACCCTGCTGGCGATGGGCTCGGGGAGGTCGACGAGCCAGGCGGGTCGCGCAGCCGAGCGCCGCCGCTCCTCCCGCCGCTCCTCCCGCCGACGTTCGAACTTGGCGAGCGCAGGCGTGAGCAGGCGCTGGAAGGAGGCGACGTTCGCCCGCGCCCACCCCAGGCGATCCGTGACGACCGATCGGGCCGGCGTGGGCGCGTGCCAGCCGGTGGAGGCGGCGACGAGCTCCTCGGCCTTCGCGGTCGCGGCGGCGAACGACCTCGAGAGCTCGTCCGCGTCGTAGCGGACGCCCGCCGGCCGCCGGGCGATCGCCCAGGCTGCGACCCGCTCCGCCACGCGCCAGTCGACGAGGCCAGGACCTCGAGGGCCGCCGTCCCGGCCCGCGTCGCGATCGGCGTCGCGATCGGCGTCCACGGGCTCGGGGAGCGGGGCGCTCACGCCGGCGCCGACGACGGGGCGGGTCCCGACCCCCGGAACGTCTCCTCCTCGGCGATCGCCGCGGCGACTCGGGCGATCAAAGACTCCGGCACACGGTCCTTGCAGCGGCTCGAGATGACGGCCCGCAGCTCCGCCTCGAACCCCGCCGCGTCGGCGCAGGGGCCGCACTCGTCCAGATGCGCCGCGATCTCCAGCCGCCGGTCGTCGGTCAGCTCCCCGTCGAGGTACACGTAGAGCTGCCGGACCGCCTCCGCGCAGTCGACGTCCGACGCGCCGTCCCCGCACCCCCCTCGTCCATCGTGGGCCACCATCGGTCTCCTGTCAGTTGCTCGCGGGCGCCCCGGACGGCACCCGCCCCCCACCACGGATCACGGCCCCGTCGCGGGACCCGCAGCCACGAGGCCCCGCGCGCGTGCGAATCCTGCCAACGTCTTCTGCAGAGCTCTTCTTCCCCGGTGGATGCGGCTCATCACCGTCCCGATCGGGACCTCGGTGATCTCCGCGATCTCCTTGTAGCTGAAGCCCTCGACGTCTGCGAGGAGCACGGCGATCCGGAACGCGTCGGGGAGCGCCTCGATCGCCTCCTTCACCTCTTCGTCGGTGAAGCCGGCGAGCGCCTCCTCCTCGGCGCTCCGACCGGTGCCCTGACCCGGCGAGAGGCGGTGGTAGAGGTACAGGTCCTCCACGTCCTCGACGTCGCTCACCTCGGGGCGGCGCTTCGCGGCGCGATAGGAGTTGATGTAGGTGTTCGTGAGGATGCGGTAGAGCCAGGCCTTCAGGTTGGTGCCCTCGGTGAAGGAGTCGAACGACCGGTAGGCCCTGAGGTAGGTCTCCTGGACGAGGTCCTCCGCGTCCGCAGGGTTGCGCGTCATCCGGAGCGCTGCGGAGTACAGGGCGGGCATGTGCTCCATCGCCTGCTCTGCGAATCTGGCCCGGTCCGCCATGACCAGAGACCCTACCCAGCATCCGGGGAGGGGTCGACACCGCCCGCCCTCGGCGCCGGGGCCTCTATCCTCGACCGTCATGGACGCCCGCACGCTCGACCAGGACAGCGCGGCGCTCGCGCGGGCCGGCGAGGTGGAGGTGCTCTCGTGGCCGTGGCTCGCGGACCTCGGCGTGGACGCGGCGGTGACGACGCGTGCGCACGGCGTGTCCCTCGGGCCGTACGGGTCGTTGAACCTCGGCCTGCACGTGGGCGACGACCCCGAGGCGGTCGCTGAGAACCGGCGCCGGGCGGCGAGCGCCCTCGGCGCCGGCGTCGGCGACCTCGTCTTCGCGAGGCAGGTGCACGGCACCCGGGCGGCGGTCGTGGGGCGGGCCGAGGCGGGCCGCGGGGCGCTCCGCGACCACGACGCGATCGACGCGGCCGACGCGCTCGTCACCGCGGAACCAGGGCCGGTGCTCGTGACGCTCGTCGCAGACTGCTCGCCGGTGCTCCTGGTCGACCCGGAGGCCCGAGTCCTCGCAACCGTGCACGCCGGGTGGCGGGGGGCCGTCGCGGGCGTCGTCCGCTCGGCGCTCGACACCATGGCGGCTCTCGGCGCGCGGGCGGATCGGACGATCGCGGTCATCGGCCCGACCGTGTCGCCCGCGGTCTACGTGGTCGGGCCGGAGATCGAGGCGGCGGCCCGCTCCGCCCTCGGTCCCGGCGCGGGCCGCGTGCTGCGGGCGCACGGCGACCGCTTTCGGTTCGACGTGGCCGGCGCGAACCGGTTGCAGCTCCGTGCAGGCGGCGTCGCCGACGGGCGGATCTTCGGGTCCTCGTTCACGACCGGCGACGGGCACTTCTTCAGCGACCGGTCCGCACGGCCGTGCGGGCGGTTCGGGCTGCTCGCCCGCTTGGGATGAGGCTGCCCGCGGTGGCGCTCGTAGCATGGGCGGGACGATGACCGCGGACCGCTTCGTCTACGAGGGGTACGACCTCGACGCCCGCGGGCGACGCGTCGTGTGCCGCTACTCGCTCGGCGGCCACCGGTTCACCGAGGAGGTCTGCTTCGAGCCCACCGACCGGGCCGCCGCGTGGGACGATGCGGCGGTCGACGCGGCGGCCCGCATCCTGTTCCTCCTCGCCGGCGTCTCCTACTACAAGACCTCCGCCCCGCCGGTGGTCGACCTCGGCGCCACCGAGACGACGGCGGGCGAGCGCGAGTTCCTCCGGACCTTCTACGTCGAAGGGCTCGGCGAGCTCGCCTACCGCAACGGGCTCGACCTCTCGGGCTTGGAGATCGTCGGTCCCGACTCGGCCGAGCGACGCCCCGAACGGCCGGCGCTCGTCGCCGGACGGCCGCTCGTCCCCTTCGGCGCGGGCATCGACTCGATCGTGACCGTGGCGCACGTCGCCCGACGCGTCCCTGGCTCGTCCCTCTTCGTCGTGAGCCGCGGGGGGGACCGGTTCGCGGCCATCGAGGACGCGGCGGCGGTGACGCGGCTCCCGATCGTGCGCGCCGACCGGAGGATCGACCCGGCAGTGCTGCGCTCGGCGGAGCTCGGGTTCCTGAACGGGCACGTGCCGGTCACCGGGATCCTCTCCGCGATCGCGATCGTGGCGGCGGTGCTCGGCGGCCACGACGTGGTCGTGATGTCGAACGAACGGTCGGCGTCGGTGCCGACGGTCTGGGACGGTGAACGACCGGTCAACCACCAGTGGTCGAAGGGCGCCGCGTTCGAATCGGCCTTTCGCCGGCTGCTGGACGAGTCGCTCGCGCCCGCGCCCGGGTACTTCTCGTTCCTTCGGGCCCGCTCGGAGCTGTGGGTGGCCCGGGAGTTCGCCGCGCTCGACCGCTACCACCCCGTGTTCCGGAGCTGCAACCGCGCCTTCGCCGCCGACCCGGCCCGCCGGCTCGACCACTGGTGCGGCGCCTGCGACAAGTGCTGCTTCATCGACCTCGTGCTCGCGCCGTACCTGTCCGCAGCGGCCCTCTCGACGATCTTCGGCGGCCGCGAGCCGCTCGGCAACCCCGACCTGGCTCCCCGGTTCCAGGCGCTCCTCGGCGTCGGGGGGAGGCCGAAGCCCTTCGAGTGCGTCGGCGACGAGGAGGAGTGCCGAGCGGCAGCGGTCCTCGCCGCGGAACGGCCGGATCGGAGCGGCACAGCGCAGCTCCAGGCCCTCGCCGCGGAGGTCCGCACCGCCGCCCCCACCTGGGCCGACCCCGCAGCCCGCGACGCGGCGGCGCAGTGGCTGCTCGCAGCCGACGGGCCGGAGCTCCTGCCCCCGACCGGGGCCGGCACAGCCGAGGCCGGCACGACGGCGGCCGGCACGGCCCACGGGCTGCTCCTCCCCGGAGAGCCCGAGCCCCGGTACGCCGGGGTGCCGTCATCCCCGTAGGCACCGTCCGGCGATGAGCACGGTGTCTCGGCGGGCGGGCGCGGCAAACCGGCCGTCGCTCGGCTGGTCGGACCTGAGGGACGCGCGTGTCGGGCTCTGGGGCCTGCGCACGGAGGGCTCCGCCAGCCTCCGGCGCCTCCGAGACATGGGCGTGGTGCCGGCGGTGGTCGACGACCGGCCGTCGGCGCCGACCTTCGGAGGGCTCCGCGTCCAGTCCGGAGACGCGGGGCTCGACGCGCTGGCGCGGTGCGAGGTGGTCGTGAAGAGCCCGGGGATCAGCCGGCACAGCCCCCAGGTGGGCGCGCTCTTGGACGCAGGCGTCGCCGTCGCGGGGGGCCTCGGGCTGTGGCTCGAGGAGGCGGACCGGGCGCGAGTCGTCTGCGTGACCGGGACCAAGGGGAAGAGCACGACCGCCGCGCTCGCCGGCCACCTTCTCCGAGGGCTCGGGCGCCGTTGCCTCGTCGCCGGCAACATCGGTCTCCCCCCGTGGGACCCGGGGGCCGGCGACGACTGGGACTTCTGGATCGTCGAGACGTCGAGCTTCCAGGCGACCGACGTCGCGTCGTCGCCGCCCGTCGTCGCAGTGACCTCGCTCGCTCCGGACCACCTCGACTGGCACGGGTCCGAAGAGGCCTACTTCGCCGACAAGCTTTCGCTCTGCAGCCAGCCCGGCGCCGCGCTCACGGTCGCCGACGCCTCGAGCGACGCCCTTCGCCGCCACGCGTCGCTGCTCGGCCCCGAGGTCCGCTGGGTGAAGGAGGGCGACCCCGAGCTCGACGGGCCCTGGGCCGACGCGCTCCGGCTTCCCGGGCGCCATCATCGCCGCGACGCGCTCATCGCGCGCGCGAGCCTCCTCGGCGCCGGCGTCGACGCCGCGTCCGACGACGACCGGCTCGCCGCCGCAGCGGTCGGGTTCACGCCGCTCGAGCACCGGTTCCGCCTCGTCGGCACGGTCGAAGGGGTCGAGTTCGTCGACGACTCGCTCTCCACGAATCCGCTCCCCACCCTCGCCGCGCTCGACGCGCTCGGGGACCGGCCCGTCGCGCTCCTCGTCGGCGGCCAGGACCGGGGCCTCGACTACCGGCCTCTCGCGGCGGCGCTCGGGTCGCGCCACGCCGAGACCTTCGTCGCCACGCTTCCCGCGGCGGGGGCACGCATCGGAGAGGTCGTGCGCGCCGCGGGCGCGGGGGGCTCCGGGGTCGAGGTCGCGGACTTCGACGACCTCGATCGCGCGACCGCCGCCTGCTTCTCCTGGGCGCGCACGCGGGGCGAGGGCGGGCGCGCCGCCGTGGTCCTGCTCTCGCCGGCTGCGCCGAGCTTCGGGCAGTTCCGCGACTACCGGGAGCGCGCGCTCGCGTTCGCCGCCGCGATGCGCGCGTGCGGGGGGTGACGCTGCCCGCCTCCCCGCCGCCGCATCCGAGCGCTCACGCCGGGAAGACGAGCACGTGGGGGTTCATGATCCCGTCGGGGTCCAGCGCGCGCTTGATCGCAGCGAAGGCGCTGAGCTCGGCGGGGCTGCGGTTGAGCTCCAGCCACTTTCGCTTCGAGGTGCCGATCCCGTGCTCGGCGCTGATGCTCCCCCCCACGCCGGCGACCGCGCGGAAGACCGCGTCGTCCACGCGTTCGTCTTCGGGCGCCACGCCGGTCACGTTCACGTGGACGTTCCCGTCCCCGACATGGCCGAAGAGCCACACGGCCGCGCCAGGAGCGACGGCGTCGACGATCGAGGGGAGGCGCTCCACCATCTCGGCGAGGACGCCGAAGGGAAGGGTGACGTCGAGCTTGTGGGGAGGTGCCCCGAGTGAGTTCACGGCCTCCGTGTGGCCCTCGCGATAGCGGAAGAGCGCGGCGATGCGCCGGGGGTCCACGGCGACGGCCGCGTCCTCCACCCCCGCCAGCTCGGCGACTGCGGCCGTGAGCTCGAGGGCGGGGTCGACCGGTCCGGACGCCTCCACGAGCAGGTAGGCCTCGTGCGGCGCCGCAAGGGGCGGCGCCGCGCCGGTGACCGCGCAGACGAGCTCCACCCCCGCGCGCAGCATCAGCTCCGCGGCCGACAGCGCCGGGAGTCCGAGTCGCAGCGCCTGCGCCGCGGCCACCGCCGACGCCGCGTCCTTCATCCCGAGGATGGCCGCGACGCGCTGAGGTGCCGGCGGCACGAGGCGGAGGCGCACGGCGGTGACGACGCCGAGGGTCCCCTCGCTCCCGCACATGAGCGAGTGGAGCGCGTACCCGGTGTTGTCCTTCAGCAGCCCTCCGAGGTGCTCGACGACGTCGCCAGTGCCGAGCACCGTCTGCGCGCCGAGCACCTGCGCGCGCGTGTCGCCGTACCGGAGGACCCGTAGTCCCCCCGCGTTCGTGGCGACGTTGCCGCCGATGGTCGCGCTGTCGCGTCCGCCGAGGTCCACCCCGTACTCCCACCCAGCTCTCCGAGCCGCCATCTGGACGTCCGCGAGCGTGGCGCCGGCCTGCGCGGTCAGCTGCCCGGCAGCGCCGTCGACGGGTCCGACCTCGGTGAGGCGCCGGAGGCTCACGACGACCTCGCCGTGGAGCGGGACGCCGCCGCCGACCATCCCCGTGTTGCCCCCTTGGGGCACGACCGCGACGCCGCCGGCACGGCAGAGCGCCACCACCGCCGCGACCTCCTCCACCGACCCGGGCCGGACGACCGCCGGAGTCGACCCGCGGAAGCGCCCCGTCCAGTCGATCTCGTAGGACGCGACGACGTCGGGGTCCGTGAGGACGTGCGCTCCACCGACGACGCCGGCGATCGCTCGGACCAGCCCGGGGTCGAGCGAGGACGCGCCGCGCGGCATCGCGGTCGACGTTACCGGGACCGAGCGGCCGCATCGAGGAGTCCGGGGCGCCCGCCCTGGAGCGGCCGCGGGCGGCCGTCGGAAGTGACGCTCGAGCGTGGAGCTCCGGCTGCGCGGCGAGACGGCGCTCGACCCCGGACTTCCGACGAGCCTCCTGAGCCTCGCGCTTCGCCAGCAGATCCGATCAGCGGTCGAAGGTGAACAAGCGCTTGCCCGCCTCGAGTGCCTCCACGGAGCCGCCAAAACGCATCATTCCCAACGCCGGCCGGCTTCCGGTGTCCCGCTCGTCGTAGTGCACCTCGGCGAAGCCTGCCTCCCCGAACCAGGCTCGTACGAGATCGTTGCGATCCGTGCGGTCGCGGCCCCGCGACCACAGCAGCGACGCTCCTGCGGCGCACAGCTGGGGAGCCGCCCTGATCGTCCGCTCGAGATCGGCGTCGCTGATGTTCCCGAAGATCCCGACCATCAGCACGATCTCGGCCGGCACAGCGCCAACGAGGTGGTCCGAGACCCCGGCGTCCACGCTTCGCACCTCGACGCCGACGAGCCCGGCTCCGGCCGCCCGTGATCGTGCCTCCTCCGCGATCTTTGGGTGGAGCTCCACAAGAGTTGCCCGCACGCGGCGGGCGTCACTGCGTGCGGCGAGCACCTCCAGGAGATCTCGACCGTCGCCTGAGCACAAGTCCAAGATTCGAATCGCTCCAGAATGCCGGTCGAGCGCTTCGTGCAAGTACGCCTGGACGGTGCGCAGGCGCCAGGAGAGATCCGAACCCGGGTCGTCGTACTGCCTGTGCCATTCGACGTAGTCACGCAGCTCAGCCATACGACGACTCTCGCGAAGCGGGGTGCACCGAAGACGCGGACCTCGTGGAGCCTGGGGTGGGACTTGAACCCACGGCCTGCGCGTTACGAGTGCGCTGCTCTGCCGACTGAGCTACCCAGGCGTGCCGTCGCCGGCGCGCTCGGTGCCCGCCGACCGCCCCAAATCTATGCGCGCCGCAACCTGCCGGAGGCACGGCGCCCGTCAGCCGCCGAGACGACCGAGCCGCACGAAGAGGGCCTCGAGGAGCAGGGTCTCGTTGGCGTTGCGGCGGAGCGCCCGGGCGGCGCCGGACGCGAGCGCCACCGCCGCCTCGCACCCCTTCGCCTCGTCGGGCCGGACCGGCCGGGCGCGATCCGTCGCCGTCGCGGCCGATGTCACCACGGCGTCGACGAGCCGATCCCGGTACGCACGGGCGAGGACCCCGAGGCCGGTGCGCAGCTCGTCGGTCCGCCAGCGACGCTCCTCGCGGTGCTGGCGGTCGAGGACGTCCTTGCGCCCCGGGAGCCCCCGCTCGCCCATCGCCTTCACGTCCGCTTCCAGCGCGGCCAACTCCTCTGCGTGCTCCGCCCGCAGGGGCGCCAGCGCGCGGTCGGTCGCTGCCAGCACCTCTCGCGCGAGGGCACCGGCGACGGCGCCGTGGCCGTCGAGGCGCGACGGGATCGAGCGCCAGAGCGAGAGGCGGTCGGCGAACCCGGGATCCTCCACGAGGAGGCGCGCGCGCTCGACGCTCCCTCCGGCGCCTTCCGCGACGAGGCGCGCACGTGCGGGGTCCGTGCCACGTCGGACGAGCCACGCGGCGATGGTCTCGGTCCGCACCGGGGGGAAGGGGATCTCCACGCAACGGCTCGCGATGGTGGCGAGCTCCGGCGACACGTCGTCGGCGAGGAGGAGGAAGACGGTCGTCGCCGGCGGCTCCTCGAGGGTCTTGAGAAGGGCAGGAGCGGCGCGCTCTGCCAGATGGACGTCGCCGAGGACGAGCACCTGCCGTGCCGCCTCGAGCGGGCGGCGCAGCGCGAGCGCCCCGAACCGGCGGGCGTCGTCCACATCGACGGCTGCGCCGGTGCGCTCGAAGGTGACGAGGTCCGGATGGGTCCCCCCGAGCGCGCGGCGGCAGCTGTCGCAGCTGCCGCAGCCCTCGTACGGGCAGAGCAACGCCGCGGCGAAGCTCCGCGCCGCAGCGCGCGTGCCCGATCCGGGTTGGCCGACGAGAAGATAGGCATGCACGGGGCGCCGGGCGGCCGCCCGCAGGGCGGCCACCGCGCGCTCCTGGCCGACGACGCCGTCGAACAGCGCGGCCGCGGGACGCTCGCCGTCCGTCGCCGCCGGGGTCACGAACGGGGGCCCTTTGCGAACACGTCCCCCAGGCGCTTCTCGGCGACCTCGCGCACCGCTGCCGCCACCACGTCCACGTCCGCGTCCCCGTCGACCACCGTCCACCTGAGGGGGTCCGCGCCCGCGAGCTCGAGGTAGCCGTCCCGCACACGCGAGAAGAACCGCCCGTCCAGGCGCTCGAGCCGGTCCGCCTGCCCGCGCTCGAGCCGGCGACGCGCCACCGCGAGCGGGACGTCGACCACCACGGTCAGGTCGGGCTCGACGCCGTCCGTCGCCCACGCGACGAGCCGGCGGAGCTCTCCGACGGGAAGCCCCCTGCCGTACCCCTGGTAGGCGATCGTCGAGCCCGAGAACCGGTCCGTCACGACGGTTCGCCCCTGCTCGAGCGCCGGACGGATCACCTCGGCGACGTGCTGCGCGCGGTCGGCGGCCATGAGAAGCGCCTCCGCCCGCACGTCGGGCTCCGGGTGGCCGGGGTCGAGCAGGAGGTGCCGCAGGGCGCTGCCGAGGCCGGTGGCGCCCGGCTCGAAGGTGAGCACGGCGTCGATCGTCCCGGCCAGGATCCTCGCCTGCGTCGACTTGCCGCTCCCGTCGACCCCCTCGAACGCGACGAGCCGCCCTCGCCGAGGCGTCACTCGCCCGCCGCCCCCTGTGCCTTCTTCGCCGCCGCCCCCTGTGCCTTCTTCGCCGCCGCCCCCTGTGCCTTCTTCGCCGCCGTCTTCTTCGCCGGGGCCTTCTTCGCCGCCGCCTTCTTCGCCGGGGCCCCCTGTGCCTTCTTCGCCGGGGCCTTCTTCGCCGCCGCCCCCTGTGCCTTCTTCGCCGCCGCCTTCTTCGCCGGGGCCTTCTTCGCCTTCTTCGCCGCGCCGCCCCGCCGGCGTGCCGAGGGCCCGGCCGCCCTCCGATCGGCGAGCAGCTCGGCCGCCCGCTCGATGGTGACGGTCAGCGGATCGTCGCCCTTGCGCAACGAGGCGTTGGTGGCGCCGTCCGTGACGTAGGGGCCGAACCTCCCTTCGCGCACCACCACCGAAAGACCGGTCCCGGGGTCTGCGCCGAGCTCCCGCAAGGGCCCCGCAGCCTGCGCCCGTCCACGGCCCGTCTTCGGCTGGGCGAACCGCGCGAGCGCCTCGTCCAGCGTCACGGTCAGCAGCTGCTCCTCGGACTCGAGGCTGCGCGTGTCGGTGCCGCGCTTCAGGTAGGGGCCGAACCGACCGTTGGACGCGAGGATCTCCTCGCCGCTCTCGGGATCCGCGCCGACGACCCGTGGAAGGCGGAGGAGCTCGAGCCCTTGCTCGAGCGTGAGGGTCGCGGGCGACATCGACTTGAACAATGACGCCGTGCGAGGCTTCTCACCAGCGTCGGCCGGCACGCCGAGCTGGACGTAGGGCCCGAACCTGCCGTCTCGGAGCTGCACCTCCAGCCCGGTGTCAGGGTCCGTCCCGAGCACACGGTCGCTCGACGGGGCGTCGAGGAGCTCCTCGGCGCGTTCGACGGTGAGCTCGTCGGGCGGGAGGTCCTCGGGGATCGACGTCCTTTCCTCGCCCCGCTGGAGGTAGGGCCCGTAGCGTCCGACGCGCACGACGATCGGACCGCCCGCGGAGCCGATGCCGATCGGGATCGAGTTGATCTCCCGCGCGTCGATGGCCCCGAGGTGCGCGGCGACCGCTTCTTTCAGGCCAACGCGGGCCGTCTCCGACTCCTCGGCTCGGGAGACGCCGGGCCCTTCCTCGGCGCCGCACCCCGGGCCGTCGGCCCGGGCGTCTCCGAAGTAGAAGCGCGTGAGCCACGGGAGCGCCTCTTCGCGGCCGCTCGCGATCTCGTCGAGGTCGTCCTCCATGGCTGCCGTGAAGCCGTAGTCCACGAGGTCGGGGAAGTACCGCTCGAGCAGGCCGACCACGGCGAACGCGGTGAAGCTCGGCACGAGCGCGCTCGCCTTCTTCCAGACGTACCCCCGGTCGAGGATCGTGGCGATGACGCTCGCGTAGGTGGAGGGACGCCCCACGCCCAGCTCCTCCATCGCCTTGACGAGCGACGCCTCCGTGAAGCGGGCGGGCGGCTGGGTCGCGTGCGAGCCCGGCTCGAGCTCGGCGGCACGGACGAGGTCGCCTTCTGCGAGCCGCGGCAGGGCGACCTCGCGGTCGGCGAGCTCCGCCTCGGGGTCGTCGTCCCCCTCGACGTAGGCGCGGAGGAACCCTGGGAACGCGATGACCCGGCCGCTCGCCGAGGCCAGGGCCTCGGCGCCGGCGAACGCCGCCGACTCCGCGGGGACGGCCGCGACCATGCGGACCTGAGCGCTCGTCCCGGTCGCGTCCACCATCTGTGAGGCGACCGTGCGCTTCCACACCAGGTCGTAGAGGCGCAGCTCGTCGCCGTGCAGGGTCTGCGCCGCTTCGTCCGGCGTGCGGAAGACGTCGCCGGCCGGGCGGATCGCCTCGTGCGCCTCCTGCGCGTTCTTCACCCTGCGTTCGTACCGACGCGGCTCGCGCGGGACGAACGCGGCGCCGTAGAGGGCGGTGGCCTGGGCGCGGGCGGCGGCCAGCGCCTCGTCCGACAGCGTCGTCGAGTCCGTCCGCATGTAGGTGATCCAGCCCTGCTCGTAGAGACGCTGGGCGACCTGCATGGCCCGCTGCGCGCTGAAGCGGAGCTTGCGGCCGGCCTCCTGCTGCAGCGTCGAGGTGATGAACGGCGCCGCGGGCGCCCGCCGGAACGGCCGCTCGGTCACCGACCGGACCGTGAACGTCTCCCCGGTGAGACCCTGGGCCAGCGCCCGAGCGTCAGCCTCGGCGAGCACGCGCACCCCGTCGCCGGTGACCCTGCCCTGCTCGTCGAAGTCCCGACCGGTGGCGAGCGGCGCCCCGTCGATCGCGACGAGGGTCGCTGCGAACTGCGCCGGCTCCCCTTGCGCGGCGGGCTCCACCTCGACGAAGGCGACCTCGACGCCCCACCAGGCGGCGGAGCGGAACCGCATGCGGGCCCGCTCGCGCTCGACGACCACACGCGTGGCGACGCTCTGCACCCGCCCGGCCGACAGGCGCGGCATGACCTTGCGCCACAGGACGGGCGAGACCTCGTAGCCGTAGAGCCGGTCGAGGATTCGTCGGGCCTCCTGCGCGTCGACCAGGCGGCGGTCCAGCTCGCGCCACTCCTGGACGGCGCGCCGGATCGCCGCCGGGGTGATCTCGTGGAACACCATCCTCTTCACCGGGACACGCGGCGCGAGCACCTCGGTCAGGTGCCACGCGATCGACTCGCCCTCGCGGTCCTCGTCGGTCGCGAGGTACAGCTCGTCGGCGTCCCTCAACCTGGCCTTCAGGTTCGCCACGACGGACCGCTTCTCGGGCGACACCACGTACAGCGGCTTGAACCCGTTCTCCACGTCGACCCCGAGGCGGGCCCATTCCTCGGACTTGTAGGCGGCGGGCACCTCGTCGGCGCCGCGCGGCAGGTCGCGCACGTGGCCGACCGACGACTCGACGACGAACTCGGGCCCGAGCATCCGGGCGATCGTGCGCGCCTTGGCAGGCGACTCGACGATGACGAGCGCCTTACCCATCGAATGCGCCTCCTTCCGGCGCGCCGACCACGGGACCTCCTCCTTGCCTCACGACGACGACAGGCTCCCGGCTCCGCCAGGACCTTGTCAAGGCACCCCCGCACGGCGGCGGGCTGGGCACGGCGGCGGGCACGGCACGCCGGCGCCCGCCGCCCCGGGCCCGAAGCCGGCCACCTTCAGGGCAGGAGGGCGGACGCGGTGCCCGCTCTCGGGTCCTCAGTCAGCCGCCGCCACCGCCGACGCAGTGCCTCCGGGCGTGACCGCGGCCTCCGGGGTCGCGACGTCCATCCCGTGAGCCTTGCGCTTCGAGAAGCCGATCGCCCCGAGCAGCACCACGAGGGCGATCCCCGCGATCGCGTACCGGACGTCGCTGTGGCGGAGGCTGATCACCGCCGGCAGCACGAGGAGCGAGACGAGGTTCATCACCTTGATCATCGGGTTCAGCGCAGGGCCGGCCGTGTCCTTGAACGGGTCGCCGACCGTGTCCCCGATGACCGCTGCCTTGTGGGGATCGGACCCCTTGCCGCCCTCGTGGCCGTCCTCGATGAACTTCTTGGCGTTGTCCCACGCCCCTCCTGAGTTGGACAGGGTGTTCGCCATCAGCTGGCCGGTCAGGATCGCCGCCGCGAGGAAGCCGCCGAGCGCCAGGTAGTTGATCCCGAAGCCGACGATCACCGGCGACAGGATGGCGAGCAGCGCCGGCGTCGCCAGCTCGCGCTGGGCCGCTGCGGTGCAGATCGAGATGACCCGGCCGTACTCGGGGGTCTCGGTGTAGTCCATGATCCCCGGGTGCTCGCGGAACTGGCGGCGCACCTCCTGGACGACCGTCCCCGCCGAACGCCCGACGGCACGGATCGCCAGCGAGGAGAACAAGAACGCGATCGAGCCTCCGATGAGCAGCCCGACGAACGTCGTCGGGTTCGACACGTTGACCTGGGTGAGGGGGTTGCGGAAGAGCGTTGCCGTCGGGAGCTTGAGCTGCGAGCCGACGGTCTCCACGAACGCGGCGAAGAGCGCGATGGCAGCGATGACCGCGGACCCGATCGCGATGCCCTTGGTGATCGCCTTGGTCGTGTTGCCGACCGCGTCGAGGCTCACCATGATCCTCTCGCCCTCGCCGGTGAACTCTCCGGACATCTCCGCGACCCCCGCCGCGTTGTCCGACACCGGACCGAAGCTGTCCTCGGAGACCACCATGCCGGTCGTCGCCAGGAGGCCGATCCCGATGAGCGCCACGAGGTAAAGCGTCAGCTCGATGTTGCCGCCTCCGAGGCCGATGGCCACGCCGATGGCCACGGCGATGGCGAGGATCGCCCACACCGACGACTCGAGGCCTGCCGAGAAGCCGGACAGCACGGTCGTGGCGGGACCCGTCCGTGCGGCCTCCGAGATCTCGCGAACGGGGCTCCGCTCGGTGGAGGTGAACTGCTCGGTGATCAGGCTGAGCGCGAGGGCGAGCGCCACGCCGGTGAGGACCGCCCAGAAGACCGTGATGTCGTGGACGTAGTACTCGGCGACGAAGAGCGCGCCGATCACGGTCAGCAGCGCGGCGAGCCAGAAGCCGCGGTTGATGGGGGCCATGGCGTTGCGGTCCTTCGCGCGCGCCCGGACGGCGTACACGCCGATCACGGACGCGACGATCCCTATGGCCGGCACGATCAACGGGTAGATCACCGCCGGGGTGGGGTCGTGGGCGTGGCCGGCGAGGCTGCGGAAGGCCGAGTACCCGAGGATCAGCGACGAGATGATGGTGATCTCGTAGGACTCGAAGAGGTCGGCGGCCATGCCGGCGCAGTCCCCCACGTTGTCGCCCACGTTGTCGGCGATGGTCGCCGCGTTGCGCGGGTCGTCCTCGGGGATGCCGGCCTCCACCTTGCCGACGAGGTCCGCCCCGACGTCCGCCGCCTTGGTGAAGATGCCGCCGCCGACACGCATGAAGAGGGCGAGCAGCGAGGCGCCGAAGGCGAACCCGATGAGCACGGCGGTCGCCGTGTTCTGGAAGATCAGGACGATCGAGGTGGCCCCCAGCAGGCCGAGGCCGACGCAGAGCATGCCGGTGATCGCGCCCGTGCGGAAGGCCACCTGGAGCGCGCCGGCCATCCGCCCGCCGCGCGCAGCCGCCGCGGCGGTCCGCACGTTCCCGCGGACCGCCATGCTCATGCCGATGAAGCCGGTGAGGCCCGAGAACGCCGCGCCGAAGAGGAAGCAGATCACCCGGTAGACGCCGGCCTCCCCGAAGCTGAGCGCCACGGACCCGTCCGGCCGGGACACCTTCGTGGCCGTGAAGAAGATGAGGACCGCGAGCGGGACCACGATGACGAGGATCGTGCGGAACTGCCGCCTGAGGAACGCCTCGGCGCCCTCCTGGATGGCGTGCGCGATCTGGCGCATCTTGTCGGTGCCGGTGTCCGCCGCGAGGACTCCCCGCATGAGCACGACACCCGTGCCGATCCCGATCAGGCCGGCGAGCAGGGCCAGGACCAGCCAGATCTCGTCGGCAGAGCCCAAGTGGAAGGCCTGGTAGCTGCCCTCCGCTACGACGGGGTGCACCATCCTCGCTGTCCTTTCGTACCCTGCTGCGGCTGCGTCGCAGCCCGTGCCTCGAAATGCCCTGCCGGTCCAGCCCGATCGGCGCCGCCGGGCGGTTCCGTGTGGGCGCGGCCGCCGGCGGAGCCGACGGAGGGACGCCCGCGTACGGGCGCGGCCGCCCGGAGCCCAGGGGACGATAGCCACCTTGCGGCGGGGCGGCAAGAACCGCTCCGCCGAGCCGGCCGGCGCCAGGGGAGCGCGCGCCGGGAGCGGGCCGGTGCGCCGGGGGGCTCGGCCCGCCTCCCGAGCCTCCCGACGCACCGCAGGGCGCGGCCTCGATGCCGCCGGCCACGGCGTGACGGAGCCGTTCCGCCGGCGGCTCGCAGGCGCTGATCGACGGTCGAGCCCGGCTGCCCACCTACGATTGGCACGTGAGAGCGGCGTTCTTCGACCTCGACAAGACGGTCATCGCCAAGGGCTCCATCCCGGCCTTCGGTCGGCCGTTCCGCCGCGGCGGGCTCGTGAGCCGGCGCGTCGTGCTGCGCGCGTTGATCGGTCAGCTGATCTACCTCCACCTCGGCGCCGACAAGGACCGCCTCGCCCGCATCCGTGAGTCCATGCTGGCCCTGACCAGGGGCTGGCAGCGCGACCGAGTCCGTGAGATCGTCCGCGAGACGCTCCTCGAGACGGTGGAGCCGCTCATCTACAACGAGGCGCTCGAGCTCATGGAGGCGCACCACGCCGCGGGGGACCGCGTCTACCTGGTCTCGGCGTCACCCGAGGAGATCGTCGTCCCCCTCGCCGAGCTTCTGGGCGCGGACGGCGCGATCGCTTCGGTCGGCGAGGTCGACGGGGAGGGCCGCTACACGGGGAGGATGGCGTTCTACGCGTCCGGCGAGGGCAAGGCCGAGGCGATCCACGCGCTCGCGGCGCGTACGGACCTTGAGCTCGCCGAGTCGACCGCGTACTCGGACTCGGCGACGGACCTCCCGATGCTCGAGTCCGTCGGTCATCCCGTCGTGGTCAACCCCGACCGCGGGCTCGCCAGGGTGGCCCGCGAGCGCGGCTGGGAGATCCGCCAGTTCACGAAGCCCGTGCGCCTGCGCAACCGGATGGGCGTGCGCACACCCGTGCTCACGACCGGCCTCGCGCTGGCCGCAGGCGCCGCCGCGCTGTGGTGGCGGAGCAGGCGTCAACGGACCGCGGAGGCCGTCGCGATGGGAAGCTGGCCGCGGCACGGCGCGCGGACGCGCCACGCGGTGTGACGACGGCTCAGTCGGCGCGCAGGCGGCGGGCCGCCACCACGCCGATGGCCACGAGAACGGCGAGAACGAGGAGCTTCTTCATGCCGCCGATGGTAGCCCCAACGGCCCGAGGGCTTCTCCGGCGGCGAGGGAGGCCCAGCGCCTCACCCTGTCAGACGGTGAGCAGGTCCCTGGCGCCGGTGTCGGAGGACGGGTGGCGGAGCTTCGACATCGCCCGAGCCTCGATCTGGCGGATGCGCTCCCGGGTCAGGTTGAAGTGCTCCCCGACCTCCTCGAGCGTCCTCGGCTCGCCGCGGTCCAGACCGAAGCGCAGCCGGAGGATCTCGCGCTCGCGCTCGTCGAGCGGTGAGAGCAGGCGCCCGATCTCCTCGGGGAGGAGCGACACCGCGGCCACCTCGAAGGGCGACTCCGCCGATCTGTCCTCCACCACGTCCCCGAGCTCTGCGTCCCCGTCCTCACGCAGCGGCTCGGAGAGCGACAGCGGCTCCGCCCGGAAGCGCAGCGCCTCCACGAGCTTGTCCTCGGGCATCTCCACCTCCACGCCGAGCTCGGCGAGCGTCGCGGGGCGGCCGAGCTTGAGCTCGAGACGGGCCTGCGCCTTCTGCACGCGCGCGAGGGTGTCGCCCGCGTGCACGGGCAGCCGGATCGTGCGCCCGGTGTTCGCGATGCCGCGGGTGATCGCCTGGCGGATCCACCACGTCGCGTAGGTGGAGAACTTGAAGCCCTTCCGCCAGTCGAACTTCTCGACCGCGTGCATGAGACCGAGATTGCCCTCCTGGATGAGGTCGAGCAGCGGCAGCCCGGAAGCCTGGTACTTCTTCGCGATGGAGACGACCAGCCGGAGGTTGGACTGGACGAAGGTCTGCTGCGCCCGCTCTCCGGAGAGAACGGTCCGGCGCATCTCCCGCTTCTTCGGAGCGGCGAGCGTCCTGGGCGCAGCGCGAAGCTCGTCCTCGGCTTGGCGGCCGGCTTCGATCGCCTGCGCCAGACGCACCTCGTCGTCCTTGGTGAGCAGCGGGTACTGCCCGATGTCGGTGAGGTACAGACGTACGAGGTCCTCGTCGTCCCGTTCGATGCGTTCCTTCGCCAAGACCCGTCCCGAGCCTTCCCGTGTAGTACGTTCGGCACCGGCTGGGCGGTGGCTCCTCCGTGCCGGCGTTGAATGGCAGCTTCTGCGCGGCCGCAGGCAGCCGGTGGTGTGATTTTACAGGCGGGGTCAAGGGGTCCCTCTCCTGCCACCCCTCCCGTCAGGCCTGATCGGCCTCTGACCAGGGGAAAAGGTCGTCGCCTTCGCCGCCTCGGCACCCGGGGTCGCCCAGCGCACGCGTCCACTCGGCGGCTTGCTGGACCGCCTCCGGGCCTGCGAGGAGCCCGTCGACCAGCGTCTCGGCGGCGCGCAGCTCCTCCTCGGCGTCGCGCACGACCAGGGTGAGCGCACGGATGGCCGGCCCGTCGGCGACCGGGACGAGACGCTGGCCGAGCCGTCGGTAGGAGACGAGAAGGAGCGGCAGGACCACCCTGGCGAGCCCCACGAGGAACCGCCGCCCGGCCGTCTCGTCGTCCCCGCCGAAGGCGCCCGGCTCGAGGCTCCTGAGCAGCGGCTCGGCCGCGCGCCCGAGCGGCCGCGTGAGCTCCTCGTGGTCGACGCCGGCGAGCACCGGCAGGCGGGCCTCCCACAGCTCGGCGTGCCACGCATGTGCGGCGCTCGCCTCGAAGAGGAGGAGCCGTGCCTCGTCGGGCAGCCCCGGCGCGGCGGCCCACGACCCGGTCAGCTCGAAGAGGCGCCGCTCCACCCAGCGGTACGCGCCATGGCGGGCCGCAGCCTCCTGCAGCCCGAGCGCGCCGCGCTCGTCGTGGGCAGAGCCGGGGTCAGCCTCCATGTGCCGCGCTCGTCGCCGCGTCCTTCGTCCGGGGACGGTACGCGTTGGTGATCGGCATCCGCCGGTCCCTTCCGAAGGCCTTGCTGGTGATGCGGACGCCGGGCGCCGCCTGCCGCCGCTTGTACTCGGCGCCGTCGACCAACCGCACCACCCGCTCGACGAGGTCCGGATCGAAGCCGTCGGCGACGAGGTCCGCGGCGGTGCGGTCGCGCTCGACGTAGGCCTCGAGGATCGGGTCGAGCAGCTCGTAGGCCGGCAGCGACTGGTCGTCGCGCTGCCCGGGGCGCAGCTCGGCGGACGGTGGCTTCATTAGGACTGACAACGGCACCGGCTCGGTGGCGCCCTCGGCGACGGCGCGCGCGTTGCGGTACCGGCACAGGTCGTAGACAAGCGTCTTCGGAACGTCCTTGATCACCGCGAAGCCGCCGGCGGAATCGCCGTAAAGGGTGGAGTAGCCCGTCGCCGTCTCGCTCTTGTTGCCGGTCGTGAGGACGATCCATCCCGTCGCGTTGGAGATGCCCATCAGGATGACGCCGCGAAGACGCGACTGGAGGTTCTCGTCGGTGATGCCCACAGGCGGCGCGTCGAGCGCGGACTCGAGCACGGCGTCCATGCATCGGTGCGCCTGGTCGATCGGGACCACGCGGAGCTGGACGCCGAGCCGCTCGGCGAGCAGGCGCGCGTCGCTCACCGACCCTTCACTCGAGTGACGCGAGGGCATGGCCACGCCGTGGACGTGGTCGGCGCCGATCGCGTCGGTCGCGACGACGGCGACGAGCGAGGAGTCGATGCCGCCCGACAGGCCGACGACGGCGCCGCCGAACCCGTTCTTCCACAGGTAGTCGCGCGTGCCGAGGACGAGCGCCGCATAGACCTCGGCGACGGGGTCGAGCGGCTCGGGGGGCGCCGGCCGCGCGGCGAGCGCCTCCGCGCGCGCCGGCGCCTTCGGGCCGGACAGGTCGATCACCCGGGCGCCCGGCGCCTGCGCTCCAGGCACCGGCAGGTCGACGACGACGAAGTCCTCCTCGAACTGCGCGCCGGCCGAGACGAGGGTGCCGTCTGCGGCGACCACGAGGCTCGAGCCGTCGAAGACGAGCTCGTCCTGGCCGCCGACGAGGTTCACGTAGACGATCGCCGTGCCGGCCTCCCTGACGCGCTCGGCGAGCATCGCGAGCCGCTCGGCCCGGCGCCCGCGCGAGTACGGCGACGCGTTGATGTTCACCACCACCTGGGCGCCCGCCGCGCCGAGCTGGGCGACGGGGCCGCGGGCTGCCCAGACGTCCTCGCAGATCGACACGCCCGCGAGCACGCCGCCGACCCGGTAGAGAAGGGGCGGTCCGTCTCCCGGCGTGAACCACCGCTGCTCGTCGAAGACGCTGTAGTTGGGGAGGAGGCGCTTGTGGTAGACGCCCGCGACGCGCCCGCCGGCGCACACGGCTGCGGCGTTCGCGAGGTGAGGACGGCGGTGCGCCCAGGTGCCGGCCCCAGCCTCTGCGCCGGTCGCCTCCTCGCCGACCATGCCGCCGGTCGCCTCCTCGCCGACCATGCCCCCGGTCGCCTCCTCGCCGACCATGCCCCCGGTCGCCTCCTCGCCGACCATGCCCCCGGTCGCGTCAGGGAGCTGGTGGACGTACCCGACGACCGCCGCGCAGTCGCCCGTCGACGCCGCGACCTCTGCGAGCGCCGCCTCGTTGTCGGCGACGAAGCCCGCCTGCAGGAGGAGGTCCTCGGGCGGGTAGCCCGTGATCGCCAGCTCGGGGAAGACGCAGAGCTGCGCACCGGCGACCTCGGCGCGCCGAAGCGACCCGAGAATCCTCCCGACGTTGCCCCCGAGGTCGCCCACGACCATGTCGAGCTGGGCGATCGCGACACGGAGCGCCATTGCCCCAGCCTACGGGAGGGCCCGGCTCCGGATGCCCTCCACGGCCCTCGGGACGCTCCCGGACCGGTCGCGCACCGAACGGCGCATGGATTCACGCGCTGTTCACATGCAGGACATCGACATGCCACCGGTCGCTGATCTAATGGCCCGAGAGACCGCGGGTGCCGGTGCGCGCGGGCGAGCACAGCGAAAGGACGGCGGGGAGTGAGCTACCAGGCCGAGTACATCTGGATCGACGGGACCGAGCCTTCTCCCCTCGTGCGGAGCAAGACCAAGATCGTCGCCGCCGGCAAGAAGCCGGGGATCTGGGGGTTCGACGGCTCCAGCACGAACCAGGCGACCGGAGCCAACTCCGACTGCGTCCTCCAGCCGGTCTTCGTCTGCCCGGACCCCTTGCGCGGCGACGACAACGTCCTCGTGATGTGCGAGGTGCTCGACGTCGACATGGAGCCGCACCCCACCAACACCCGGCACGCGTGCGCCGCGACCGCGCAGCGCTACGGGGCCCACGAGCCGTGGTTCGGCTTCGAGCAGGAGTACACCTTCTTGCAGAACGGCCGCCCCCTCGGCTGGCCCGCCACAGGGTTCCCGGCGCCGCAGGGGCCCTACTACTGCGGCGTCGGCGGCGACAAGATGCCCGGGCGAGAGATCGTCGAACGTCACACCGCTGCGATGCTGCGCGCCGGCCTCGCCATCGAAGGCACGAACGCCGAGGTGATGATGGGCCAGTGGGAGTTTCAGATCGGGATCCTCCCGGCGCCGGAGTGCGGCGACCAGCTGTGGGCCGCCCGGTGGCTTCTCTTCCGGGTCGCCGAGGACTTCGGGGTGTGGGCGACGCTCGAGCCCAAGCCCATCCTCGGGGACTGGAACGGCGCGGGGTGCCACACGAACTTCTCGACCCACGAGATGCGCACCGGGAACGGATGGGACGCGATCATCGCCGCCTGCGAGGCACTCGGGAAGAGCATCGACGAGCACGTCCAGAACTACGGCTCCGGCATCGAGATGCGCCTCACCGGCCACCACGAGACCCAGCACTACTCGAAGTTCAGCTACGGGGTCTCGGACCGCGGCGCGTCGATCCGCATCCCCTGGCAGGTGGCGAAGGACAAGAACGGCTACATCGAGGACCGCCGGCCCAACGCGAACATGGACCCCTACGTGGTGAGCCGGCTCCTCATCGGCACGGTGTGCGGCGCGGCGGAGGGCGAGCAGCGTTGAGGTGCGCCGCCCGGCCCGACTCGGCACGACGGCCCGGACCCCCGCGAGCGAGGTGACCGCGGCGTCCGGCGCGAGGGAGGCGCAGGTGCAGAGCCAGCGCGACTACGTCCTGCGGACCGTCGAAGAGCGCGGGATCCGCTTCGTCCAGTTGTGGTTCACCGACGTCCTCGGCACCTCGAAGGCCTTCAACATCACCCCGGCAGAGCTCGAGGACGCGCTCGATGACGGGATGACCTTCGACGGCTCGGCGATCGACGGCTTCTCCCGCGTGCAGGAGGCCGACGTGCTGGCGCGCCCGGACCCCAAGACCTTCCAGGTGCTGCCGTGGCACGCCCGTGACGAGGCGGTCGCGGCCGTCTACTGCGACATCTTCAACCTCGACGGCACCCCGTTCGAAGGCTGCCCTCGCCACGCGCTCCGACGGACCTTGGAGCGCGCCCGAGACGCGGGCTACACGTTCTTCGTCGCGCCCGAGGTGGAGTTCTTCTACCTGGACGGTGCCGACCCGGCCGCACGACCGCGGCCGCTCGACGCCGGTTCGTACTTCGACCTCTCCGTCGACGACCGCTCGAGCGAGGTCCGGCGCCGCACCGTGCTGCGTCTCGAGGAGATGGGCATCCCCGTGGAGCACGCGCAGCACGAGGACGCACCCTCGCAGCACGAGATCGACCTGCGCTACACCGACGCACTGACCATGGCTGACACGGTGATGACCGTTCGCCTCGTGGTGAAGGAGACCGCCCGCCACGAAGGCGTCTACGCGACCTTCATGCCGAAGCCGATGGCCGGCGTGCAGGGCTCGGGGATGCACACCCACCTCTCCTTGTGGCACGGGGAGCGCAACGCATTCTCGGACCCGTCCGACGCCTACGGCCTCTCCGACGTCGCCAAGCGGTTCATCGCCGGGCTGCTCCATCACGCCCGAGAGATCACGGCGGTGACGAACCAGTGGGTCAACTCGTACAAGCGCCTCGTCAGCGGCTACGAGGCGCCCGTGCACATCGGCTGGGCGCGCAACAACCGCTCCGCGCTCGTCCGCGTGCCGGTCGTGAAGCAGGCGAAGGCCGAGTCGACCCGCGTCGAGTACCGGGCCCCGGACTCCGCCTGCAACCCCTACCTGGCGTTCGCCGTCGTCCTCGCCGCGGGGCTCCAGGGGGTCGAGCAGGGCTACGAGCTCCCGCCCGAGGCCGACGCCAACCTCTTCGACCTCTCCGAGCGCGAGCTCAGGACGCGCGGGATCCGGCCGCTCCCCGGCTCGCTCAAGGAGGCGGTGGACGAGATGGCCGAGTCCAAGCTGCTCACCGACACGCTCGGCGAGCACGTCTTCGAGTGGTTCATCCGCAACAAGCGGGCGGAGTGGCGCGACTACAGCGTCTCGGTCACCCAGTTCGAGCTCGACCGCTACCTGCCGATCTTGTGAGCGGCCTCGTGGGCTGCGTGCTCGTGGCGGCAGGGGCACCGGCTCCCGCGAGCAAGAATCGGGCCAGTGGAGCCGCTCGTCTGCTTTCCTGACCCGGTCCTGCCCGTCGTCGGCGCAGCCCTGCGCCAGGGCGGGCTCGGCTTCCGCGCTGCCTCGAGCCCCGAGGCCGCGAACGCCCTCGAGACGACGTCCACGAAGGACGGCTGGGCGGGCGCCGTCGTGAGCGCGGCGGACGACCTCTCCCGTGCGGTCGCCTTCTGCCGGCACCTCCGCCGCAGGGAGGACCCGGTGAGCCCGCTGCTGCTCGTCATCGCGGAGGACCAGCTCCGCGAGCTGCAGCTGCGCGACGACCTGTTCGACGACTTCTGCGTCCTGCCTTCGCGCCCGGCGGAGATCGCCGCGCGTCTGGAGCACCTCCTGTGGCGGTCGGGGCGCCACGCGGCGCCCCACGTCATCGAGCACGGGCCTCTCGTGCTGAACCTCGAGACGTACCAGGCCGCAGTGGCCGGGCGCGTGCTCGACCTCACCTACATGGAGTACGAGCTCCTCCGGTTCCTCGCCGCTCACCCCGGAAAGGTCTTCACCCGGGAGACCCTCTTGAGCAGGGTGTGGGGCTACGAGTACTACGGCGGGGCTCGCACGGTCGACGTGCACGTGCGCCGGCTGCGGGCGAAGCTCGGCGAGGAGCACGCGCACCTCATCGAGACGGTGCGCTCGGTCGGCTACCGCTTCGGCCAGCCTGCGTGGTCGCCGGGGCCGGTACCTTCGCCCTGACGGCCCGGAGCGGCCGCCCGGCCGAGGATCCGCTGGTCGGCGCAGGTGCTCGAGCGGGGCGGGCGCCGACGGTGCACCTCGACTCGCGCCGCGAGGACGTCCCTGGCTGCCTCCAATTCCGCCGGCGGGGCTCGCGGCAGCCGCCTGGCTGGCACAATGGCCGTGACGACAGGAAAGAGGCGTGCCGAGGTGGCCAAGACCGGCTTCGATTGGTCGGCGTTGCCGAGCGGCTTGCTCCGGCAGCTGAAGGACGAGCTGAGGATCGAGGGCGTCGACGTCGCGCGGGCGCTGGCCGACCGCTACGGGCCGGCGCCCACCGAGATGTTCGTGAAGGAGACGTGGAGGGCGCTCCGGGACGGGTGGATCGCGAAGGACCCGGTCGTCCGGCGGTCCGTCGTCTCCGCGCTGCGCTCGCGCGGGCTCGGGTCGGCGGCGGTCGGCGGGCGCTCTGCCCTGGCGGAGGTCACGTACCTGCGATCGTGCCGGAACGCCCCCTCGCTGAGGGCCGCCGTCCTGGCCCACCTGCTGGCTCTCGGCCAGGCGTCTCCGGCAGTCGGCTCGCAACCCGCCGCAGCGGCACGTGCCCGCCCCGAGCTATGGGCCGAGGTCCCCTCCGAGCTATGGGCCGAGGTCCCCTCCGACGCAGCGACCGGATCCGACGAGCTGCGTACCCGGGTGAGGGAAGTCGTGCGATCCGTGCTCGGGGTCGACGACGTCCAGGTGGACAAGGACGGCGACATCCCCATCCGCTCGCGGGCGAGCGTCGCCTACGTCCGGGTGTTCCGGGACGCGCCGGTCGTGCGGGTCTTCTCCCCGGTCCTGTGGGACATCGGGAACCCGAGCGGCATCGAAGAGGCGGTCAACGAGATCAACCGCACCACCAACTGGGTGAAGGCGGTCTGGGACGACGGCACGGTCGTCCTGTTCTCCGACGTCGTGGCGCATCCGCTCGCCGAGTCGCAGCTCGCCGCAGCGATCACCTCCGTCGTCCACAGGGCGGACGAGATGGGCCCCGTGCTCCAGCAGAAATACGGCGGCCGCACCGCGTTCGGCGTGCCGCTTCCCCCCCGCCACCTGCCGATCGGTGGCTACCTGTAACCGATCGCGTCAGCCTGAGGTCGCAGGTCTGTGCGCCCAGGCCTCGACCTCGACGCTCGCCCCCATCGGGAGGGCCGCGACGCCGATCGCCGACCGGGCAGGGCGCGGCTCGGGCCAGGTCTCGGCCCAGATCTCGTTGACCAGCGCGAACTCCGAAATGTCGACGAGGAAGACGGTCGCCTTCACCACGTCGGCGAGCGTCGCGCCGTGCTCCGCGAGGACGTCCGAGACGTTGGTGAGCACCTGGCGGAGCTGCGCGGCGGTGCCACCTTCCACGAGCCGCGGCGCGCCATCGGGCCCGGGCGCCGCGCCGATCTGGCCGGAGGTGACCACCCAGTCGCCCGCGCGGACGACGGGGCGGTACGGGCCGGCAGGCCGGACGCCACGGCCCGGCTCCCCAACGGGCGCGCTCATCGCGCCCGCCGCCCTCCCCGGCGCGTCGGCCACTCCGGGGCGAGCCAGTCGGTGCTCCACGCAGCGGCGGTCGCCTCGAACACCTCGTCGGAGCCGTTCACCGGCCACGCAGCGCCCGGGTGTCAGCTGAAGGACGAACCGCACCCGCAGGTGCGGGTGGCGTTCGGGTTGCTGATGTGGAACCCGGCGCCTTGGAGCCCGTCGGAGTAGTCCAGGGTCGCCCCGGTGAGCAGCTCCGCGCTCGTCGGGTCCACGACGACCTTCACCCCGCCGAACTCGCGGACGACGTCGTCGTCGTCCTGCTCGGAGTCGAAGAACATGTCGTAGCTGTAGCCCGAGCAGCCGCCGGGCTTCACCGCGACACGCAACGCCAGGTCCTCGGCGCCGCCTTCCTCTGCGAGGAGCTGGGCGACCTTCGCCGACGCGCTCGCGGTCAGGGTGACCGGGTCGGGCTTCTTCCCGATGCTCACCGACGTCGTCATCGTCGTCACCGTGGCCTCCTTGGGCAGGTCGTGAGTGCGGCGCCACCATGTTATCCGTGCCCGCGTGCTCTCCGTGCCCGCGCGCGTCGCCGCCGGCGCGCGCGTGCGCTCTCGCCCGAGCCCGTCGGCGGCGCGCGCGTTCGCGCTCGCCCGCGCCCGTCGGCGGCACGGCTTCGCACGGCGCTCCGGAGCTCCTCGGGCAGGCCGGACCTCCTCGGGCAGGCCGGAGCTCCAGGTGGGGACCGGTAGGCTTCGCGGCATGGCCGACCGGTCAAGAGCTGCGGGTGGCGGCGTCCAAGAGGCCCGCACCCCACCTTCTGGAGCCGGAGACGCCGGAGCGACGGCCCCTCCAGTCGGGCCTCCCGGCGGGCCTCCAGTCGGATCTCCCGGCGGGCCTCCAGTCGGATCTCCCGGCGGGCCTCCCGGCGGGCCTCCCGGCGGGCCTCCCGGCGGGCCTCCCGGCGTCGAGGACGTCCTCTCGCGCCTCCGTGCCGTGATCGACCCGGAGCTGGGCGGCGACATCGTGGAGCTCGGCATGGTCCGCAGCGTCGAGGTGTCCGAGGGGGGTGACGTCCGCGTGGTGGTGGCCCTCACGATCGCGGGCTGTCCGCTTCGCGCGCAGCTCGAGCGCGACGTCCGCGGGGTCGTGGGGACGATCCCCGGGGTGCGCTCTGTCGACCTGTCGACCGGTCAGATGGACGCGGACCAGCGCGCGGCGCTGATGGCGCGGGCGCGCCGCAAGGCGCTCGAGCACCCCCCGGCCACGGCGGTGCCGCCACGGGCTCGGGTCCTCGCGGTCGCCTCGGGGAAGGGCGGCGTCGGCAAGTCCTCGGTCGTCGTCAACCTGGCCGCCGCGCTCGCCCGGCGCGGGCTCACCGTCGGCGTCCTCGACGCGGACATCGGCGGCTTCTCGGTGCCGCGCCTCCTCGGCATGGAAGGCCGGCTCGAGGCCCGGGACGGGAAGATGGTCCCGCTGGAGCGGCGCGTCGGCGACGGGGTGCTGCGCGTGCTGTCGATGGGCTTCCTCGCCGAAGAAGACCGCGCGGTGATGTGGCGCGGGCTCCTCCTCAACCGCGCGGTCCAACAATTCCTCCAGGACGCTCACTGGGGAGACCTCGACTACCTCCTCGTCGACCTGCCCCCGGGCACCGGCGACGTCCAGATGGGGCTCGCCCGGATGGTGCCGCGCACCGAGATGCTCGTCGTCACGACCCCGCCCCTCGCCGCGCAGCGTGTCGCCGCACGCGCGGCGGACATGGCGCGGCGAGGGTACCTGCGTGTCGCGGGCGTGGTCGAGAACATGAGCGACTTCACCTGCGAGCACGGGAAGACCTACTCGCTCTTCGGCTCGGGGGGCGGCGAACGCCTCGCCGCCGGGCTCGGCGTCCCTCTCGTCGGGAAGATCCCCCTCCACGGCGACATGGCCGCAGCCGGGGACGCCGGCGAGCCCGTCGCGCTGGGCCGCGGCGAGCTCGCGGACGTCTTCACCGACCTCGCCCGCGCGGTCGCAGAGGAGATCGCCCCGCTTCTCGAGGCGTCGGGATGCACGGCGCGGCTCCTCGACGCGGTGGCCGTCGCGGTCGACGGAGCCTTCGCCGGCCCGGATCAGGCGCGCGCGACGCCGGTGGGGGCCGACGTCGAGCGATAGCGCGGGTCGGGCCCGCCAGCCACCTCCTCGGCGCGGCCTTCCTGCGCGAGCTTGCGCAGGTGGGCCCAGAGGGACAGCCGTGCGATCGGGTGCAGCGCCGGGGTGACGTCCGCGTACACCGCGCCCACGAGCTCCCCGACGGTCGCCGACCCCGCCTCGTCGAGCGCCGCTGCCACGAGCCGCTCCCGTGCGAGCCGGTGTGCGATCACCGCCTCCACGACCAGCAGCGGCTCACCGAGGAGGCGCCCGTGCCCCGGGGCGATCGCCTCGAGGGGCGGGGCGATCTCGGGCAGGCGTCGCAGGCTCTCGAGGTACCGGGCCATGTCCCCGTCGGGCGGTGCGACGACGACCGTCACCCTGTCCATGACGTGGTCGCCCGAGAGGAGGACCCGGGGCGACTCGAGAAGCCAGCAGAGATGGTCGCTCGCGTGGCCCGGCGTGTGCAGCGCGCGGAGGCGGAAGGAGGGGGCGTCGAGCACGAAGCCGTCCCTCGCCACGGCGTCGGGCGCGAAGCCCTCGCGTGCCCCGAACCCGATCACCTCCGCTCCCGCCGCCGCGGCGAGCGGCGCAGCTCCCGGCGCGTGGTCTTCGTGGGTGTGCGTGACGAGGACCCACCGGATCCGGTCGCCGGACGCGCGTGCCGCGGCGAGCACCGCCTCCAGGTGACGCGGGTCACAGGGACCGGGATCGACCACCGCGATCTCCCGGCTGCCGACCAGGTAGGTGTTCGTCCCCGGCCCGGTCATGACACCGGGGTTCGGGGCGGTGATCCTTCGCAGCCCCGGCACGAGCACGTCCACGCGCCCAGGCGCCGGGGCGGGGTCCCGGCCGGTGTCGGGAACCGGCGCCGGGGCAGGGTCCCGGCCGGTGTCGGGAACCGGCGCCGGGGCGGGCTCAGCCACGCCGCCGACGCCCTCCGCCCGCAACGGGTGCGGCGCTCGTGCCCTGCGCGCCCTGCGTGCCCTGCGTGCCCTGCGCGCCATGCGTGCCCTGCGTGCCCTGCGTGCCCTGCGTGCTCGCCGCCCGGGACGCGACGCGCACTGCCGCGTCGAAGTCGACGTCGACCCTCCCCCCCGGTTCCCCCGGGCCGTCGGGGGCGTCGTAGCCGGGGTCCCCCGGAAGGAGCAGTCTCGCCCCGCCGACGTCCACGACCATCCGCGGCAGCACCGTCGGGATCTCGCCGGCGGCGAACGCCGCGTCGAGCAGCTCCTCCGCCGTCTGAAAGCGGGCGATCGCCTGGAGGTTCTTGATGGTCGGGAGGATCAGCTCCATCTCCCCTGCGCAATAGCGCTCGAGCGCGTCCGACGGGCGCACCCACAGGTCGGAATCCATCTCTCCGACGTCGTGGGCGGGCGACTGTCCCTCGGGTGCTCGCGCCACGAAGAACCGCGTGTCATAACGGCGCGACGAGCCTTCGGGCGTGATCCAGTGCGCGAAGTAGTGCAGGGCGCCCACGGCGAGGAAGAGCCCCTCGGACTCGCAGACCTCCAGGAAGGAGCGCTCGCGGGCGTTGAGCGCGGCGCGCTGGGCTGCGAGGCGGGCGGCGACGCCGGGATCCGCGAGCGAGACCGCCGACCCGTCGGCCCGGCACGCAAACAGCAGTCCCGACTCCTCGAAGCACTCCCGCAGGGCGGCGACCCAGTACGCGAGGCCGCCGGAGGCCATGCCGAGAGTCGCGCTCGCCGCGCCGTCTCCGAGCCCGACGCAGAGGCGCTCGGTCCTCGGACCGCCGTCACCTGGGTCGACCGCACCGCCGGGGAACACGTGCGCGCCCCCGACGAAGTCGACGCGGAGGCTCCGTCGCAGCATCAGCACCTCGAGCGGCGACGTCACGTGGGGACCATCGCGCACGACCATGACCGTCGCCGCAGGCCGCGGCACCACCACGTCGGGGTGACGCCGCCCGGTCTCGTCGCCTTGCTCGACCACGACGCTCGAGGATACCGCCGCCCCAGCCGTGCTCCCCGTGCGGTCGCGCCGCGGCACCCTCGTGGCCGCCCGCCCCGCCCGCCCGAACCCGCTCGCCTCTGGCCCTGGTCTAGGCTTCGCGCGCGGTGTCCCGTGCGTGGCGCCGGGTGGTGGCGACACCGGTCGTCCTGCTCACGACCCGCGACCCCTCACTCCACTCGATATCAAGGAACCCCAACGCCATGGCGGACAGTGCCAGTGACAACCCCGATCGCAGGGCCGTCGACAAGGAGCGCAGCCGGCAGCAGAGCCGGACGGTGAGCGGCAAGGAGGCGGCGAGGAGCGTGGGCCGGGAGAGCCGCCCGCAGGACCGCAAGCGCGGCTCGGGCCGGGGCCAAGAAGCCCAGAGGCGGGCGGGCCAGGGCGGGCGGGCACACGAGCGTCCGGGGCAGGCGCCCCGCTCCGGCCGGGGCGCCGCGTCGCGCGAGGCCGGGCGCCCGGGCGCCCAGCGCCCCGGGACGCGCCGACCGCCGGCTCGACGGCCGGGGACGCCAGGGCGGTCCCATGCGGGCCTGTTCATCTGGGGCGCGATCGCCCTTGTGATCGTGATCGTCGCCGTGATCGTGATCGTGAGCCAGACCTCCACGACCCCGTCGAAGGGCATCTACTACACGCCCCGGCCGGTCCCCGCGACGGTGCTGCACGAGATCACCCACGTGCCGACGTCGGCGTACAACACGGTCGGAGTGGGGTCCACAGCCATCGCCCCGCCGGTCGTCGACACCTCCCAGAAGCTCCTCACGCTCGGCGGAAAGCCCGAGATCTTCGCGCTGCTCGGCGAGTTCTGCCCCTATTGCGCCGCGGAGCGCTGGGCGATCATCACGTCGCTCTCGCGCTTCGGGACGTTCAGCGGCCTGAGAACCATGCAGT
>JAKATH010000109.1 GCA_021828055.1 Actinomycetes bacterium
CGAGAGCCCCGCCGAGCGCAGCGTCTCGTCGGAGAGCGCGAGAAGCTGCACCGGGTCTGCCTCGCCGCCCATGGCCGCGAGCAGGCGCCCATGGATCGCCGAGGCGGCGGCCCCAGCCAGCTGCTGGTGGACGACGGCGCGCACGAGGGCCGCGAAGTGAGACTCGAGCGGCCGGCGCAGGCGTGGCGGGCCGACCTGGTGGAAGAGGCGTGCAAGGACCGGGTCCCGGTCCGCGAGGACCCGGGCAGCTGCCGAGTGCGAGGTGGACCTCGAGCCGCCGGTCCGGGCACCTGTGGTCACGTCGGCAGCCGGGTCCGAGCGAGGTCCACCCGGCCGCCTCGGACAGGCACCCCTTCGCGTCGCAGCCGCGCGAGCTGCTCATCCCCCATCGGCGCCGATCCGTCCGCGCGCACCACCCGGTGCCAGGGCACCCTCTCGGTCGTCGTCGCGAGCACCCGCCCGACGAGGCGCGGTGCCTTCTGGTCGACGTCCCCGTACGTCCGCACGAAGCCCGGTGGGATCGCGCGCACGCGGGCAAGGATCCCCGATGCGCGTGTCCCGCGGCCCGGCGCGTCGCAAGGCGCTCGCACGCCCGCCCGCCGCAACTTCCCAGCCCGCATGGTCGAGCCCGCCCGGGTCCATGGCAACTCGGGGCTGTCCATGGCGCAAGTCTGTCGCGTCGGAGTCGCTCTCACGAGCTGACCTGCCCGGCGTGCCGCCGCGGTCGGTCGTGGTCCCGGAGCAGGACCCGTCAAGGGCTGGGCGCGCACAGCGCAGACGCACCCGCGCGCGCCGGCGAGGTGCCCTCGTGCAGCTCGCCCTCGGCCCTGACTGGCGGAGCCACACGGGCGCCGATTCCCCGTGCGGCCATCACGGCAGCGAGCACGCTGAACGAAGCAAGGACGAACAGCGACGCGCGGTCCGGCCCGGCGGAGCCGCCTGAGCCCGCCCCGGTGCCGATGATCGCCGCGGTCAGCGCCACGCCGACGGCAGCGCCGACCTGGCGACTCATGCTGATGAGGCCCCCCGCGAGGCCCTGCTCGCCGTCCTCGACACCATGGGTCGCCGCGACGGTGGCGCCGAACGCGCTCACGGCAGTGCCGAAGCCTACGAGCACGAAGCCGGGGAGGTACAGCGCGTACGAGTGCGACACGAAGCTGGCGCCGAGGAGGAAGAGGCCCACGGCGGCGGCGCCGGTCGACGCGATCATGAGGGAGCGCACCCCTACGCGCCGTATGATGCTCGCCCCGCGCGACGCCCCGAGGAACCCGGCGACTCCCTGGGGCGCCATCGCGAGCCCCGTGGTGAGCGCCGAGTAGTGCAGGACGAGCTGGAAGAAGAGTGGCACCGTCAGCAGCTCTCCGGCAGACCACGCGCCGAGGAAGGCCATCGCGACGTTTGCCGAGCGGAGCCGGCGTCGCCTGAGCATCCCGAGGCGCACGAGCGGGGCGGGGTGGCGCTGCTCCACGTGGACGAACCCCGCTCCGAGGACGAGCGCCAGGGCGAGCGCGCCGAGCGTGGTGGCCGAGGTCCATCCGAGCTCGGGCCCCTCCGTGACCCCATAGACGAGGGCTGCGATCGCACCGGTGACGAGCAGGGCGCCGGCGAGGTCGAGGCTCGTGCGCACGCCGCGAGAGTCGTCGGCGACGAGGATCGGGGAGAGCGCGGCCGCGATCAACCCGATGGGGACATTGACCCAGAAAACGCCGCGCCAGTCGAAATACTGGACGAGCACGCCGCCGAACACGAGGCCCGCCACGAAACCGATCGAAGCCGTGGCGCCGTAGTACCCGAGCGCGCGGTTGCGAGCGACACCCACGGGCGTGCTGGTCGTGATGAGCGAGAGCGCGGCAGGCGCGACGAGCGCGGCGCCGATGCCTTGCACGGCCCGCGCGGCGATCAGGACGCCGATCGACGTCGCGAGCCCTCCTGACAGCGAGGCAAGGGAGAAGAGCACCAGGCCCAGGACGAGCGTGCGGCGGCGGCCGAAGAGGTCGCCGATCCTTCCGCCGAGGACGAGCAGGCCCCCGAAGGTGATCGCGTACGCGGTGATCACCCATTGGGCTGCCGCCGTACCTGCGTGCAGCTCGCGCTCTATCGAAGCGAGCGCGACGTTCACGATGCTGAAATCGAGCACGACCATGAATGCGACGGTGAGGATGAGAACGAGCGTGGCCGCTCGATGGCGAGGGATCGAGCTCCGGGGTCCCTCGGGTGCAGGGTCCGCGTCGGCCCACGAGCTCCTGACCGGGCTCCACGGCGCAAGCCGCCTGCCCAGTGCGCTTCGGGCCGCGTGCGGCGCGCCTTGGCTCATCGACATGCCTCCACCCTCGGCTCCATCTGCGACCCCTCGTCGAACCACGATCTCTAGAATACGAAACGATACGTGTCGTATCTCCACCCGTTACGGAAGCTACAACACCGGGGGCCCGCAGCTATTCCCCGATCGGCCCCTCGCCTTCGACGCCTTCTCGAGTCCTTGGGCTCCCCGGGGCGGGCGGGGCCGCGGGCTGCCGCGGGGCCATAGGGGCTCCCCGGGGCGGGCGGGGCCGCGGGCTGCCGCGGGGCCATAGGGGCTCCCCGGGCCGGGCGGGGTCGCGGGCTGCCGCGGGGCCATAGGGGCTCCCCGGGGCGGGCGGGGTCGCGGGCTGCCGCGGGGCCATAGGGGCTCCCCGGGGCGGGCGGGCTCCCCAGCACCGGGAACTTTGGTGCTCAGCTGGCGGGATCTTCACCGCCGCCGCCGCAGGATCCGGTAAGTACAATACGATACGGCTCGTTCCCTAAATACGGAGGACGGGGTAGAGTGCTCGCGTGACGCGGCACGACGGGACGCGGCAGGAGGCGGCACCGACATCGGGGCTCCGAGCCCGGCGGCGCGAGCCGCACCCCGGCCGCGGCCGGCCGCTCAGCGACGACACGGAGCGGGCGATCCTCCAGGCGACCTCCGAGCTCTTGGCGGAGCGAGGACTCGCGGCGATGACGATCGAGGAGGTCGCGGCCCGTGCCCGAGTGGGCAAGGCGTCCATCTACCGCCGGTGGCCGACCAAGGGCACCCTCGCCTTCGACGCCTTCGTCACGGACTTCCTCGGGCGCCAGCAGGTCCCCGACACCGGGAGCCTCCGTGGCGACCTCCTCGGCCTGCTCCGGTCGTGGGTCCGAGCCGTCCGTCAGTCGACTGTCGGCCGGACCCTGAAGGGGCTCATCGCCGAGGTGCAGCGCGACCCCGAGCTCGCCGACGCATGGCGCGACCGGTTCGTCGCCCCGCTACGGACGCGCCACCACGCAGTCCTCCAGCGGTCGATCGAGCGCGGCGAGCTCGTGCCCGACGCGAACACCGCGCTTCTCCTCGACCTGCTCTTCGGCCCCGCCTACCATCGCCTGCTCCACGGTCACATGCCGCTCAACGACGCGTTCGTCGAGGACGTGGTCGCGGCCGTGATGGCCGCCGTGGAGGCCGGGACGATCTGAGGCCGTTCGACCCTCCTTACCTGTGAAGGGACCCCCGGTCAATGGGAGCGGACCCATCGTTCACGGACCGATTGGTTGGGGGGATCCTGACGGCATGACGCCTCTCCCGAAGTCGGGGATCGAGGTGGAGCGCCCGCAGCGAAGCGAGGACGAACGACCTTGACGCCGACGAGCATCGGCGCACACTGGGACGACCCCCACAGGCGGCGACGACAGGAGACTGGCGGGAGCAAGCCGCGAACATCAGCTGATCGGGACGAGGGCGCGCGCGGTCCATCTCGATCAGGCGGCATCTTCGGGCATTCCAGCCGGGAGGGGGGCCGGGTGGCCGGCCGGATCTGACCTGTGCAGACCTCGCCGGTCTCGGTGTCCAGGTAGTCGAACGTGATCTGTGCGCGGTGCACGTCAAATCCACCTACGATCGCCATTGGAAGGGGCTCCTCGTGTTCCTGCTACGGCGACCTCATCGTGTCGACTTGTTCCGAGAGGTTCCCTTCACATGCCATCTTTCAGGACTCGACACGACGATCCGCGCACCATCCGAGCAAAGCTCAGGGCGAAGGACTCGAAAAGAGCAGGAGGATCGAGCGTCATGCGAAGTGCTCTCCTGGTAGTGGACATGCTGGTCGACTTCGTGGACGGAGTCCTCGGCAATCCCCCAGCTCTCGGGATCGTCGAGCCCATCCAACAGCTCGCGACTCGTGCCCGCACCACACATGACTGGCTGGTGGTCTACGCCAACGACGCCCACGAGCTCTCGGACGTCGAGCTGCGCGTCTTCCCCCCGCACGCCATGGCCGGGACGCCGGGGGCTGCCGTGGTGGACCAACTCCGCCCGGAGCACGACGACATCGTGGTGCCGAAGCGCTTCTACTCGTCGTTCACCTCGAGCGCCCTCGAGGGCGAGCTCCGGGCGCACGACGTCCGGCGCGTCGTGCTCGTGGGCCAGCACACCGACTGCTGCGTGCGCCACACGGCGTACGACGCGTGGATCAGGGGGTTGGAGGTCGCGGTGTGCCCCGACGCGACGACGGTGTTCGAGCCGGGCTCGACCGAGCCCGTGCCAGAACGGCAGGCTCGCGCGCTCGAGTACCTGCGCACCTACTACGGCGCCCGGCTCGTCACAGCGGAGCACGTCGCTTGAGGCGACGGGTCGCCGGAGAAGAGGAGGAAGGAGGACCTGATGCGGAGGCGGACCCGGTGGGCACTGATCGGGGCGGCCGCGGCGGCCGGTGCCGTCGTCGTGGCAAGTCCCGCCGGCAACTGCGTCAGCAGGAGGCTCCGCCGAACGGCCACTCACGCGTCCAGCCGGGTCCGTCACGCCAGGGGGCGCATCGAGGGCGCGCGCTACAGGTTGCGCGGCCGGGAGCCCGACCCGATCGTCATCGACAACGTTCTCGCCGACCGCGTCCGCTCGAGCCTCGGAAGGCTCGAGCACGAGCTGGACCTCCCCCGCGTGCACGTGATGGTCGACCACCACGTCGCCCTGCTCCACGGAGAGGTCGGGAGCAGGCGCGACGCAGAGGAGATCGAGCGCGCGGCGGCCGACGTCCCAGGCGTCGCCGAGGTCGAGTCGCACCTCCACGTAGGGCTGGGCCCATGGGACACGCGCCCGTCCGCTGGCCACGACGTCCACCCGCCGTCCGCGGCGTTGAAGGCTCTGGTCGGTGCCGCCGAGAGGGCCGGGGTCGCCTCCACAGCGGCGCCATTCGTGGTCCGAGGCGTCCTTGCGACGTTCGCCGACCGGTTGCCAAGCGCCCAGCGAGCCCACCTCGCGTCACATCTCCCCAAAGACGTCCGGCCGCTCTTCACACCCCCGAGGCGCATCCTCGACGCGCCACCCGCGCGCTCGTTGCACGACGTGGTCGGCCGGATCGTCGCGACGACGTCGGGCGTCGAGCTCGACAAGGCTGAGGAGGTGACCGTGGGCGTGGTCCACGCGTTGCGCGACCTCGTGCCAGACGACCTCCGAAGCGTCGGAGCGGTCCTCCCTCCTGAGCTACGGGTTCTCTGGGAGAACGGGGTGCCAAGCTGATCCGGGTCCCGGGCCTCTCAGGTACGGTTCGAGGGACGGTAACCGTGGAGAGCTGACCGCGCCATGTCGAGCCAGTGCTCTGGCGTGCACGCCCAGTCTCCGCGGCGGCCCGCGAGCTCCAGTTCCAGCGGCACCAGGACCTCGCGCTGGATGTCGCCGAGCGACGCTCCACGGCCGACCGTGTCCAGCAGCTCCCCCGCGACACAGGCCCGGGCGACCCGCCACCGGCGCGTCGAGGACCACCCGGCGCGCACGCCCCCGGCGATCCGTTCGACGTCTTCGCGGCGGCCGTGGGCGAGGACGTTGGTCCACGCCCAGGCCGGGACTGACTGCGACCGTGCCTCGAGGAATTCGGCGTACGTCCCGAAGAGGAACGCTTCGCACTCCGAGACCAGGTTGCCGTCGGAGACGGCGTCGGCCGTCTCCTCCCCCACCCCCTCGCGCTCCGCGTCCGCGTGCCGATGCCTCCGTAGCCAGGATCCAGGTCGACCCGTCAACCAGCGCATGACCCGACTCCTCCACACGCCGCGGGACCGCAGAGCGCCCCGCGCCACTCGCCTTTCGCTTCCAACTGTGGCCCGGGCCCCCCTGCCCCGGAAGGGGCGTAATGCCCTAGCGGGACTTTCCGGGATAGCCGATGACTGGGCGACGTTTGTCCTGGTCAGCTCAGCTGTTCACGCTGCCGTGCTGTAGTACCTAACTCAGCGCCTGGGGGCGTAGGCGTCGAGGCGGAACAGC
>JAKATH010000110.1 GCA_021828055.1 Actinomycetes bacterium
GGACTGGTGGTTGGCGGCGACCAACGCGGCACCCTGGGCCGGCACGTGCTCGCGCCCTTCGACGCGGACCCGCCACAACAGATGGAAGAGCGGCGTCAACGCCACCTTCAGCAGCCGATAGGCCACGAAAAAGGCTACTCCTCACCCGCCGGCAGCGCCCAGAGCCAGTTCCTTCACGTCCACCGGCCAGGTGAAGACCGCCCACGTCGCCCCTGCGTCCGCGAGGCGTGCGACCGTCGACGCGATCGGACCGTTCGCCGGCCCGGCCCAGGTCACCTCGGCGTTCCGGGACGCCTCGCGCACCTCCTCGACGGTCGCGTCCCAGAGGTTGAGGGCCGCACCCTCCTCGGCCGCGATGCGACGCGTCGGCGCCGTCCCGTCACCGACCCAGACGGTGAGCCCGAGGTCGAGCGCCGCGCGCACGCATCGTCGGAGCCGCGCCCGGCGCTCCGACGCGGAGCCGAGCTCGACTCCGTACGCCTTGTTCTCCTGCGCGCTCAGACGGTCCCCGGCGCCCATGCCGGCAACGACCCTGCCCGGTGCGATCGCCGCCAGCGCGCAGAGCTCGGCGAGGAGCACCTCGTCGGGCACGAGCCCGACGCGCGCGACCAGCGTGCCGACGGCGATCCGTCGCGTCTTCGAGGCGACCAGCGCCAGGACGGGGAACGGCGCGAGCGCGGGCCGGCCCGGCTGGCCCATCGGCCAGAGGTGGTCGTAGCAGAAGACCCCGTCCACCCCGACCTCTTCCGCACGCCGCGCGGCGTCGAGGGCTCGGTCCACACCTTCTTGGAAGATCGGGAGCAGCACGCCGGTCCGCATCGTCGCCACGCTCCGTCCTGCCAGCACCTGACGAGCGTCCGCTGGCACCCGTCAGCCGTCGTCGAACGAGCCGGTGAGCGCGGCGAGCGCGGCGCCGACGGCGCCCGCGTGCTCGCCGAGCGCGGCCTCGACCACCGGCACCGGGCCACGCGCGGCGCCCCCTTCCACCAGCTCGGCGAGGGCACGGCGTGCCGGCTCGAGCAGCATCTCGCCCGCGTGGCCGAGGCCGCCACCGACCACGATCCGCTCCGGGTCCAAGATCGCGACGAGGTTGGCGAGCCCCAACCCCACCCACCAGCCGAGATCTTCGATGACACGCAGCGCGTCCACGTCCCCCTCTGCGGCCGCCGCCGTCACGTGCTCGCCCGTGACGTGCTCGGGATCGCCGCCCGCGAGACGGACCGACTCGTGCAACATCCCCGCGACGGCGGCCTCGCGCGCGAGGCGCGTGAGCCCGCTCCCCGATGCGAAGCGCTCCCAGCACCCTCGGTGCCCGCACGGGCAGAGCGGCCCGGTCGGATCGACCACCATGTGACCGATCTCGCCGGCGAAGCCGCGGGCGCCACCGTGCACGCGCCCGCCGATCACGAGCGCCCCTCCGATGCCGGTCCCGAGCGTCACCACCAGCCCGTAGCGCATGCCCCGGGCCGCGCCGAGGACCAGCTCTGCGAGCGCGGTGCAGTTGGCGTCGTTGTGCGACCGCAACGGGGTGGCGGCGAGCCGCCCGCCGGTGGCCAGTCGCTCCGTCACGAGCTTGCCGATGTTGGCGCCGCTCGCCGCCGCCAGGTTGGGTGAGAAGCGCAGGACTCCTTCCGTGTCGACCAGTCCCGCAACGCCGATCCCGACAGGGACCTCGGTGAGGTCGGCGGTGGGCGCAGGTGCCTGCGCGACGACGTCGTCGTGCAACGCTTCGAGAAGCTCCACGATCGCGTCGGCCACCGCGTCGCCCGGGTGCGTCCCGGACCCGGCCCGGACCTCTCGCGGTCCTGTCCCTCCACCGTGGCCACGTGCCGCCGTGGCCGCCGCCTGCCGGGGGGTGGGCACGCGGCGCTCTGCGATCGTGTCGCCGTCGGGGCTGATGGCCACCCCGAGGATCTTCGTCCCCCCGACGTCCACCCCGTAGGCGATCCGGCGTGGCGTGCCGTGGGCTTCTCCGGTGCCGTGGGCTTCTCCGGTGCCGTGGGCTTCTCCGGTGCCCTGGGCTTCTCCGGTGCCGGCGCCCGCCGCTCCGTTCGTCTCCGATCCGGCCTCCCCTGCCGGCCCTGGAGCGCTCATCGGGTCACCCCGTCGACTCGGCGCGCGACTTCAGCTCGCGAAGGGCCGTGGACATGATGCGGCTGGCGGCACGCAGCTTGATGAACCCGGGGATCGGGACTCGCAGCTCCACCTCGAGATGGTAGGTGACGTCGGTGCCTCCCCCGATTGCGGGGTCGAACACGTACCGTCCGTCGAGCTTGGTGGTGATGTCCCCCTTGGTCTGGCGCCATGCCAGCACGTGGGGCGCGTCGGAGTAGTCGTACTCGAGCGTGTAGCTCGTGCTCCGCCCGAACGCCGCTGCCCGGAACGTGCAGAGCAGCGGCCTCCCGTGGTCGTCACGACGATCGATCGTGACCTGCTTGATGTCGGCCGCCCACTCGGGATAGTGCTCGATGTCGGTCACGACCGCGTAGCACCGCTCTGGCGGCGCTGCGACCGTGGCGTGCTCCGTGGCCTGTTCCGCCACCTCGTTCCTCCCCGTCAGCCGGCCTGGGTGCAGGCCGGATCAGCCTTGCACTTCCGCAAGGGCTGCGGCCAGCTTTGCAGCGAGCACGTCGTAGTCGAACGCGCGGCACGCCCGCTCGCGTGCGGCGTCGCCCATCCGGCGGCGGAGCTCGGCATCGGCGAGGAGGCGGCGCAGGGCGCCCGCCACCTCGCCGGCATCCTGGGGCCTTCGTACGACGACCCCGCTGACGCCGTCGTCCACCGCTTCCGCGGCACCGCCGCTGTCACCGGCGACCTGGGGCGTGCCGGACGCAGCGGCTTCGAGGAAGACGATGCCGAAGCCCTCCTCTTCGAGACCCCACCAGCGCTTCCGGCACGCCATCGCGAACACGTCGGCCGAGGCGAGCAGCGCCCGCTTGTCCTCCTCGCTCACCTGCCCGAAGAACCTCACCGGCGCCGCGCCACGCCGGGCGCGCGCAGCGAGCCGCTGCGCCTCCCGCCCGGTGCCGGCGATGGCGAGCACGAGGTCCGGGTACGACCTGCGCAGGCGCCGCACCGCCTCGATCAGGACGTCCATGCCCTTGCGCGGGACCAGGCGGCTCACGCTCACCACGAGGGGCGCGTCGACCGGCAGCCCGAGCCGGAGACGTGCGGCAGCCCGGGTCGGGGCGTCCCAGGGTGAGAACCGCGCGCAGTCCACGCCGGGTGGCACCTCGAGGAGCCTCGGCCGCACGATGGCGCCGGAGGTGCCGATGCCCGAGCCCGCGCCGGAGGCCGCGGAGCGGGCGCCACGCCCCCCGGCGAGCGCGCGGGCCGACACCGACGCCGGATAGTGGCCCGCCGACACGACGAGGGACGCTCCTGCCAGTGCTCGTGCGACGAGGCCGCGCGTGACCGGCAGCCTGGCGGGGACGGCGACCTCAGCCCCGTGGAGCAGGACGCCGTAGGGAAGCCCGAGCTTCGGGCCGAGCAGCCCGAGAGGCAGGACGGGGTCGAGCAGCACGAGCGTCGCCCCCACCTCCGACGCAAGCGACAGGATCCGGGTGCGGGCGGTGGGAGTCGGGAAATAGAGGATGCGCCCAGGCACGCGTTCGATCCGGATCCCGTTCGCGGCGGCGGACGAGTCGAACGCCTCGGAGCTCGGGTCGGACCGTGCCGTCAGCACCACGAAGCTCGCAGGATCGAGCCGGCGCCAGAGCTCCCACAGGTAGGCCTGGATGCCCCCGACCTTCGGAGGGAAGTCGTTCGTGACCAACAGGTGGCGCCCTCCGGTCATCGGTTCCCACCGCGACCCCGGCCGACGTACCCCGGCATCGGCCGGACGTCGGCCGCACGCTCAACCCGCTCGGCCCTGGAACCTGAGGGACGGCAGCAGCCCCGCCTGCTCGAGCATCCGCATCGCCCTCGCCTCGTCGGCGTCGATGACCACAGCGTCATCGGGCTCCCGACCGAGCAGGAACGTGACGACGCAGTCGTCGCACGCCTCCGTCATTCGCATCACGCAGGCCTCGCACTCGACGGTGACCGTGTCCATCGCCCTCCCCTTCCGTCCGGCACCCTCCGTGCCGATCTCCGTCTCTGGTCGGGGCAAGCATGGCGGAGGGGTGTGACAGACGGGCGCAGGTCGCCGTGGTTCCGGGCCGGTCCCGCGCCGTCCGCACGGCACCCCGTCCGGACGGAGAGGAGCCCGGTGTCCACACGACCGGCCAGCGTCTCACGCGCGGGCGGCTCCCTGCCGGCCGGGACGCCGCCGGGCACGCGTCACCTCGGCGGCGACCTGCTCGACGCTCCATGCCACGCCCTCGGTCACCACCTCCACGCCGTCGACGAGGACGAAGAAGGGAGGCCCCAGCACACGGTACGCGCGCCACGCGGCGTCGGACATCACGACCAGCCCGGATGCGTCGGCGCGGTGGTGTCCCGCGAGCGCCGCGACGGCACTGGGCTCCTCGTCGCCTGGACCGCGGGTCACTGCGACCACCGCGTCGCGCGGCTCGAGCCCGCACGCTGTCGGCCCCGGCAACGACGCCCAGAACGGCAGGCAGCCGTCGCAGCGCGAGCCGAGGAAGAGAAGGAGCGTCCAGTGACCCGCCGCCGCCAGGCGCAGCGTGCGGGGTCGTCCCTCGAGGTCCGACCCGTCGACGTCGGATGCCGGCAACCGCCGCACGCCGACGGGAACCGCGACCACGTCTTGGACCTCGGGTCGACGCCTCACTCGACGCGCGTCTTCAGAGCCGGCTGAGCAGCTCCGCCTTCTTCGCAGCAAACTCGTCCTCAGAGAGGATGCCGCGCCGGCGGAGCTCGTCGAGCTGGAGGATCTGTCCGGGGATCGTGGCGTCGTCGTCTCCGAGCACGACGCCGTGCGGCGGCGTGTCGACCGTGGACGACCGCCGTCCGCCCTGCCAGCTCCGCCGGCCGGGCGGACCCGCGGCCTCCATCGGCAAGCCGGCGCGCGCAACGCCCGGCGCCGGGTCCGTCGGGCCGGCGGCCGTCCAGACGCGACTGCGTGAGCCTCCGTAGGGGCCGTAGGGGAGATCGAAGCGGTCGAGCTGGGCGGTGATCACCCGCTGGAGGCGCCGGGGACGGCGCACGTCCTCCACGACCAGGGGCCGGTCGCCCCCGGCGACCTCGAAGACCAGTCGGCCGCAGCCGATGAGCCGGCCACCGACGGACTGGCTCAAGTGGATCTCGACGACGCGCTGGAAACGGAGCTGGACGACGTCGCGCCCGATGAGCCCGCGCCGGTAGAGGAGCCGGCTCGTCGTCACGATGAATCGCACCGACCGCCAGCGGAGCAGCCGGGCGACGACCCACAGCGCCGGGAGGGCGACCATCGCTGCAAGCACCCACGCCACCGCGGCGGGCGCCTGCGGGTAGCGGATCGCGATCGCGGCGGCTGCCGCCACGGCGAGCAGGAGGAGAAGGACCGGGCCGATCACCACGATCGGATGGGGACGAGCCTCCGCGAGGAGCTCCTCGTCCTCGTGCAACAGGTTGCGGGCGAGCCCCACCCTTCGAGCGTACCAACGGGTCGTAGCCGTCCCTTCGATGCTCGCGCGAGATTGCTCGTACGCCGGGCGTCGCCCGGGCGTCGCCCGGCCCGCACCGCACCGGCCCGCACCGCACCGGCCCGCACCGCACCGGCCCGCACCGGCCCGCACCGCACCGGCCCTGACAGTGGCTACGGTGCTGCGATGGCCACCGGTACGGCGGCGCGCTGGCGGAGCGTCTGAGCTCACGTGCCCACGCAGAGCGCGGGACTGCTCGTGTACCGCCGCCGGGACCACGAGCGCCCGCAAGCGGACTCGCCGCTCGGCGGGGAGCTCGAGGTGCTGCTCGTCCATCCCGGCGGTCCCTACTGGGCCCGGCGCGACGAGGGATGGTGGTCCATCCCGAAGGGGGAGGTCGCCGACGGGGAGGACGTGCTCGCCGCCGCCGAGCGGGAGTTCTCCGAGGAGCTCGGCCTGCCCGCTCCGCCCGGGGAGCGAACGCCGCTCGGCGAGGTCGTCCAGGCAGCGGGCAAACGGGTGCGGGCGTGGGCGGTCGCCGGCAACCTGGACGCGGCGGCCGTCCGTCCGGGCACCTTCGAGCTCGAGTGGCCGCCCCGCTCGGGCCGGCGGCGCCGCTTCCCCGAGGTGGACCGGGTCGCGTGGTGCACGCTCGACGAGGCGAGGGCGAAGCTCCTCCC
>JAKATH010000111.1 GCA_021828055.1 Actinomycetes bacterium
GCCTGTTCAGCGGGCTGCTCTCCAAGGGCGTTGGGCGCGAGGTCGGTCGAGGCTGGGGGGGGCCCTCCTCCATGGCGGCACCGGTGGCACGTTCTTCGACTTCGAGTCGGCGACGAGCTTGAAGGGTCCAAGTATCCACGCGGCCGGATATCGGCGCGACAGGGATGGACGAATCTCACTGGGAGGAAACTCGCGAGGGTGCGTGTCGCATGGGCCGCCCGTGTCGCGGAGGCGATGGCGTCGTGGTAGGCGTCGCAGCTGTGCGCTCGAAGCGACAGGTGGGGTGAGGGATCAGGCGGCGAGTTCGTACTCGTGGATGACTCCGCCGAGGACGTCGGTTCGGGTGACTTTCGTGCCGACCGTTGTCGTCGAGCGTGGGTCTGGCGGGAGAAGCCGGAGGCTCCGGTGGGGTCGGGCCTTGTTGTAGTGCTTGAGGTATTGGGCGAGGATCGTCTCCAGGTGGCGCCGCGACAAGACGAGCAGATGGTCGAGGCAGTCCTCTCGGACCGTGCGCACCCAGCGCTCGGCGAACGCGTTGGCCCGCGGGGAGCGCACCGGGGTCTTGATGGCTTCGATGCCGATGGAGGCGAGCACCGCGTCGAAGCTGACGGTGAACTTGGTGTCCCGGTCTCGTAGGCAGAACCTGAATCGCTGGCCGGCGTCTTCGAGTTCCGCACAGAAGTTGCGGGCGACCTGGGTCACCCACTCCTGGCTGGGGTTGGCCGTGACGCCGAGCAGATGCACGACGCGGGAGTCGATCTCGATCACGAACAGGACGTAGTAGCGCCGCAGGCAAACGGTGTCGACGCTGAAGAAGTCGGTCGCCACGATGCCTCTTGCTTGGCCACGTAGGAACTCGGCCCAGGTCGGCCCCGCGCGCCGTGGCGCGGGTCGAAGGCCGTGTCGGCGCAGCACATTGGCGACGCTTCCCTTCGACACGACAATCCCGAGCTTCTTGCACTCGCCGACGATGCGCAGGTAGCCCCACCTCGAGTTCTCCTTGGCCAGACGTACGATCAGCTCGACCGTCTGGTCGGCAAGAGGTGGCCGGCCGGCCCCGCTGTGAGGATAGGTCCAGCGGCGACGGACAAGCGCGCGATGCCAGCGCAGAATCGTCTCGGGGGTGACGAGGAACGCTGCCCACCGCTCGCGTGGCACCAGCCTCGTCAACGTCGCGATGAGCGCCCGGTCGGACCAAGAGAAGCGAGGTCGGGCGACCTGGCGGCGCAGGACGGCCAGTTGGTGACGGAGCACGAGGATCTCGGCATCCTTGGCGGCCGCGTCCATCCGATGGATCCGAAGCAGTTCGGTGACACGGCGGACCAGGCGGTAGAGGAAGCTGAGCGCCATGGTCGAGGAGCCTCGCTGTCCTGATAGCCGCTGGTCAAGCCAGCGATCGGACACTTGGACCCTTCAGCCCTCCCGGACAGTCACACACCTCGTCAGACGAGTGTAGTACAGTAGCTCCGGTGGACCCGGAACCACGTCTCGACTGGCGGTACCGGAGCGGGTACATCCGTACGCGCTCTGCCAGACGTCCCGGCGACATCGACATCGAGCCGGCATGGGCCGATGAAGCCTTCGCAGACGACGACGCTCTCGTCGACTCACCCGATCCTGCGTCGAAGTCCGGAAAGACTGATCGAATTGTCGGCTACTCGCCGACTGCTCGGATGGTCATCGTCGTCATCTACCTCCGAGACGAGCTAATCGGCGTGAACGCCTGGAAGGCAAACGAGACCCAGACCCGTCGATACTGGGAGGACCAAAGATGAAAAAGAAGGAGCTGGAAGCGCTCATCACCGAGGAGACCGCTGCGTCAGAAGCAAGCCGGGACCAGCCTCTCTCGGAGCGTGCGGTTCGCCGGGGGCAGAGTCGTTCGGTCGTCTACTCTGTTCGCCTCACTCCCGAGCAGACCGAGGAGATCCAGCGGATCGCGGAGGAGGCCGGTATCCCTACCTCCGCCTTGGTTCGTGACTGGGTGGTGGCAGGACTCGCCGCGGAGCGGGGTTCCGCCACCCTCGATTCGCTCGTGGACGCTCTGTCGCGCGACGTCGACAAGATCCGTCGCAGCGTCGCTCGACGCGAGGCATCCTGATTATCGCCAGGACGAGTCTTACGCCGTCCGATTGACCAAGGGCTGCCCTAGGGCAGTGCGCTATGCAAGGGCCGTGACCAGCGCATTCGTGGGATCAGAGGCGTGAACAACCGCGAACGAAGGATGTCACCTCCACCCGCTACCCGGTCCTTTCGCGCCCCTCTGCGTACGGGCAACCCGCTGACGTGCGGTTTCGCGCGTGACTCGATCGTCGATGGGCGTGATTAGGGACAGAATTTAGGGACTCCTGATCAAGACTGCCCTACGCAGCGGTACGCAGGTCCGGACCGAGTTCACGGAATCGGTCGAATCGCCTGCTGCGAAAGGCGATCCCTTCGTGCCACCTGAAGCTCAACCGATGTGCTTCGTGAGGATCCTTTCGACTGCAACCGGATCGTCTGGCGTGATCATCGGAACGATACGTGTCCCGACGTCGATGACGAGTGCAGTCTTTTTTGCTGGGTCGCTCGGTGTCGAGGTTCCACCAGTGGACGAAGTCGCCGGAGCCCCAGATGCGCCACCTGCCGATGAGCCCCGTGAGCGGTCGCCTCTCCACGTGTTGGATGGTGGCGTACGGGATCGTCTTCGCACTTCCCCAGAGGCAGTGCACCCGGATGATGAGGCTGCGGTCATCACAGGCGACCCTGCCATCGTCGTAGAGCATCGCCCTCTCGCCCGGCGCCACGTCAGACGACCCCGGCGGCCTGCGCTGCGGAGTCCCGGTCGTCGAAGGGCTGGATCTCGACGATGTGGTCATCGCGCACGAGATAGACGTGGAAGAGCGTCCGCTCTCGCGGATTGTCTTCAATCCCTGACCATCTCACGGCCAGGCCGCAGAGGAGCCCGTTCGTGCCTGCGACGAGCTCGGTGATGTCCGCCTCCGCGCCGTCGTCCATAAGACGCCGGAAGGTCGCGAGCACGTCGGAACGGCTCCGACATCGTCGCGGGTGATTGTCGTCACCCCAGCGGACGTCGTCGCTGAGGAGGGGTCCGAAGGCATCGAGGTCCCGAGCGGTGAGGGCGGTACGCACCCGTTCGGCCAGATCGTGCATGTCGTACGCGGTGCCAGGCATAGCCCGATTGTCCCAGTTCGCGGCCTTCCAGCGGGGATGCGTTGCGACCGAGGTGTGAGATCCATTCGGGTCGCCGGTGCGCAGCCCGGCGAACGGCTTGGCTCGCCCACGCTCAAGCGTCCCTTCGGTGCGGATCCGAGTGTTGCGTGCCGAGTATTCGGGGATCTGGTCGGCCCTGTCGGGGAGATCGCTGAGCTGGTGCATGACGAGATCCGGAGCGAAGGCCGAGACCGCGTCGAGGAGTGATGCCGTGTGGAACGCGTCGCAGATGACAGGCTGTGCCCCGAGGGCGTCGATCTGGGCGGCCTTGTCGTGCGAGCGGGTCATGCCCGCCACCTCGTGGCCGGCACCCACGAGCAGCGGCACGAGCCGGATGCCGATGACCCCGGTCGCCCCTGCGAGGAACGCTCGCGTCACGGCTTGTGCTCGCCTTGGAAGCTTCGCCGTGTGAGCTCTTGGCAGACCACGATCGAGTACTCGCTGTAGAAGATGTCGCGGCCTCGTTGCTGCGCGGCGCGATGTTCGGGCTCGTGACGCCAGGCGCGCTGGTGGGCGATGGTGTCGAACACGATCACCGAGAGCCGCTCTCCGTCGGTAGCGACGAAGGTCTTGACGTCGACGAATCCCGGCATCGCTCGGGCGCGGCCCTCCATGCGTGCGGCGAGCTCGCCGTAGCCATTGGTCTCGGCGTCGTTGGGCAGGCGAGAACGCAAGACGGTGACGACTGGGCTTGGGCACTGGCTCCATCCCTCCGGCCTTACCGAAGGCGGTGCAGCCGCGCTCTTTCCCGCGCTCCTGAGCAGAAGCGAGCAGCGGTCGTCGGCCCTGTCGAGGTGCCGCCGGCCCTGTCGAGGCGCCGCCGATGCGGGTCCTCATATGGCAACGCCGGCAGGCGCCCTGCGAGCTGCCGGCGGTGGCCCTGAGCACGTGGCAGTTGACGCAGTTGACAAGGGGTTTCTGCCGAAGGCGCCGGACCCTCGCCGAGGTGCCAGCGCACCACACAAAAGCCGTGGAGGATCGCGACCTCCAGCGGGATTCGTTCGTAGCTGTGGCCGATCAGGGATTCTCGCGTTCTGCGATCAGGCGCGAACGCCGCGAACCCAAGGACGGACCGGCGGTGACGTGGGCGCGCCGGCCCTTGGGTAGGCCCAACCGTTGGTGCGGTCAGCCTGCCTTGCGCCGCGGTCGGCCCTGCTCTTGGGCGAGGAGCTGGTGGACGCGCTGGTGGGAGATTCCGAGGATCGCGGCGGCGTCGCGCATGCTGATCCCCCGAGCGGTGAGCGCGGCCGCGGCCTTCTTGTTCTGCTCGACGGCACGACGGTCCGCGTTGCGGGCTTCTTGGCGCGCCTGACGTGCCTGCGCGACGGTCCTTGCGGTGGTCTTCGGCAGCACGGGCTGGGGGTCGAGCTCGATCTCGTCCTCGTCAACCTCGAACCACAGAACGGCGGCTTCTCGTACGCGGGCGAGAGCTTGGTCGACGGTCTTGGCCCAGGTGTGGACCCGTGGCTCTTCGGCGAGCTCGACGGTCCAGCGGCCGCCCTTCTCCCGCTCCAGGCGGGCCGTGTAGGTCTTCATGGTCTCCTCCGTCATCTCGATATCGGAGCAGTCGGTCATCTGGTGAGCCACCTCGGGCCGAGGCAGGCTTCGAGGTCTCGCTCGATGGATCTCAGCGTCCTGGCCGGGATGTCGCCGGCGTGGAGGGGGACGACCGTCTGGCAGTTGGTGCATCGCCAGATCTGGTATGAGCCCCGTTGGCGCACCGGCTCGCAGCCGCGCTCGCGCGGCCTGCGGACAAGTGCCCGGGCGGGACTCTCACCCGCTGGGCTGATCCAGTTTTCGAGACGCACCACCCGGTCAGTCTATCACAGTAGACGCGATGCTGGCTACCTCGCTAGACAGGAGGTAACCGGCTCACGGCTGGTGCCTCGGCGCGGTGTAGCCCGGTCTAGCTCAAAAGCGCGTGTGGGTGATTCCGATCCGGGGATCGAGGGTTCGGAGCACCGCCGAAGCTCGCCCTGAAGCTCTCCATCCCGCAAAGGACATGGCGGACGCGAGCATCAGGGGCACAGCCATCAGCGCCCAGTCGGGAAAGACCATGTACGCGGTGTGAGGCGCGTGAAGGTTGCCGACACCGATCCCCATCGGACGTGTGACGAACCCGTGCGGTCCCGAAACCGCCAGAGCCACGACAGCGCACACCGCCATGGCACAGAGCACGATGGAGGTCGTCGCTGCCACTCTCCTGCCTGAGGTCATGGTCTTCCAGGGGACTTCACAGACCTTGGCGACACGTGCGATCGCGACGATGGCGGCCACCGAGCCCACACCAAGGACCGCCCAGATCCCGTCGAGCAGCAGCGCGGCTGCGCCGGGGTTTCCTCCATGGACGACCAGCAGGCCAGGAGATCCTGGGACGCCGCCGACGCCGCGGGGCAGCTGGGTCACTCTGGCGATGTAGAGCCCGAGCAATACGACCAAGAAGACCACAGGCAGCCTGAGGAGGCGCCTTGGATGGCTCGGTTCCAAGACCCGAGACAGCTTGACTCCGTCGATGAGCGAGAGCCAGCCGGCGAGCGCCGCGATCAGGCCGACGATCACACCCACGTGGAGCAGTGTGAAGATCTGACGGATGACCTCGGCAGTAGGAGCTTGGGTGAGCCGCAGAACCTGCCACTGTGGAAGCGTGCGGTAGCCCTCGTTCGCGTGCAGCCCGAAGAACACGAACGGGAGCACGCCGAGGAAGGGAAGGGTGGCGACTGCGATCGACGCCCGGGCACGGGCGAGCCACAACTCTGCCCTTGGCGGCATGGCCCGCGCCCACAGGCGCGCCGCGAGGGCGCCCCCGAGGAGGTTCGCGGCGAGACGGAGCTCGCTGCGGCCGTCAGAGAGCAGGTCGTCGGTGAGCTGTCCGACCTCTTCTCCGTACAGCCGGCGCCACCAGGCCGGATAGCACCGGAGGGCCGCGTCTGCGAGCCGATGCCCGGTCATACCGATGCTCCGAGTCTCC
>JAKATH010000021.1:0-17609 GCA_021828055.1 Actinomycetes bacterium
ACTCGTCGACGCTCGCGGCGTGGGGGTGGCCCGAGCACGCGGTCCCCGGGTACATCCGCAGCCACGTCCACCCCTCGTCGCTCCGGCCGGGCGAGCTGGTGCTCATCTCGACCTTCCGGCTCCCGACGCAGATCCACACCCGGTCGGCCAACGCCAAGTGGCTCGACGAGCTCGCCCACGCCAATCCCCTGTGGGTGCACCCGGTCGACGCCGCCCGGCTCGGCGCGGGGGACCCGGTCGACGCCGCCCGGCTCGGCGCGGGGGACCCGACCGGCGCTCCCCCCGGCGAGCACCGGCCGCTCGTCACGGGCGACCTGGTGCGGGTGGAGACCGCGATCGGCCACTTCGTGACGAAGGCGTGGGTCACCGAAGGCATCCGGCCCGGGGTGGTGGCGTGCAGCCACCACATGGGCCGGTGGAGGCCCGAGGGCCAGGCCGGCGGGCAGCGGCTGGCCATGGCCACCGTCGCCCTGGACCACGACGGAGGCAGCTGGAGCCTGCGGGTCCAAAGCGGGCCGCGCCCCTTCACGTCTTCGGACCCGGACACGGCCAGACTGTGGTGGTCCGAGATCGGTGTCCACCAGAACCTGACGTTCCCGGTCCACCCCGATCCCATCTCGGGAATGCACTGCTGGCATCAGGCCGTCCGGGTCCTGCGCGCCGCGCCCGGTGATGCCGCCGGCGACGTGGCCGTCGACACCGACAGAGCCGGAGCTGTCTACGCCGAGTGGCTCGCGAAGACCCGGCGCGCCGCCGACGTCTCGCCAGACGGCACCCGCCGCCCGAGCTGGCTTATGCGACCCCTCAAGCCGTCGGCGTCCGCGTACACCCTCCCGACGGTGAGCCGGTGAGCGACGCCGCCACCCGGCCCGAGCTGGTGCGAGCCCTCGCCGGCCTCGGCGGGCCATCGCCGGACGCCGGGGTGTGCCGGCTCCTCGGGCTGCCCGCGCCGCCGGGCGCCGCGGCGCACACCGACGTCTTCGTGCTCGAGACCCATCCCTACGCGTCGGTCCACCTCGGCGAGGAGGGCATGATCGGCGGCGATGCCGGCGACAGGGTGGCCGGGTTCTGGCGAGTCCTGGGGATCGTGCCGCCGCAGGAGCCAGACCATCTCGTCGCGCTGCTCGATCTCTACGCGCGCCTGGGGGCCGAGGAGCTGGCGCAGCCGCGCGCTGGCCGCCGCCGGTCGGCGCTCATGAGCGCCCGCGCCGCGCTCTTGTGGGAGCACCTCGCGCCCTGGGTCCCCGTGCACCTGGCCGCCGTCGACCGGGCGGGCGGGCGGTTCCACCGCGCATGGGCGGGGCTCATGGCCGACGTCCTCGTGGCGGAGGCCGACGGCCTGCCGCCCCGGGCCCAGCTGCCCACCGCCCTTGCCGCCGCGCCAGCTCCGCTCCCCCTCTCCTCCCGCCGGGAGCTCGTCGAAGCGGTGCTGGCCCCGGCGCGAAGCGGGATGGTGGTCACTCGGGCGGATCTCGTCCGCGCCGGGAGCGACCTCGGGCTCGGCGTGCGACGGGGCGAGCGACGTCTTGCCCTCGACGGGCTGCTCGACCAGGACCCCGCTGGGATCCTCGCCTGGCTGGGCCGGGCGGCCGAGGAGTGGTCCGGCATGCATCGCCAGTGGCACCCCGGCGCCCTCGACCCCGTGGGGAGGTGGTGGGCCGGCCGGGCTCGAGCCGCTGCCGAGGCGCTCGCCGGGGCCGCTGCCAGGGTCGCGGCGTAGCCGGACCCCTCCCCCGAGCGCGCTCGATCCGCGGCCGTCCCCTGAAGGGCTCCGCCTTCCGGGCGCAGCTAGGGCCCCGCGGGGAGCGCGACCCTGGAGAGTGCGGCCAGGATCTCCGAGGCGAGCTCGGGGTGGCACACGAGGAGGTCGCGCTGGACCGTGTCGGGCCGGTTGAAACGCAGCGGCGTCCCGTCGAGGTGGGACACGTGGAGGCCGAAGTGGCTCGCTACCGCAGCCGGCGCGGCGGCGTCCCACTCGTGGTGGCCACCTGCGTGCACGTAGGCAGCGGCGTCGCCGTGGACCACGGCCATCGCCTTCGCCCCCATGGAGCCCATCGCTCGCAGCTCCCCACCGAGCAGCTCCGCCAGACGGCCCGCGAAGCGGGGCGGGCGGCTTCGGCTCACCACGAAGAGGCGGCGTCCTCGAAGGGGAGGCGCGGAGCGGGGCGCCTGCCACGTCGAGTACGTGGCGCCGAGCGCCGGCAGCGCGACGGCACCGGCGCTCGCCTCGCCGTCGACCGACAGCGCCACGTGCACGGCGAAGTCCTCACGGCCCTCGCGGTACTCGCGCGTGCCGTCGAGCGGGTCCACGATCCACACGGCCCGCTGGCCGAGCCTGGAGCGATCGTCCGGCGACTCCTCCGAGAGGACGGCCTGGGCGGGGCACCGTGCGGCGAGGGCCCGCGCCAAGAACACGTTGGCGATCTCGTCGCCCGCGTCGCCGAGGGCCCTTCCCGTGAAGGCGCCACTCCGACGCAGGTCCATCAGCAGGTCACCTGCCGACCGGGCGAGCGAATGGGCGAGCGAATGGGCGAGGGCATCGGCGCCTGCCGGCACCGCCGGCCGGAGCGGCCCGCTCATCCGCGCACCGTCGTCATCCGACCGCCTGGTCGCGCCACGGGTCCAGCCTCTCACCGGCGGTGCCGGCGCGCTGTAGGTTCTTCACGATGGGCGCGCTGAGAAGGTGGACGCGCTGATGGCGGTCGCCGGTGCGACCCTCGCGGTCGTGAAGGTGCTCTGGCCCAAAGGTCTCAACACCAGTTACTACCTGGACCTCAACAGCTTCTCCCGGCACACGGCCTGGGCGCACGGGTTCATGCACGACTACGCCCTGTGGCTCGGGCTCACGCTCCTCACGGCCGAGTTCGTCGTCGCGTACGCCGTCGTGTGGTGGCGCCGCGACACGCGTGCGGCGGTCCTCATGTTCTTGGGCGGAGCGGGCTCCCTCGTCGCCCTCGGGCTCAACCAGCTCGTGGGCCACGCTGCGCAGGAGGCCCGCCCCTACGACACCTTTCCGCACGCGCTGGTGCTGGTCGCAAAGGCCAACGACTACGCCTTCCCGTCGGACCACGCGGTGGTCGCCGGCGCGCTGGTCATGTCCCTCCTTCTCGTCGTCCGCCGAGCGAAGCCCGAGCGCCGGCGGTCCGGCGTCCCGGCAAGCCGCTGGAGCGGATCGGTGGAGCGTCCTCGCGGCGTCACGCGCGCGATGCTCGCCCTCGTCGTGGTGTCGGCCGTGCTCGGCCTCTTCCTCTGCTTCGCCCGGGTCTACGTCGGTGCCCACTACCCCGGGGACGTCGTCGCAGGGCTCCTGCTCGGCATGGTCGTCGTGCCGATCGTGTCCGCAGCTCGCCCGCTCGGCTACTCGGTGGCGGGAGGCATCGAGCGCACGCCGCTCGCCGTCCTGATCCGCCGGCCGCACGCGTCCGACAAGGGCCTCGGGAACGCTGCGCAGGCAGACCGCTCGGCTGCTCTCTGACGGGCCCGCCTGCGATCAGCCCCGCCCTCCTCGCGCCTCGGCCGCTGAGCGGCCTCTCGTGCACCGCCGCGCCGTGCCGGCGGGGCGTGAAGAGCCGCGGCGCCGGTAGGCGCTGCCGGCCCTGACGCAGAAGTGCCCGGCAGCACCGGGGTGGTGCGGCCCACGCCGGCGGACGGGAGTTGCATGCGCCGGTTCACCTCGGCTACGGACTGCGTGTGGGAACCGGACGCCTCGACCTGGGCACCATGGTGGAGACGCTCGCCGAGTGGCTGTCGAGCGGCCCGGACGTGACCGAGGAGGATCGCCGGCTTGCTCGGGAGGCGCTGGACGCCCTCGGCGTCCCCGACCTCCTTGCCGCGCTCGCCATGGCCGAGCGCATCCTCAGGTATGGGAACAGCTTCCACGTGATCGCCGGGTTCTTCGCCGACGGCAGCGCCGAGCAGGGCTACGTGCGCCGGCTCGACCCGCCCGACGGGCTCTCGGGCGAGCATCGGTCGAGCACGAAGTGAGCCGGGCGCGCCGTGGCGACGGGCGAGCGGCCCGGCGAGCCGGTCGCGCTGGGCTCTGCGTCGGGCTGGGCCCCTGCGCTGGCGTCCTCGAGGAACGGAAAGCGGAGGGGGACGGAAGCGATCGTCGCGGCCGGTGCAGTGTCTGCGACGTCGCCGCCGCGCCAGGGCGGTACCGTCAGCCATGGTGAGGGCGTCTCGGTCGGCGGGGAGGTAGTGGTGCGGCGTCGCGCCCACGCGGGCCCCTCGAGCGGTGAGGTCGCGGGGCGGCGCCGACGCGGGCACGCAGGGGACAGCCGTCGGGACCTCGGCGCCGTCCTCCTGGGCACGGTCGCCTGCGGGCTGCCCGTGTACCTGGTGGGGACCATGGCCATCCAGGTCCGGCACTCGCTCCACTTCGGCACCGCGGACTTGGGCCTGGCGGTCGGCGCCTTCTACCTGGGCGCGGCGATGAGCTCGGTGCCCGGGAGCCGGCTCGCCGAAGCCGTGGGCGGGGCGCGGGTGATGCGGGCGATCCTGATCGCAAACTGCGGCGTCGAGCTCACCATCGCCTCGGCGGCCACCTCGTGGGCCCTTCTCAGCACGCTGCTGTTCCTCGCGGGGGCGCTGAGCGGGATCATGAGCCCGGGAACCAACCTGTTCCTCGCTCGGCGAAGCGCGGTGGACCGTCAAGGGCTCGCGTTCGGCATCAAGCAGTCGGCGGTGCCGTTCGCGTCGCTCCTCGGCGGGCTCGCGGTCCCGGCCGTCGCGCTCAGCGTGGGGTGGCGGTGGGCGTTCGTCCTTGCTGGATTGGTGGCGTTCGGCGCCTCCTGGGCGATTCCGGCGTCGCGCACCTCGCTTGCCGAACGGCGCCGCCGGCACCATCTGCAGCCGCGTGCCGAGGTCCATACGGCCCCACTGGCCGTGCTCGCAGCCGGCCTCGGGCTGGAGATGCTGGCGACGAGCGGGTGCGTCGCGTTCCTGGTCAGCTCCGCCGTGCACATCGGCTACCAGAAGGGGACGGCAGGGTTGATCGTGGCGCTCGCGAGCGTCGTCGCAGTGGTGTGCCGCATCGCGAGCGGGGTCCAAGCCGACCGGCGCGGTGCGCGCCACTTCAGGGTGATCTCCATGATGATGGGGATAGGGGTTGGCGGCTACGCGGCCCTGGCCGCGGGCGCGGCGCTCGACGACCGTCTGCTGTTCACCGCGGGCGCGATCGTGGCCCTCGGGATCGGCTGGGGGTGGAACGGGCTGTTCAACTTCGCGGTGGTCCGCTCGCACGTTGACACCCCAGCGGTCGCGACGGGGATCACCCAGGTCGGCGGCAGGCTTGGCGGCGTGTTCGGGCCTGTGCTCATCGGGGTGGTGGTCGCCCACGGCTCGTACGCGGACGGCTGGCTGGTGGCTGCGGCGGCCGCGCTGTGCGGAGCGGGAGTCACCGTCGCCGGTGCATGGCTGCTCGGCAGGGCGGGTCGAGCCTCAGCTGCGGCGCTCAGCGCCTGAGCCGAGAGGCCGGGGGACCACGGGCACATGTCCCGGGCTCGCCGCCTCGCCGATCTGGTCGACGGCTACGGCGTCTCGCAGGTCACGGAATGGTCGACGCCTTCCCATCCCGAGTCGTCGTAGCGGCGGGTGAAGTTGGCGACGGCTCCGGGCGGCAGCTGGGCGGCATGCAGCCGGACACCGTGCATGCCCAGGCCGAGAGGCTCAGAGGCGTGCTCCTCGACCCGCTGCCAGCCGTCCCAGCCCACATGGAGCGTGAAGGGTCGCTGCTCCTCGATGACGAGCGATCTGCCCTGCGGGAGCGTGTCGAAGGGGATGTCGGACCGCCAGAACCACGTGGGAGCTCGGGGGCGCTCGCCGGCGTAGCGCTGCCAGACGCAGTCGAGCAGCTCCACCGGCCGGCGGCGATCACGCGCGACGAGGAGCTTCAAGAACTCTGCGTGAGCCCACACGAGGGGCATCGCGCTGCCGGTCGGCTTGCCGGGCTCGAGCCTCGAGGCTGGAATCGGCGGCGCGTCCCACACCTGCTCGGGGAGAAGACCGCCGCGACCGGTCATGCAGCCCATCGCCTCGAGGTACGGGCGGGGATCCTCGCCCGCGAGCAGCGCAAGGTGACCTCGCTCGCCCACGAGCAGGGGCCAGCCGCGACCGATCCCGGTGCCGTCGTACGCGCCGCCGTCGGCGTGCTCGCCGTAGCCGTCGTCGTTGTAGCGGTGGTAGACGGGCCCGCAGGGCGTCTCGACCCGGAGCAGCGCGTCGGCGACCTCGAGGGTGTCGAGGATCCGGGAGTCGCCGGCCGTGCGGAGGCCGAGGCGCGCCAGGTAGGCGAACTCCATCCCGACGAGGGCGGCCGCCGGCAGGACGACGCCGCTCGTGTTGCGCACCTCGACGCGGCCCCGAAGACCACCGGCGGAGATCTGCGGGCCGATCCGCACGTAGTAGCCGTCGACGCCGAGCCGCTTGCAGAGGTCAGTCGCCTGGACGTAGGTCCACTCCTCGATCCGCTCGTTCCAGCAGTCGGCGAGGCTCCGTGCGTACGCTCCGTCTTGAACGCCGAGCCAGTGCTGGGCGGCCACCAGCGCCGAGACCTCGACTGCGAGGGTGAACGGGCTCGCGCCCGGGTTCTCCTCCCAGCGGTCCTGCGGGCTGACCGGCCCCTTCGACGCGACGAAGGCGGCGGCCCTTGCGACCATGCGGCCCGACCCCGACGCCTCGGGGACCCCGAGCTCGCGGAGCTTCTCGGCCAAGAGGATCGGAAAGGCCGCCTCGTCGAGCTGGACCCCTCTCCAGTAGGGCCTGCCGTCGGGGAAGAAGTTCTGGTACCAGCCGCCGTCCGGCCGCTGGGTCGCGGCCAGGTAGGTGAGCACCCGGCTCGCGTCCTGCACCTTGCCTGCGGCCAGCAGCCCGAAGGCGGCCTCGACCGCGTCGCGCGTCCAGACGAGGTGGTAGCCGCCGGGCTCGTCGCCGGTGTCGCCCCAGGGGATCGAGAGGCTCGCCACCATGGCGCCGGGGAACGTGCAGTCCTCGTGGACGCGCAGCACCGTCGCCGAGATGGCGCCTTCGCGGGCGAGCTCGGGTGTCGACTGCGGAAGCTCCAGGTGCCTGCCCCACTCGCGCCAGCTTTCGGAGAACTGTTCGCGGATCGTGGCGTACCCCTCGGAGATGCTCGACGCGGCGAGCGTCCGGGCACCCTCCGGGGTCTCGGCAAAGCCAAGGGCCAGCACGCCGCGCGCTCGGTCCACCTCACCCATGAGGGCGACGTTGCCTGGGCCGGCGCGGTCGAAGGCGTAGGTCATCCTACCGTTCGCGGCGAAGTCCTGCCAGCCGTCGGAGGCGCCGACGTAGCCCGCGCTGGCGCGCGTGAAGCCGGCGTCTGCGAGGAGGCAGAGGCTCTGCGCGCCGCTCTCGGCGAACAGCCCGTCGTCGACCCACGCGAGGTTGCTCCAGTCGCGCGCCGAGAGGCGCGGCGCAAGGAGGGGATAGAGGGCGACGCCCTCCCCCTCGAGCTTGTAGGAGACGAGGAGCACGTCGCGCAGAGGGTCGGCCAGCACCTCGAGGGTCAGGCGGTAGCGGTCGCCCTCGTGCACGATCCGGGGCAGCGGGACGTAGGGCTCGGGGGTCGTCACGCGGTAGCGGCCGACGCGCTTGACCTCCGCCCAGAAGCCGTCTCCGGCGACGATGAAGCCCAGGTCGCGGAGCTGCGGCTGGCCCGTGGTGGGCCAGTAGACCTCGTTGACGACGCCCTGTCCGATCGTCGCCCAGAGGCGCGCAGGACCGATGGCCCGCGTCACCACGTCCTTCGCGCTCGCGGTCCACGTGGGCGGGATGCCGGGGGCGCCGAACGCCTCCCTCATCGCGGTCGCCTGCTCACGGACTCAGGTTGCCGCCTCTTCGCCGTCGCGTCGAGTCGAGTCCCAGGAAATGGTGTACGGGCTGGTGAGCCGGGGACCCCCCAGCCAGCGGAGGCGGTGGGATTTGAACCCACGGTGGGTTGCCCCACACACGATTTCCAATCGTGCCGATTCGGCCGCTCTCGCACGCCTCCAGGCGCCGCTGCAGATGCCGCAGCCCGGCCGCAGCCCACGCCGGCAGCAGCCGCACCGCAGCCCACGCCGACCACAGCCCGGCAGCAGCCCGACCGCAGCCCATGCCGGCAGCGGCCGCACCAGGCTATCCGGACCGAGCGTCCTGCCCAGCCCGCACCTCGTCGGCTCACGTCGAATTGCCCGGGAACGGCGCGCAGGCGTGAGGGGGAGGCGGGGCGGTAGCCTGGCATCGCCGCGCCGGCGCTGGGTGCGGTGGCCGGGTCCTGCGCAACGGTCGCTCGTGAACCGAGTCAGGGTCGGAAGGCAGCAGCTCTCAGCGGGTGAGACCGTGTGCCGTAGCCAACCTGGCCATCGCACCGACCGCCGGCGCGCGCCGGACGTGGCCGAGTCTCGTGGGAGAGGCGGCCCGGCCGGCCGGGCCGCCCCGTCCTTCGGGTAGACGGTGCCCACGCGCCATCCCGCTCGGGTCGGAGCCCGCCGGTAGGCTCGCACGACGTGGCCGATCCGTCCGCAGCACCTTCCCGCGGCACCGCGGAGTCCGAGGAAGGGACCGATTTCGTCTCCCTCTACCGCCGGTTCCGCCCGGCGAAGTTCGCGGAGCTGCGAGGGCAGCCGCACGTGGTGCGGGCGCTGCAAGGCGCGGTGCGGGACGGCCGGGTGGCCCACGCGTACCTCTTCAGCGGGCCACGTGGCACCGGCAAGACCTCCACGGCGCGCATCCTGGCCAGGGCGCTCAACTGCGCGGTCCCCGTCGACGGCGAGCCCTGCGGCGTCTGCGCCTCGTGCGTGGAGATCGCCCGCGGCAGCTCCTTCGACGTGCACGAGCTCGACGCCGCGTCCAACAACGGCGTCGACGCAATGCGGGAGCTGATCGCTCATGCGGCGCTCGCCACCCCGGGCCGGTGGAAGGTGTACATCGTCGACGAGGTCCACATGCTCTCGAATGCAGCGGCCAACGCGCTCTTGAAGACGCTCGAGGAGCCGCCCGGTCACGTCGTCTTCGTGCTGGCGACGACCGACCCCCAGAAGGTCCCCGCCACGATCCGAAGCCGCACCCAGCACCTCGAATTCGGGCTCATCGGGGCAGAGACGCTGGACGCCCTCCTTCACGACGTGGCCGCCGCAGCCGGGCTCGGCCTCCAAGACGACGACATCGCCGTCGCCGTCCGCAAGGGACGGGGCTCGGCGCGCGACGCGCTGTCCGCGCTGGACCAAGTGGTGGCCGCGGGGTCGGCGGAGGCGCTCCGGCCCGACGTGGTGCGGCTCACCGGGGCGCTCGCCGCCGAGGACGCCCGCGAGGCGCTCGTCGCGGTCGCGGCGCTGCACGAGTCCGGCTGGGGTCCTCAGCAGATCGCGACCGAGCTGGTGGACGACCTTCGGCAGGCGTTCCTCGTGGCGCTCGCGCCGGAGCTCTGCGGGGCCGCCGGGAGCGAGCGCGAGCGCGTGGCAGACCAGGCGGCTCGGCTCGGCCTCGCACGGGTGGTCCGCGCCATCGAGACCCTCGGGCACGCGCAGGTCGACATGCGCGACGCCCCCGATCCGCGTGCGGTTCTGGAGGTGTCCCTCGTCCGGCTCGCGCGGCCGGAGCTGGACGACTCGACGACGGCGTTGCTCGACCGGGTCGCCCATCTCGAGCAGGCGCTGGCCGGTGGCGCGCTCGCCGCGGCGCGCGCGGTCTCGCAGGGCGCGCCGGCCTCGTTCGCGCCCGGCGGCCCGGCGCAGCCGGCGCAGGCGGCCCCCGCTCCGGCCGAGACCCTCCCGGCCGGGTTCACGACCGGGCCGCACGCGATCCCCGCGGCGCTGGAGGAACGGCCCGGCTTCGGTGCGCTGCGACGCGAGCGGGCCTCGTCCCGCGCGCCGTCAGGGTCAGGGTCGTCCTCCCGGCCTGCCGTTCCGGGCGCGCCCGCGCCCCGCCCGTCGCCCGCGCCGGCAGGCGCGACCCCCGCCGACGACGACGCGCCGGCTCCTGACCGGGACCGCATCGTCGAGGCGTGGGGCGACCACGTCTTGCGGGGCCTTCCTGCCAGGGCGAAGGCGCTCTTCAGCTCCGGGAGGTTTGTCTCCGTGGATGGGCGCACGGCGACGTTCGCGCTGCCGAACGCGGCGCACCGCGACCGGTGCGACGAGGTGCGGGGGATCGTCGAGGAAGCCATCAGCAGCCATTTCGGCACGGGCATCTCGCTCGAGCTGACGGTCGACGAGTCCGCGGCGCGGGCGACGACTGACGCGGCCCCCGCGGGTCTTGTGGACCAGGCCGCCATGCTCCACCCGGAGGACGAGGTCGATCCCGACCAGCCGTCGGGGTCGCTCCAAGCAGTCGCAGAGGCGCGCCTCCTCCAGGCCTTCCCCGGCGCCGAGGAAGTCTGACCAGATGTACACGGGCTCGCTGAGGGCGCTCATCGACGAGCTCGGCCGGCTGCCGGGGATCGGCCCGAAGTCGGCGCAGCGGATCGCGTTCTTCCTCCTCGAGATCCCCGGCGAGGACGCCCGCCGTCTGGCCGATGCGATCGTCGCGGTGAAGGAGCGCACGACGCTCTGCGGACGCTGCTTCAACGTGGCGGAGTCCGGCAACCTCTGCGACGTCTGTGCCGACACACTCAGGGACCATCACGTGGTGTGCGTCGTGGAGGACCCGCGCGACATCGTGGCGGTCGAGCGGACCCGCCAGTTCCGCGGCCGCTACCACGTGCTCCACGGCGCGCTGAACCCGCTCGAGGGTGTCGGCCCGGACCAGCTGCGCGTCCGGGAGCTGGTCGCTCGCGTCGACGCCGAGGGGATCACCGAGGCGATCCTCTGCACGAACCCGAACCTCGAGGGCGAGGCGACGGCGATGTACCTGGCCCGCCTGCTCGTCCCGCTCGGGATCGCGGTCACCAAGATCGCGAGCGGTCTTCCCGTCGGCGGCGACCTCGAGTACGCGGACGAGCTGACGCTCGGCCTGGCGATCGAGGGCCGCCGCGCCGTCGTGCCGTGACCACGGGCGGCGACAGCGAAGAGCTCCTCCTCTGGCTCGTCCGCCACGCCAAGGCCGTGCCCGACCCGCCGGCGGGCGGCACCGACCACGAGCGCCTGCTCGCTCCGAGGGGGAGGCGGGACGCCGCCGCGCTCGGCCTCCGGCTCCGCGCGGGCGACCTCGGCTTGGGCGACGCCGCCCTCCCTGGGCTCGTGCTCGCGTCGAGCGCCGCCCGCACGACCGAGACGGCCGAGAAGGTCGCCGCCGCGCTCGGGGTGCCCCTCGACCGGCGGCGAAGCCTGTACTACGGCTCGCCGGCAGACGTGCTCTCCGAGCTGCGCACGCTCGACGAGAGCCTACGGTCCGTCATGGTCGTCGGGCACAACCCGGCCACGCACGAGCTCGCCCTGGCGCTCCTCGCCGGGGACGACCGCGCAGGGCGGGCGGCGCTCGCCTCGTTGCCGACGTGCGCGCTCGCGGTGTTCCGCACCGGGGTCACGCGCTGGCGCGACCTCGCGTACGGTGCCGCGACCCTCGTAGGGTTCGCGCGTCCGCCCTACGGCGAGTGACTCACTCCCACTCGATGGTGCCGGGCGGCTTGCTCGTGACGTCGAGGACGACGCGGTTCACCTGGGGCACCTCGTTCGTGATGCGCGTGGAGATCCGCTCGAGCACGTCGTAGGGGAGGCGCGCCCAGTCCGCGGTCATCGCGTCCTCGCTCGTGACGGGCCGGAGCACGACCGCCTGCCCGTAGCTCCGACCGTCGCCTTGGACCCCGACCGACCGGACGTCGGGGAGGAGCACGACGGGGAACTGCCAGACGGCCCGGTCGAGGTTCGCCGCGGTGAGCTCGTCGCGGGCGATGGCGTCGGCCCGGCGGAGGATGCCGAGCCGTTCCTCGGTCACCTCGCCGACGATGCGGACCGCGAGCCCCGGGCCGGGGAACGGGTGGCGCCACACGATCGTCTCGGGCAGGCCGAGCTCGAGCCCGAGCGCGCGGACCTCGTCTTTGAAGAGGTGGCGGAGCGGCTCCACGAGGGAGAAGCCGAGGTCGTCGGGAAGGCCGCCCACGTTGTGGTGGGACTTGATCATGGAGCCCGCGGTCCCGGCGCCGCGCGAGCCCCCGGACTCCACGACGTCGGGGTAGAGCGTGCCCTGGACGAGGTGCTCGGGGCCGCCGCCCTCCGCCTCGACCTCGCGGGCCGCGTGCTCGAAGGCGCGGATGAATTCGCGGCCGATCACCTTGCGCTTCTCCTCGGGGTCGACCACCCCGCGAAGCGCCTCGAGGAACGCTCGGCGCGCGTCGACGGTCTTCAGCCGGATCCCGGTCGCGGCGGCGAAGTCGCGCTCGACCTGTTCGGCTTCGCCGAGCCGGAGGAGGCCGTGGTCCACGAACACGCACGTGAGCCGGTCGCCGATCGCGCGATGGACCAGCGCTGCGGCGACCGCGGAGTCGACGCCTCCTGACAGCCCGCAGATCGCCCTGCCGGCCCCGACGGCCTCGCGCACCTCGTCGACGGCCGCGTCCAGGACGTTGGCGGTCGTCCACGATGGCTGGATCCCCGCCGCCCGGTACAGGAAACGCTCGAGAACCTGCTGGCCGTGGGTGGTGTGGTGGACCTCGGGGTGCCACTGCACGCCGTAGAGCGTCCCGTCGGCCGTCTCGAACGCCGCAATCTCCGTCTCGCTCGACCACGCCGTGGGGCGCAGCCGCTCGGGGAGGGCGATGACGGCGTCGCCGTGCGACATCCACACCTCCTGGGAGGCCGGCTGCCCCTCGAACAGCCTCGCGTCGGGGTCGACGGTCACCTTGGTGCGCCCGTACTCCCGGCGTTGCGCGCACGCGATGTCGCCGCCAAGGGCCCGGGCCAGCGCGTGGAAGCCGTAGCAGATGCCGAGGACCGGCACCCCCGCGTGGAGGAGGCCCGGGTCGACGGCCGGCGCCCCGGGCTCGTAGATGCTGGAAGGCCCGCCCGAGAGGATCACCGCGGCAGGGTGGCGCCCGAGGACCTCCGCGGCGGAGGCCGTGTGGGGAACGATCTCCGAATAGACCCTGGCCTCACGGACGCGCCGCGCGATCAGCTGCGCGTACTGGGCCCCGAAGTCGACGACGACGACGACGGGGCGTGCCATCGACCGAGTATGTCAGGTGACGGATCTCCCCCGAGACGCTCCACTGCGTGCTCCTGCGCCGCTGCTCACTCGAAGGCGCCTTCGGCCTCACAACGCGCGTACTCCTCCTGGTCCAGCCCCAACAGCTCTTGGAAGACGTGCCGGTTGTGCTCGCCCAGCTGAAAGGCCGGCCGCTCCAAGACAGCCGGGGTCTCGGAGAGCAAGAACGGCGGTCCGACAGCGAGGTACTCCCCCACCACCTCGTGGCGGAGTGGCCGGAACACTTGGCGGGACAGAAGATCCGGGTCGCGGTGGATGTCCGCCATGTCGTTGACCGGCGCCACGTGCACCCCTGCCGCCCGCAGCTGGGTGACCACCTCCTCCCGGCTGCGCCGGCTGGTCCAGGCCGCCAGCTGCTCCTCCAGGTACGCCTCTTGCGCCTTGCGGCCCGCAGCCTCGCCGAGCTCGGGTGCCCGTGCCCAGTGGGGGTCGCCCAAGGCCCCCCGCAGCCTCTGCCACTCGCCGTCGTCATGGACGCTGAGCGCCACCCAGCGCTCCTGCCCGCGGCAGGCAAAGACACCGTGGGGGGCCGCAGTCGGGTGGCGGTTGCCCTCGCGTCCGGCCACCCTGCCGCTTGCGAAGTAGTCGATCAGGGCAGGTGCCACGAACTGGAGGCCGCTCTCGTTCTGGGAGAGGTCCAGGTGGGCGCCTCGCCCGGTCCGCCGACGAAGCTCCAGAGCCGAGACCACGGCGACGAAGCCGTAGGCGACGGCGATGTAGTCGATGTAGGGGCCCCAGAGCAGCGAGGGGGTGCGTTGGGGCCAGCCGGTCACGTGCAGGACGCCGCTCTGGGCCGTGAGGTGGCTGCCGAAGCCGGGGCGCTCGGCCTGAGGGCCGGTCTGGCCCTGGTTGGAGGTGCTGAGCATCACCAGGCCTGGATTGGTCTCTGCGAGGGTCCCGTAGCCGAGCCCTAGGCGCTCTGCCACGCCAGGGGTGAAGTTCTCGATCAGCACGTCCGCACGGTCGATCAGCCGGCGGGCGAGGGCCAAGCCTCGCTCGGCCTTCAGGTTCAGGGTCACCCCGAGCTTGTCGTTGTTGGTGATGGCGAACAGGCCCGCCCGCTCGGGACCGGGCTGGCGGTCCTTGAAGGGGGCGTAGTTGGTGCGAAAGCCGTCGAGCCGCGTCGCGCTCTCGATCCTGATCACCTCGGCCCCGTGATCAGCGAGGTGCTTGCCGACGGCGGGACCTGCCGCAAAGGCGCCGAGCTCGACGACCCGCAACCCTGCGAACGCCCTCATGCCGGCTGTGGTCCCTCGAGCTCCAGCTCCGCCAGCTCCAGCTCCGCCAGCACCTCCGCCTGGTGCTCACCCGGTCGCGGCACCGGCCGGGTGATCCGCAGCTGCGCCTCGCCAAAGCGGGCCCAGCCGCTCGGGTAGCGGAGGCTCTTGGCGAGGCCGGGGTCGACGATGTCCTGCCAGACCTGCCGGTGCTCGAGCTGGGCGTCGCCGGCGATGTCCGCAGCCGTCGCGACCACGTAGCCGAGCACCCGCCGCGTGGCACAGCCCTTCGAGAACTCGGCCTTGGTCAACGAGGCGAAGAAGGGCGCCAGCTCGTCCTGGATGTGTTCGACCAGCTCCTTGGGTGCTCTGATCGGCTCGAAGGAGTCCCAGTCGAAGTCGCGCAGGTCGGCCGGCAGCTTGCCCTCGGCGCGCATCCACTCGGCGAGGTCCCGATTGGATCGGCGTCCCGCCGCCCCTCCGTACAGAGCGAAGCAGACGTAGCCGTCGGCGCACGGCCACACGTTGCGGAGCGCGGCACCTTCGATGTTGCGGCCGAGGAGGTCGGGTCCCGAGCGCGAAGGGACTTCGCCGAGCATCGACCAGAACATCGGGGCGTAGACGAGGATCGGCACCATCGCCGCCTGGGCGGACACGTCGACGTGCTGACCTACTCCGGTGAGCTGGCGGTGGTGGTGAGCGGTCAGCACCCCCATGGAGGCATAGGCTCCGGTCCAGGCGTGGGCCTGCGGGAGGCTGACCCTGACCGGGGGCATGTCGGGGTCGCCGGTCAGCCAGAGGGGACCCCCTGCGGCCATGATCTCGAGGTCGGAGGCGGGGGCGCCGGCGTTCGGGGCGAGCTGGCCGTAGGGGGTGATCGAGGCCATCACCAAGCGCGGGTTGCAGGCTTTGAGCTGCTCGAAGCCGAGTCCCAGCCCGTCCAAGCAGCCAGGCGTGAAGCTCTCGAGCAGGAAGTCGGCCCGCTCCACCAGCCGCAGCAGGAGCTCCCGGTCCGCCTCGTGCTCCAGGTCCAAGACGATCGAACGCTTGCCCACGTTGAAGGCCAACCACGCCAGGCCCACACCCTCGAGGAGCGGGGCTTGGTGCCGGCCGGGATCGCCGCCGGGGGGCTCCACCTTGACCACGTCGGCTCCCAGGTCGGCCAGGATCTTGCCGCACAGCCAGCCGAGCTCACCGCAGAGATCGAGGACGCGGTACGGGGCCAACGGCGCGTCGATCCGCTGAGCCTCTCGGGTCAATCGAGCCTCGCGGGCATCTATCCGAAAAAGCGCGGCTTCCCGGGGCAGGGAAGCCTGAGCAGTTGAGCCGACGCGAGCAATCTCAGCGACCGGTGCGGGAGAGCGAGGTGACCCAGCCCGACATCAGCGCACGGGCGCGGGCGACGTCCTCCTTCGCGAACCACCTGGTGGGCTCGACCTGGTCGATCGGGTAGACAGGTCGCATGAAGTCGTTCTCGTAGCCGAAGGGGATCGTGGCGTCGATGCCCATGCCGCCCTCGAAGCGGGTGTTGGAGGCAGTCCACTCCTTCTCTCCTGCCGTCATCCGCTCGGAGGGTTGGAAGGTCTGGCCGATCCCGCCGGGGATCGGGTTCAGGATGTCGGTGTGGGGGTTCACCCTGGTGGTGAGCGCCCAGAAGACGTCGTCCATCGAGTAGATGTCGATGTCGGTGTCGACGGCGATGGCGATGCGCATGCCCTGGCTGCACGAGAGGGCGGCTGAAAGAAAGTTGCGCTGCCAGCCCTCTTCGATCCTGTTGCGCTTCTTCACCTGGATGATGCAGCCTCCCCAGTCGGTCATGGAGTAGGGGATGTTGACGTCCTGGACGATGCCGGGCTGCAGGCGCTCGCAGAGCTCGTAGATGGCCGACTCCCGAACGGTGGTGTCGATGTTGTGGTCGTCGAGCATGTGGACGCCGAGCGCGAAGAAGACAGGCTTCGCCTCGCGCCGTCTCCTGGTGATCGCGGTCACGTGGAAGGTCGGCGCCTTGTAGGCCTTTCCCATGTAGCCTGCCCACTCGGGGTGGAAGTGGTAGCGGCCTTGGGTGTCGTGCTCCTCGGCCTCGGCCGTCTCGTAGCGCTTGTCGCGCGGCATGAGGCGGCCCTCCAGCACCAGCTCGGAGTCCGCCACCGCGAAGGCGTCCACCGTCTTGGCCCTCACCAGCCGGACCGGGAATCCCTGAACGGCGCCAGCCGCGCCCAGCTCGTCGCCCCCGCGCGGCAGCACGACATAGTCGAATCCGCCGCCTGCCAGCAGCGTGCAGGCCACCGGGAGGCCGAAATTCAACGTCAGCGGTATTCCTTCTTCTGTCCGGTAGTGCTCGGTGATCACCTGCCACATGTGGGAGCCCGGGCTGGCCTGGAAGGTGCCGACGTTTCCCCAACGGAAGTTCATGCGGTTGTAGCCGATGTGGCTGCCGCCGTGGAAGTAGTCGCCCACCACCACGCTGTTGCCCGATCCCACCGTCAGTTCCGACTCGAAGTGGGTGTGCCGGATGGCGGGCACGTACTTGTTGACGTCCAGGTCCTCGGTGATCACCTCTTCCTGGCAGGGCGCCTCCTCCGAGGAGACCTGCTCGCAGGGGATGGGATGGGTGAGGGCGTGGGCGAGCTGGCGGGTGCGCTCCTGGGGAGTCTCCCAGCCGAAGAGCCGGTCGATGATCTGGATGTTGGCGAAGAGGTTGGTGACGACCCGGTTGTCGGGATGGCCCTTCACCGCGTTGAAGAGGAGGGGCAGGCTCCCGTCGAGGTGCTTCTGTATGCCGGTCAGCTCGAGGTCGCCGCTCACCTCCACGTCGGTCTCCAGCATGAAGCCGTTGCGCCGCAACCAATCCAGGGTGCCGGGAAGCGAGCGGATGTCCGCGACGGTGGGCTTCTCGGCATCCTTGATGTCGAACGACGCCAGACGCCGTGTGTCATCAAGCGTCATGCTGCCCCTTCCCCTCCGCCTTCTCGGTCCGGACAACCTTTCAAGAGGCTGTCGGGCACTGGCCACGAAGGGGCCTCCACCGCGGCAAAAGCCCAGGTAGCAGGCCACTCCTCCACTATTTCCAGGCCGCCTGTTGGTAGGAATATAGGACCGAACGGGCTTCTGGCACAACTCGATGCCGGACGATGCCGGACGATGCCGGACGATGCCGGACGATGCCGGACGATGCCGGACGATGCCGGACGATGCCGGACGATGCCGGACGATGCCGGACGATGCCGGACGATGCCGGACGATGCCGGACGATGCCGG
>JAKATH010000021.1:17619-32368 GCA_021828055.1 Actinomycetes bacterium
ATGCCGGACGATGCCGGACGATGCCGGACGATGCCGGACGATGCCGGACGATGCCGGACGATGCCGGACGATGCCGGACGATGCCGGACGATGCCGGACGATGCCGGACGATGCCGGACGATGCCGGCGTGGCGTGGCGTGGCGTGGAGCACCGCAGACCGCGTGCCGGTGGCATTGGAGGTGCCGGTGGCATTGCCCGGTCCTCCGCCTTCGTCCTCGCTCCCCCTCCTTGCGTCGCCAGACCAACACAGTCTACAATAATATGCAGAGCGTTGGGCAAATGTAGATTGTGCTTCCCAACTGGCCGGGGCAGAGAGGGGTCGTCGTGACCTACGTGATCACCGAACCCTGCGTCGACACCGAGGGCCGGTCCTGCGTCGACGTCTGCCGAGCACGCGCTGGTGGCTCGCGAGCGGGTCGACGCCCTCTGCTCGCCGGGTAGCGGACCAGGTGAGGTCGGCATGAACAAAGTCCTGTCGCTCCACGACGCCGTGGAGCGACACGTTCCCGACGGGGTGGGGTTGCTGGCCGTGGGCGGCATGCACCTTCACAACAACCCGATGGCTCTGGTGCGCGAGGTGGTGCGCCAGCGCCAGCGCATCCGGCGGCTGCTCACCAGCCCGTGCGGGGCGTTCAACGCCGACCTGCTGATCGCCGCTGGGCTGGTGGAGGAGATCGCCACCTCCTACGTCGGCTTCGAGCACCTGGGGCTGGCGCCGGCGTTCCGGCGATCGGTGGAGGACGGCTCGCTGCGGGTCCTCGAGTGCGACGAGGCGTACATCACCCACGGCCTCAACGCCGGAGCCGGCGGGCTGCCCTTCGCCCCGCTGCCCGCCGGTCTCGAGGTCTCCGACGTCTGGAAGGCCAACCCGGAGAGCTTCCGCCTGGTGGAGGACCCCTTCACCGGCGCCCGTGTGCTCGCCGGTGCGCCGCTTCGCCCCGACGTCGCCCTGGTGCACGCGTCCGAGGCCGACGCTGCCGGCAACGCCGTGCTGGGCGGAGCCCACTTCGTCGACCGGGTCATGGCGATGGCGGCCCGAACCGTCGTGCTGCAGGTCGAGGCGGTCGTGCCGACCGAGGCGATCAGCCGCCACCCCGTCGGCACCACCATCCCCGGCTTCCTCGTCCACGCCGTCGTCGAGGTGCCCGGCGGCTGCCACCCCACCGCCTCGCACGGTCACTACCGCGTCGACGAGGACCACCTGCGCCGATACCTGGCCTTGGCTGGCGGTGCCGAAGGACCGCGGGCCTATGTGGAGCAGTACGTACGAGGCAGCAGCGAGGCCGACTACCAGCAGGCCCAGCGCGCGCTGGCACCGGGGGAGGCGCTCCAGTGAGCCGGACCGACGGAAGGGCGAATGGCGGCTCGCCGACGGAGCCGACCATCGGTGAGCTGATGGCCGTGGAGCTCTCCCGCCGGCTTCGCGGCGACGACGTCGCCGTCATGGGGACGGCCAGCGCGCTGCCACAGATCGCCTGTCGGCTGGCGAAGGAGACCCATGCCCCCGACCTGTGGTACGTGGCCGGAGGCACCTGCGGGGTCAACCCGCGTCTCGCCCCGGCGGTCCCCTCGTGCTGCGACGAGGACCTGCTGCGGGCGGACACCGCCGTGCCGCTGAGCGACGTGGTGCTGCTCGAGGGGCGCGGCGACGTCTTCACCGTCTTTTTCTCGGGCGGCCTGCAGATCGACGCCCACGGCAACTGCAACCTGGTGTCGGTGGGCGACTGGACACGCCCCAGCCTTCGGGGCCCGGGCACCGTCGGACTGCCGTTCCTGGCCCGAGTGGGGCGTGTGCTCATCTACACGATGGCCCACAACCCCCGGACCTTCGTGGAGCGAGTGGACTTCCTCGGCGGTCCCGGCTTCCTCGACGGACCGGACTCGTGGGCGGCGGCCGGCCTCACCGGTGGCGGGCCAGCGGCGGTGGTGACGCCGCTGTGCACCCTGGGCTTCGACCCGCAGACGCTGCGGTTGCGGCTCGAGACGGTCCACCCCGGCGTGACGGTGCAGCAGGTGGTGGAGGCCACCGGTTTCGAGCTGTCCGTGCCCGAGGTGGTTCCCCCGACGCCTCCGCCGACCGACGAGCTGATCGCCATCCTCCGGAGCATCGACTCCGGGGGTCTGTTGAGAGGACGCTGAGCTATGCCCAACGACGGGAGGTTCGCCGGCCAGGTGGCCATGGTCACTGGGGCCGGCAGCGGCATCGGCCGTGCGGCGGCGCTGCGGCTGGCGCGCGAGGGAGCGGCCGTGGTGATCGCCGACCTCGTGGCCGAGCGGGCCGTGGCCGTGGGCGCCGAGGTCGGCGACCTCGGCGGGGAGGCCGAGGCGGCCGTGGTCGACGTCGCCGACGCCGGTGCTGTCCGCCGGGCTGTCGACAGGGCCCTCGAGCGCTTCGGGAAGATCGACATCTTGGTGTCCAACGCGGGATGGGACGAGGTGAAGCCCTTCGTCGAGACCGACGAGGCCCTGTGGGACAAGGTCATCGCCATCAACTACCGGGGCCACCTCGCCTCCACGCATGCCGTGGTGCCGCACATGATCGAACGCGGCACCGGGCGCATCGTGCTGGTGGCCTCCGACGCCGGGCGGGTGGGGTCGACGGGTGAGGTCGTCTACTCGGGGGCGAAAGGGGCGGTCATCGCCTTCACCAAGGCCCTGGCCCGTGAGACTGCCCGATCGGGGGTGAACGTGAACTGCGTGGCGCCCGGCCTCACCGACACGCCGATGCTGGCCGGTGTCACCGAAGGCCACGAGAAGCTCATGGCCGCCATCATCCGCTCGATTCCCCTGGGACGGACCGCCCTGCCCGAGGAGGTGGCCGCCGCCGTGCTGTTCTTCGCCTCACCCGACGCCGCGTACATCACCGGACAGACGCTCAGCGTCAACGGCGGCCTGTCGATGGTCTAGGGGGGTGCAGCGGTCCCGCGACGGGCGCCGAGCTCACGGCGGCGGACCAACGCGGCTGCGGCGCCCGCAGACCCCCCGGCTCTCCTGGCAGCAACGCCACCTGCGGCCCGGCGCCGGGCTCACGGCGGCGGGGACGCCACCTGGGCCGAGACGTCGAACAGCTCGTCGGGCTCGTGCCTCGCGGCAGCCCTGGCGTAGTCGAGCCCGTAGAGCGCGGCGAAGGTCTCCATGATCAGCGCGAAAGGGAGGTCCGCGAAGCTGCCGCGCTGCCGCAGGTACTCCATGTGCTGGCGGCCGTCGACCGAGAACTCGTGGAACAGCGAGTCGTGCTCCCCGTCGAATTCGAGCGGCCGGACTCCGAATCGTTCGCAGAGCTCGATGTTGAAGGCGGGCGTCGCCTTCACCCACCGTTCGGACAGCCAGAACTCGACGAACCCGTGGAAGGCGAACACGTCGGTGCCCATCAGCGCCAGCAGCCTGGTGCTGGCCAGGTGGTTGCGCACGTCGGCGAAGCCCAAGCGCGTCGGCACCCCGGCGGCACGCCCCAGAGCGGTCAGCAGCACCGCCTTGGGGATGCAGTAGGCGCGCCGACGTGCCAGCACGGCGCTGGCCCGGTAGCTCGCCGGGTCGTCGCCGACGAGATACGGGTCGTAGCGCACCTCGTCGCGCACGGCGTAGAAGAGGCGTATCGCCCGCTCGGTGTCGCTGCACGCGCCCGCGGCGGCGGCGGCGGCGTGCTCTGCCACAGCCGGGTGGTCGCAGTCCACGAACCACGTCGGCGCGAGGTACGAGGCCAGATCTCCTCGGGCTGTCACCGGTTCCGCGTCCACTGCCACAACCCGCCCCGCCTCTCTGTGCCCGCAAGCCTACCCAGACTTCGAAGAGCTGAGCGCTCACGAAGGCGGCAAATGTACTACATCTTGATGACCAGGATCAAAAGGATGTAGTAAATTGTCCCCGGAGAAGGAAGGAGGGGCCGATGCCCTTTACGCAGCTGCCGACCGTCGAGTACACGGAGATCGGCTACGCCAAGAAGGATTGGGTGGCACGCATCACCATCGAGCGGCCCGAGGCATACAACGCCTACAGCACCCGCACGTTGATCGAGCTGGCGGCCGCCTTCCGCGAAGCCGCGTTCGACGACGAGGTGGCTGTGATCGTCTACACCGGCAGCGGCACGGCCGCCTTCTGCACCGGCGGCGACGTCAAGGAGTACGACCAGGTCTACACGCGCTCGCCCCACGACTACTGGAAGTACATGGGGCTCTTCAGCGCCTACATCGAGAGCATCCTCAACACCGGCAAGCCCGTCATCGCGCGGCTCAACGGCATGGCGGTGGGCGGCGGCAACGAGAGCCACCTCGCCTGCGACCTGTCGGTCATTGCCGAGCACGCCTACGTGGGCCAGGTCGGCACCAGAGTGGGCAGCGTGGCGGCAGGCGGCGCCACCCAGTGGCTGCCGATCTTCGTCGGCGACCGCCGGGCTCGGTGGATGCTCATGCTCAACCGCCCGGTGCCCGCCTACCAGGCCCTCGAGTGGGGGCTGGTCAACGAGGTGGTCCCGTCGGTCCGCAAGGACGGCGCGTTCATCGAGCGAGCCACCCCCGAGCAGGTGAAGAAGGCCCAGAAGAACGAGGACGGCTACAGCATCGACCTCTCCCGCCTCGACGAGACGATCGACGCCCTGTGCGCCGACCTGGTCGACAAGTTCCCCGAGTGCACCCGCTACACCAAACAGCAGGTGAACTTCTGGAAGGACCTGGCCTGGCACCAGACCGTCGGCCACGCCCGTGACTGGCTCAGCATCCACTACGCCAGCTTCGAGCCCATCGAGGGGATGGGCGCCTTCGTCGAGAAGCGCCAGCCCGGCTACCGGATGCTGCGGGAACGAGCGGTGCGCGGCGAGTCCTCGGAGTTCGTCTGGGGCCCGTACACCCAACGCTGCCCGAGCTGCGGCGCACGGTACCTGCCCGCGGGCTTCGCCTTCTGCGGCCAGTGCGGCAGCCCGCTCGAGGGCGCCGTTGCCGAGGACACGTCGGCGAAGAGATGACAGCGATGATCACGACGCGCGTCTTGGACGCCTGCGAGTCCGCCAAGGTGGACCGGAGGCAAGCGGCTCCAAGTGGTCGGCCGGCCAGCCCTCCGGCGCCGGGCGCTCCCCGAAAAGGCGGCACGGTGCAGGGCATCCGGTCCTCGGCGAGCCACCGGGCGGACGCTTGCGCACCCGCTGGCGTGCCCGGACCCGTCGACGTCGGCGGCGAGGATCTCGAGGCCGCCGGCTGGACGCGACGCTTCGACGCAGACTCGGCACGGGTGGAGGAGCTCGCGGAGCTCTACCGTTCGCTGGGGTACGAGGTGTCGGTCCGGGCCCTGGCGCCCGAGTCTTTCGGACCCCAGTGCGCCGGCTGCGCTCTCGGCGCCTGCAGCCGCTACGTCGAGCTCTACACGCGCCGGGTCGGAGAACCGCAGCCCTCGCCGGCGACGAGGACGGCGCCAGCTTCGCTGGCGCAGACGAAGGAGCGATAGCGATGACGAACGACCTCCTGGACCTGATCGAGCAACTCGAGCAGGAGCACCGCCAGATGCGTGACGCGCTGGCGCACCTTGCCGAGGTGCCGGCGGACGCCGATCTCGCTGCCGTGGCGGCGGCGCTGCGCGACCTCGCCCCAGTGCTGGTGGCGGGGCTCGACGAGCACAGCGCCGCCGAGGACAACACGCTGTTCCCCGCGTTGGGGGAGGCAGTCGGGGGCGCGGCGGAGGCCTTTCGCGCCGAGCACGACGACATCCGCTCGTGGCGCGACCAGCTCTACGAGTCGCCCTCGGTCGGCGACCGGCTGCGGGCGGGAGCCGAGCTGCAAGAGCTGCTCGTGGCCCACATGGACCGGGAAGAGGCCATGCTCTTCCCGAGCGCCCGCGACGCGCTCAGCGGGGACTGAGCGGTCCGCGCCCAGGCGAGCTGCGTCAGGTGGCAGCCGGGGGCCTGGCTGGCTGACCCCAGTGGCGGGCATCGGCGCGGCGTTCGGCCTCCTCGAACCAGGCGCAGGCGTCGGCCGCCAGGCGCTCGTGCAACTGCCGGAAAAGGGCGTGGGCCCGATGCCCGGGCCAGTCCGGGGGCAGCAGGTCGGTCGGAAGGCCCGGATCGATGAACGGGAACTTGCGCCACTCGTGGACCAGGCGGGTCTGCACGGTGAAGGGCGCCGACGGCTCGCTCGTCGCCGCCCGTGTGAACTCGGTGATGAACGCCCGGTAGCGCCGCTCGAGGTCCTCGAGGTTCCAAGCGTCGTGGACCAGCTCTGCGTCGTCGCCGATCTCACCGAGCTCGGCGACGAAGCACACCAGGCGCGTGGGGCGTTGCAGACCCTTGCTGATGGGCTCTATGACCGACTGGCGCCCGGTGTCGGGGGCGAGCCACACCCCCTGGCCGAGGGAGCCGAAGCCCGCCCACGCCAGCCGGGTCCGCAGCACGTGGCGATCGGCGCGGCGCTCCTCGGGGATCGAGGTGACCAGCACCAGCCACTTGCCGTCCCAGTCCCGGCGGGTCGGATCGAACGCGTAGATATGGCCGGAGCCCTCTGCCAAGAGCATCGTGCCCTGCTCCGTCAGATGCCAGCGCGCCTCGCGGCCGATGCGCTCGCTGGCCAGCCACCCGGCCTTGGCGGCTCGGACCAGGGCCTGGCGACCTGCCTTGTCCTCCACGGCGAAGAGCGCGAGGGCCTCGAGCAGGGTGGAGGTCCACACCGTGCCGCTGCGGGGCAGGACGTACTCGCCCAGCACGGTGAGCAGCAGCGAGCGGGCGCTCTGGCCGCCGAGCGAGCGGCGTTGGGGGACGGGCATCGTCCATTCGGGCTGCCCCCCGCCGCCGTCGGGTCCGTCGGGGGCGACCGCCAGGGGCACCTGGCCGCGCACCGTCACGAGGCGCCGCGTCTCCTCGTTCAGCAGCGGGGAGGCTGAATTGTCGCCATCGCGTCCCAGACCGTCATCTCCCTGTGCCGCTGCTGCACCAGCGACACGAAAGCGGCCGTCCTCCAGAAGCGCAGAAATGCATGGCAGCTGCAGCTCCTTCGCACCGTTCCAGGAAAATCCCGTCGCCCCTGCAGCGTAGCGGCTGGGTCCCTGCCACCGGGTGCTGCGGGCCGCGCTGCGTCGCCAGCATCGAGCGCCGCGACTCCTCTGGGCTGGACACGTTGGAGGTGTGACAAGCGAAAGCCGCGGGTTTGGCGCGTGCACCGGCGACATGCTCCGTGGCGACCGGGTCGATCGTGGTGATGGCGCGACCGGGCTCCTGAGCTTGCTGGCAGCCGGTCGGGAGCGAGGAGCGGACCGAGGAGCCGTCACCGGCGGCTGATTGGACGTGGCGCCTCGCGGACGTGGCGCCTCGCCGCCTCAGTCCGAGCCCCGGTTTCCCAGCGCGCAATGGGCTCCACTGATCCTCTCCCACTCTTCGGTGGCTTCGGGCGACCAGCGCGCGTGTCGGTCGTGGAAGAGGGCGGCCGCCCGAGCACCCTTCCAGCCGCGCGGGACCAGCCGGCTGGGCAGCGCCGGGTCTCGCCACGGGAAGCGACGCCATGCATGGACGAGCTCGATCAGCTGTCGCAGCGGATCGGGAGCCTTGGTCGAGGAGAACCTCGCGATGAACCTCTCGTACTCCTCGCCGATCGTGCCGAGGTCCCAGGCTTGCTGCACCATCGTCGCCACCCGGGCGTCGTCCAGATGCTCTGCCAAGAAGACCTGTGCGGAATCCGCGACCCCGCCCAGCTGGAGTGCCTCCTCGACCTCGATCCTGCGCGAAACGTTGGTTCCGACCCAGACACGCGGTGCCGGACTTCCCATTCCCGCCCATCTCAGCCGGCTGCGGAGGAGATGTCGTGCGGCGCGGTCCCTCTCGGGAACCGAGGCGAGCACCACGAGCCACCGGCCGTCCCAGTCGGCCGCTGGGCCTGCGAACTCGTAGATCCGCTTCGTCCCTTCGGTGAGGAGCCGCTCTCCGCTGGGCGTCAGCCGCCATCGAGTGCGTCGCCCCGCCCGCTGCGAAGTCAGCCAGCCGGCAGCCTGAACCCGCGCCAACGTCTGGCGCGTCGTGCCAGGCTCGACCTCGAGCCGATCCATGACGTCGATGAGGCTCGAAGTCCAAGCCCGCCCGCCCGAAGGCAGCAGGTACTCGCCCATCACCGTCATGAGGAGCTGGCGAGCGGTGTCCGAGCCGACCGCGTGGGTTCGCAGCGTGGAGCCCACCGACCGCTCTGGGCGAGCACGGTCGACCGGGGAGCGCACGTGGTGCGGACCCGGCGTGCCTGGTTTCGTCGACATGTGTGGAAGCGAGTGTACCGAGCGCCGCCCAAGTCATACGGAATCTTGACGCGGCATGACGAAGTTGTAGAGTCCAAATGGTGAGCCGAGGACAGACACGCCTGACTCCGCCCGAAGCCGAGTCGCCCGCACCGGTCGAGTCGACGTACGTGGACTTCCGCACGGAACCGTCGCGATACCGGCACTGGCACCTGGAGCTCGACGGGGCCGTGGCCACCCTGTGGATGGACGTGGACGAGAAGAGGGGCCTGCATCCCGGGTACGAGCTGAAGTTGAACTCCTATGACCTCGGGGTCGACATCGAGCTGTACGACGCCGTGCAGCGCCTTCGGTTCGAGCACCCCGGCGTCCGTGCGGTCGTCGTGAGCAGTGCGAAGGACAAGATCTTCTGCGCCGGCGCGAACATCCGCATGCTCGCAAGTGCGTCTCATCCATGGAAGGTGAATTTCTGCAAGTTCACCAACGAGACGCGTAACGGCATCGAGGATGCTTGTGCCAGCTCGGGCCAGACGTGGCTGGCTGCCCTCAACGGCACGGCGTCCGGTGGGGGGTACGAGCTCGCGCTCGCGTGTGAGGAGATACTGCTCGTCGACGACCGGTCCGCCGCCGTCTCCCTCCCGGAGCTGCCGCTCCTGGCGGTGCTCCCTGGAACGGGTGGGCTCACGCGGCTCGTCGACAAGCGGCGTGTGCGCAGAGACCTCGCCGACCGGCTCGCGACGAGGGCGGAGGGAGTCGGCGGGACGCGCGCTGTCGAGTGGCGCCTGGTCGATCGAGCAGTGCCGCCTCATGAATGGGCCGAGGTGGTGCGCGCCCGCGCTTCGGAATTGGCGAATGGCTCGAGTCGTCCCTCCGGTGCTCGACCGTGTCTTCTCACCCCGCTCGACAAGGAGCGCAGCGCCGAGCGGGTCGTCTACCGCCACGTGCAGGCCGACCTCGATCGGGTTGCCGGGGTCGCGCACATCACCGTTCGCGGGCCGGAGGCGGACCCACCAGCCGGCTTGGAAGGAATTGTCGAACAGGGAGCGGACTTCTGGACGCTCGCCGTCACGCGCGAGCTCGACGACTTGATCCTGGACCTCCGGACCAACGAGGTCGAGCTCGGGACCTGGGTCTTACGGACCGAAGGGGACGCTGAACGCGTCCTGGCCTACGACCGCCTGCTCCTGGACCATCGGAGCGACTGGCTGGCCAACGAGATCCTGCTCTACCTCAAGCGAACCTTGAAGCGGCTCGACGTGACGAGCAGGAGCTTGATCGCGCTCGTCGAGCCCGGCAGCTGCTTCGCCGGATCGCTGCTCGAGCTGGCATTGAGCGCGGACCGGAGCTACCACCTGGTCGGCGTCTTCGAGGACCGGCCGAGCGAGGCCGGCCCGGCCTTCGTCGTGATCGGCCTCGCCAACTTGGGACCGCTGCCGATGGGCAATGGCCTCACCCGCCTGGAGAGCCGTTATTTCGGGGACGAGGACGGGCGCGCTGCGGTGGAGAAGCGGGAGGGTGAACGGCTCGTGGCCCAAGAGGCGCTCGAGCTGGGTCTGGTGACCTTCGCTCCGGACGACATCGACTGGGACGACGAGATCCGCATCGGCCTCGAAGAGCGCGCCAGCTTCAGCCCCGACGCGCTCACGGGCATGGAGGCGAACTTGCGGTTCGTCGGCCCGGAGACCATCGAGACGAAGATCTTCGGGCGGCTGACGGCGTGGCAGAACTGGATCTTCAGCCGGCCCAACGCGGCTGGACAGGAGGGCGCCCTGCGCCGGTACGGCACCGGGCAACGGCCTGAGTTCGACAGGAGGCGGGTCTGACGATGACCACGACCATCGACTACGCAGAGAAGATCCCCAACAACGTGGACCTGGCACAGGATCGGCGCCTCCGGCGCGCCCTGGAGAGCTGGCAGCCCAACTTCCTCCAGTGGTGGAAGGAGATGGGGCCGGCGCTGCCGACCCGTGACGTCTACCTCCGTACGGCCGTGAACGTCGGCAGCGAGGGATGGGCGCACTTCGGTCACGTCCCGATGGACCAGTACCGGTGGGGGATCTTCCTCGCCCAACGGGCAGCCGACAGGCAGATCGCTTTCGGGGCCCACAAGGGGGAGCTCGCGTGGCAGCAGGTGCCCGGCGAGTACCGAGCCGAGCTCCGGCGGCTGATCGTGGTCCAAGGGGACACCGAGCCCGCCTCGGTCGAACAACAGCGCCACCTCGGGTTCACCGCGCCTTCCCTCCTCGACCTTCGGAACCTCTTCCAGGTGAACGTCGAGGAGGGACGCCATCTGTGGGCCATGGTGTACCTGCTTCACGCTTATTTCGGGAGGGAGGGCCGTGAGGAGGCAGAGGAGCTCCTGCACCGCAACTCGGGCAGCGCCGACGCACCGCGAATTCTCGGCGCGTTCAACGAGGAGACCCCTGACTGGCTGGCCTTCTTCATGTTCACCTACTTCACCGACCGCGACGGCAAGTTCCAGCTCGGCACGCTCAAGGAGTCCGGCTTCGACCCCCTGTCGCGCACGTGCGAGTTCATGCTCAAAGAAGAGGCGCACCACATGGCCGTGGGCACGACCGGCGTCGACCGCGTCGTCGAGCGCACCGCCCAGCTGATGGTGGAGCACGACACCGACGACGTCCTTCCCTTTGGCGGGATCCCGCTCGGCGTGGTGCAGAGGTACCTGAACTCCCACTACAGCGTCTCGCTCGATCTCTTCGGGAGCGAGACGTCGACCAACGTGGCCAACTACTACACGGCCGGGCTCAAGGGCCGGTGGATGGAGGAGAGCCGTCGGGACGACCACGTCCTCGCCGACGGCACCGTCCTCGTCGATGCGGTCCTCGACGACGGATCCGTCGGCATGACCGAGGTGCCGGCCCTGATCGGCCTCAACACGGACCTGCGTCGCGAGTACACCGCCGACTGCATGAACGGCGTCAACCGGTGGAACCGGATCCTGGAGAATGCGGGCGTCGACCAGCGGCTCCACCTGCCGAGCGTCGCTTTCAACCGGCGGGTCGGTGCCTTTGGTGGCATCGACGCGACGCCCGAGGGGAAGGTCATCTCGGCGGCCGATTTCGAGCGAGGCCGCGGAGAATGGCTGCCGACCGACGCCGATCTTTCCCATGTGCGGTCCTTGATGCAGCCCGTGCTCGAGGAGGGCAAGATTGCCTCTTGGCTGGCTCCCCCGAAGAAGGGCATCGACGGCCGTCCGTTCGAGTACGACTACGTGCACCTGGCCTGACGAGCTGTGGCGGGAAAGCGATTCAACGCCAGCGAGCATCTCCTCGATCGTCGGCTGGACACGGGGGATCTCGGACGTCTGGCGCTGACGGGCCCGGCCGGGGACCTCGACGACGAGCGATTCCACCACCTGGCCGAATCGCTGATCGACTCCCACGCGTGCCCCGTCGCCTCGTCCGATAGCTCGCCGGTGTGGCTGCGCGGGCGGAGGCGCGTGCACGCGCGCTCGCCGGTGTGGCTGCGCGGGCGGAGGCACGTGCACGCGCGCTCGCCGGTGTGGTGGTCGGTCCAAGGGCGGATGGCGAGGTGCCGGTGCCCGTCCATCGGTTGCCCGAGCTCGCCCGGAGCGATGCCGACGGGGCCGCCCATCCCACGCGTCCGGACTCGCCTGCGTTCTGGCTGCACACGTCGGGAACGACGGGCACGCCCAAGGAGGCCATGCACCGGCACGGATCGATCGAGGTCGTCTGCGAAACCTATGACCGACAGGTCCAGGGCATCACCCCCGACGACCGATGTCGCTCGGCGGCCAGAGCCTTCTTCGCCACGGCAGCCCGGGTACCCTGCTCGTGAGAGGACGGTCCGCCGCGACTGGTAACCGGTGTCGCTTACGACGCCAGCCGCGCAGTCTTCGGGGGCGGATGGCTCCGGACCGGCGCTGCGTACGTGCGCGACGAGAAGGGCTCGTACCGCTGCCTCGGACGGACCAACGACGTTCTGAAGGTGGGGGGCATCTGGGTAGCTCCAGCCGAGGTGGAAGAGGCCCTGCTGCAGCCCGAAGGGATCGCCCAGGCAGTCGTCGTGGGGGCCATGGACGGAGACGGACTCAGACCCTTGGACGGAGCTCACGCCGCTTGGACTACGGGCCCCCGACTCGGGCAACCGGCTCTTGAGAGGAGCAGGAACGTGCAGTTCTACTTGGATGGCTACAAGCCGGGCGATCCGTTCGTTGCCGAGCGGCATCCATCGGTGTCCGAGTCCCCGGGTGAGGTCCCGAGCGAGGTGGACGTCCTGATCGTCGGGTGCGGCCCAGCGGGCCTGGTGCTCGCGGCGCAGCTGTCCGACATGCCGGACATCAAGACCGCCGTCGTGGAGCGAGCGGACGGTCCGCTTCTCACCGGGCAGGCAGACGGCGTCGCGTGCCGCACCGTGGAGATGCTGGAAGCGTTCGGGCTCTCGGAACGTGTCATGGCAGAGGCGTACTGGGTGAACGAGGTCTGCTTCTGGGCTCCGGACCCAGATGATCCGAGCCGCATCGTCCGGACCGGCCGCGTCCGAGACACCGACGAGGACGTGTCGGAGTTTCCGCACGTCACCGTCAACCAGGCGCGGCTGCTCGCGCATCTACGCGACTACATGGAGCGCTCCCCCTCGCGGCTGCGGCCGTTCTACGGCCTCCACGTGAGCGAGGTGATGAACGAGTCGCCGCCGTCCTCCTCGCATCCGGTCAGCGTCACGCTGCAGCACATGAGGGAGCTGAAGGAGACTGGACAGCGATCGGTGGTGCGAGCCAAGTACGTCGTGGGTTGCGATGGGGCACGCAGCATCGTGCGTAGGGCAATCGGACGTCAGCTCGTCGGGGACATGACCGACACCGCGTGGGGGGTCATGGACCTTCTCGCCGTCACCGACTTCCCGGATGTCCGCTTGAAGAGCGTGATCCGTTCGGCGAACGAGGGGAACATCCTTCTCATCCCCCGAGAGGGGGGCTACCTGATCAGGCTCTACATCGAGCTCGACACGCTCGATGACGGGGAGGTCGCGCTCGGGACCGACATGCCCGGTCGGCTCGTCGCCCGCGCGAACCGGATCCTGCGACCCTACACGCTCGAGGCCAAGCAGGTCGGGTGGTGGTCGGTCTACGAGATCGGTCAGCGTCTCTGCGACCGGTTCGACGATGTACCGGAGACGCAGGTGGCGGCCGGTCGACTTCCCAGGGTCTTCATCGCGGGCGATGCCTGCCACACGCACAGCGCGAAGGCGGGCCAGGGCATGAACGTGTCCATGGCGGACGCGTGGAACCTCGGATGGAAGCTCGCTGCCGTGCTCCGGGGGCAAGCGAGGCCGGAGCTGCTCCACACCTACTCCGACGAGCGGCACGCGGTCGCGCAGGAGCTGATCGACTTCGACCGGGTGTTCGCCCGCGCCATTAGCTCCCCACGCAACGCGAGCGACACAACTCAGGAGGATGGAGTCGATCCACGCGGGTTCCAGCAGTACTTTGCCGAGCAGCTGCGCTACACCGCGGGGATGGCCACCTGCTACGCGCCCTCGATGATCACGGCATGCACGGCGCACCAGCGCCTGGCCAAGGGCTTTCCTGTCGGGATGCGCTTTCACTCCGCTCCCGTCGTTCGGCTGGCAGACGCGAAGCGGGTGCAGCTCGGCCACGTCGCCCGTGCGGACGGCGCTTGGCGGCTCTACCTCTTCGCAGACAGCGCAGCTCCGACAACTACGCATTCACGTTGCAGGGACCTGTGTGAGCACCTCGACTCGGAGATCTCTCCCCTCCGACGGTTCACTCCGCCGGGCGCGGAAGTGGACGCCGTGATCGATGTGCGGGCCATCTTCCAGCAGTCCCACCACGAGGTGGCTGTGGAGTCTCTTCCCCCGGTGCTTCTGCCGAGGAAGGGACGATTCGGCCTGGTCGACTACGAGAAGGTCTTCTGTGCCGCCCCGGGTGAGCAGGACATCTTCGACGTCCGAGGGATCAGTCGGGAGGAAGGCTGTGCGGTCATCGTCCGCCCCGATCAGTACGTCGCGCATGTCCTGCCGCTCGACGCCCACGGGGAGCTGACCGGCTTCTTTGCAGGCATCCTTCTCGAGGTGAAGCGCGAGGTGCCCGCGGGCTGAGGCGCGGGCCCTGCGACCTCCGGGATCGTTTGCACAAGAGATGAGAACAAGTCACGGACAGCGAGCTTGACGCGGAACCGGCTGGGGCGCTCTCGCCGCAGGCCGGCAAGAACCGCACCCGGCCGTTGTCTCGTGAGCCCCCCCCTCAGCCCTCCACGCACGTCCGGCACCCGGTTGGGTTCGCCGAGCGAGCAGGACGTCAGCCAGCGGTGGATGTGGGCTGGCCGCCACGCGATCGGGTGGTCGCCTCACGGAGATCGGCGGCGACCATGGCCGGCGGCAGGATTGAAGTCCACCCGCTTCGTCGACCGTCTCGAGGATGGGTACCGGTCCGCTCACTCGAGCAGGTACGACCACCGCTCCAGGGCGGCGCGGCGCTGGTTCATCGGCGGGACGTTCACCGGGGGGAACTGGTCACGCCACTCGAACGGCCGGGTGGCGTCGATGAGCGCCCGC
>JAKATH010000112.1 GCA_021828055.1 Actinomycetes bacterium
GGCTCCGCTCGGTGCACGCGGCGGCGGAGCTCACGTGGTGACCGGGGAGCTGGGCGTCTACGTCCACGTGCCGTTCTGCCGGCACCGGTGCGACTACTGCGCGTTCGCCACCTACACCGACCGCGACAGGCTCATGGAGCCCTACGTCGCCGCCTGCATGGCCGACGTGCGGCGCGCGGTGGAGGAGGGAGAGCTCCACGAAGCGACGAGCGTCTTCTTCGGAGGCGGCACGCCCTCACGCCTCCCCGTTCCGTGGCTCGCGCGGGTCCTCGGTGCCATCCCGCGTGCGAAGGACGCCGAGGTGACCGTCGAGTGCAACCCGGAGGACGCATCCGAAGCGAGGCTCCGCGCCTACCGCGCGGCGGGCGTCACGAGGATGTCCTTCGGCGTTCAGTCGACTGCGACCCACGTGCTGGCGTCGCTCGGCCGCCGCCACGACCCCGGGTCGGTGCCCCTCGCCGTCGAGGCTGCTTCGTCCGCGGGGTTCGCGGAGGTGAACGTCGACCTCATCTACGGCGCGGCGAGCGAGACCGACGACGACTGGGCGCGTACGGTCGACGACGTCCTGACGCTGCCGCACCCGCCGTCGCACGTGAGCGCGTACGCGCTCACGGTCGAGCCGGGGACCCCGCTCGCCCGCGACCCCGCTCGCCATCCGGACGACGACGTGCAGGCGTCGCGCTACGAGATCGCGGACGCCCGCCTGACCGCCGCGGGCTACGGATGGGAGGAGGTCTCGAACTGGGCGCTGCCAGGTCACGGATGCCGCCACAACCGGCTGTACTGGCGGCAGGGCGACTATCTCGGGATCGGGTCGGCGGCGCACTCGCACCGGGGGAGTGACGGCGCGGGCAGGAGGTGGTGGAACGTGCGCACGCCGGATCGGTACGTGGCGGCCGTCGAGGCGGGGCGCACTCCTGTGGCGGGGGAAGAGCGCGTGGAGGGGGAACGGTACGAGCTCGAGCGGCTGATGCTGTCGCTGCGCACTCCCGCAGGCGTGCCGGAGTCCGCCCTCCCCGAGGCGGAGGGGTTGGACGGCCTCGTCGTGCGCCGGAACGGCAGGGCCGTCCTCACCGTGCGCGGTCGGCTGATGGCGAACGCCGTCTCGGCGATGCTCCTCGCGGGGAGGGGAGGGGGGCGGGCGGCCGTGGCAGGAGCGGGGGCCCCCGGCCGGTATCCTGCCGTCCCATGACGGCGGAGCCCGAGGTCCCCGAACCGGCTGCGCCCGAGGGCGGCGACCTCGTGGACGAGACCGACCTCATGGACGAGACCGACCTCATGGAGAAGGTCGTGAGCCTCTGCAAACGCCGGGGCTTCATCTTCCAGTCCGCGGAGATCTACGGCGGCTTCCGCTCGACCTACGACTACGGGCCGCTCGGCGTGAACATGCTGCGCAACGTGAAGAACGCCTGGTGGCGCTCGATGGTCCAGCTGCGCGACGACGTCGTCGGCATCGACGCGGCGGTCCTCTCGCCGCCCCGGGTCTGGGAGGTCTCCGGGCACCTCGAGAACTTCACGGACCCGCTCGTCGACTGCCGCCAGTGCCACAGCCGCTGGCGGGCCGACAAGCTCGAAGGGCCGTGCCCGAGCTGCGGGTCGACCGATTTCACCGAGGCGCGCCCGTTCAACCTCATGTTCAAGACGCACGCGGGCCCGGTCGAGGACGAGGGCGCGGTCGCCTACCTCCGTCCAGAGACCGCCCAGGGCATGTTCGTGAACTTCGCCAACGTGCTCCAGGCCACGCGCAAGCGGCCGCCCTTCGGCATCGCGCAGGTCGGCAAGTCCTTCCGCAACGAGATCACCCCGCAGAATTTCGTCTTCCGGACGCGGGAGTTCGAGCAGATGGAGATGGAGTACTTCGTGCCTCCCGGCGAGGGGCAGCGGTGGCACGAGTACTGGATCAGCGAGCGGTACCGCTGGTACGTCGATCTCGGGATGCCCACCGAGCGCCTCCGCCTGCGCCCGCACCAGGCGGACGAGCTGTCGCACTACTCGGTCGCGACCTCGGACCTGGAGTTCCGGTTCCCGTGGGGGTGGGACGAGCTGGAGGGGATCGCCAATCGCACCGACTACGACTTGCGGCGCCACGCGGACGCCTCCGGGGTGCACCTGGACTACTTCGACCCCGCGACCGGCGAGCGGTACGTGCCCCACGTCATCGAGCCGGCCGCTGGCGCGACCCGCACGATGATGGCCTTCCTCCTCGCCGCCTACGACGAGGACGTGGTGGCGGGCGAGGCCCGGACGGTGCTCCATCTCCATCACCGCCTCGCGCCGTACCAGGTGGCGGTGCTGCCGCTCTCCAGGAAAGAGCAGCTCGAGTCCCTTGCACGCGAGGTGCTGCGCCTTTGCCAGCCGCACTTCATGTGCGACTACGACGCCACCCAGAGCATCGGTCGCCGGTACCGCCGCCACGACGAGATCGGGACGCCGTGGTGCGTGACCGTGGACTTCGACTCGCTCGAGGATCGGGCCGTCACCATCCGCGAGCGCGACACCACCGCGCAGGTGCGCGTGCCGGTCGACGGGTTGCTGGCCGAGCTCCACAGCAGAGCCGAAGCGGTGTGACCGGCGGGCCGCGCCGCCTCTGCGTCCGGCGTCCCGAGCCCCGTCGTCGCGCGTCCCAGGAGCCGTCTGTCAGCCCGTAAGGTGGGCTCGTCGCGCAGGGTCGTCACTGCCGTTCGGCAGGGACCGCGAGCCGGTGGCGTCCCGCAGGGTGAGGAGGCCTCATGCCGTACGTCTTCGACTTCGACCACTCGCACCGCCGGCCGCCCATGGAGATGAAGGACCTCCTGGGCGGCAAGGGCGCCAACCTCGCCGAGATGACGTCCGTGCTCGGGCTGCCGGTGCCGCCCGGCTTCACCATCTCGACGGACGCCTGCCGCAGGTACATGGAGGTCGGATGGCCGGAGGGCTTGAGCGGCGAGATCGCGCGGGCGAGGGGCCGTCTCGAGCGGGCCATGGGCAAGGAGATCGGTGACCCGGTCGACCCGCTGCTCGTGTCGGTGCGGTCGGGGGCGAAGTTCTCGATGCCAGGGATGATGGACACCGTCTTGAACCTCGGGCTGAACGACCAGTCCGTGGAGGGCCTCGCCAAGCAGACGGACGACGAGCGGTTCGCGTACGACTCCTACCGGCGCTTCGTCGCCATGTACGGCCGGATCGTGCTCGGCATCCCCGGAGAGGAGTTCGACTCGCTCTTCGACGCGGCGAAGGAGCTCGCGGGGACCCCCTCCGACGCGCGGGTGCCCACGGAGCTGCTCCGCTACCTCGTCGTGTCCTACCAGCAGATCGTCGAACGGCACACCGGGGTGCCGTTCCCCCAGGACCCCGGCGACCAGCTCCAGGGGGCGATCGAGGCGGTGTTCCGCAGCTGGAACGGCCCCCGGGCCGTCGCCTACCGCGAGCGCGAGCACATTCCCCACTCGCTCGGGACCGCCGTCAACGTCCAGGCGATGGTGTTCGGCAACCGCGACGACCGGTCGGGGACGGGCGTCGGCTTCACTCGGGACCCGGCGACGGGGGCGCGGGGCGTGTACGGCGACTTCCTCGTGAACGCCCAGGGGGAGGACGTGGTCGCGGGCATCCGGAACACCGAGCCGCTGCCCGCCCTGAAGCGAGCCTTCCCGTCCGTCTACCGGGAGCTGATGGACGTGTTCGACCGGCTCGAGCGCCACTACCGAGACATGTGCGACACGGAGTTCACCATCGAGCAGGGAAAGCTCTGGATGCTCCAGACCCGCGTGGGGAAGCGGACTGGCCGGGCCGCGCTGAAGATGGCGGTCGACATGACGCGGGAGCCGAAGATCCACCTGAGCCGCGCCGAGGCCGTGTGCCGGATCACCGAGGACCACCTGTCGTCCGTGCTGCACCCGCAGTTCTCGGTCACCGGGCACCAGGTGATCGCAAAGGGCCTGGCCGCGTCGCCCGGCGCTGCGGTCGGCCGCGCGTACTTCACCGCGGACAGCGCCGAGGAGGCTGCCAAGCGGGGTGAGCATGTCGTGCTCGTGCGCAACGAGACGTCTCCTGAGGACGTGCACGGGATGCTCGCGGCACGAGGTGTGCTCACCGCGCGCGGCGGGCTCGTGAGCCACGCGGCGGTGGTCGCGCGGGGATGGGGCAAGCCGGCGGTGGTGGGTGCGGAGTCGTTGCGCATCGGACGTCAAAGCTTCAGCGCTGGCGACGTGACGGTGAGGGAGGGCGACTGGATCTCCATCGACGGGTCGAGCGGCGAGGTGGTCGCGGGCAAGGTCGAGCTGACGGTTGCGGCACCGCCGCCCGAGTTCGACGTCGTGCTGGGATGGGCCGACGAGATCCGCGCAGGGGAGCTCGGCGTGCGCGCGAACGCCGACAACGGCGAGGACGCCGCCAACGCGCGGCGGCTGGGCGCCGAGGGCATCGGTCTGTGCCGCACCGAGCACATGTTCCTCGGCGAGGAGCGGCTCCCCGTCGTGCGGAGGATGATCCTGGCGGAGGGCGAGGACGAGGAGCGGGAGGCACTGGAGCAACTGCGCGAGGTGCAGCGCGAGGACTTCGTCTCGATCCTCGAGGCCATGGACGGCCTCCCCGTCACCGTGCGACTGCTCGACCCCCCGCTCCACGAGTTCCTCCCGTCGATCGAGGAGCTCGCCGTCAAGGAGGCGACCACCGGGCACAGCGACGAGGAGCGCAAGCTCTACGAGGCGGCGAAGTCCTGGCAGGAGGTGAACCCGATGCTCGGGACCCGAGGCGTGCGGCTCGGCGTGATCAAGCCCGGCCTCTACGCCATGCAGGTGAGGGCGCTCATGGAGGCTGCGCGCCAGCGTGTGGCCGCAGGCGGGCAGCCTGTCGTCGAGATCATGATCCCGCTCACCGTTACCCGTGAGGAGCTCGCGCTCGCCCGCTCCTGGGTGGAGGAGGCGATCGCCGGGGCGGCGATCGCAGAGGAAGCGGCGAACGGCCGTCGCCGGCCCTCCCGGCGGGGAGGGGCGCCGTCGCCGGACGGCTCTGGCATCGAGGTGAAGATCGGCACGATGATCGAGACGCCGCGTGCCGCGCTCCGAGCCGGGCAGATCGCGGAGGTGGCCGACTTCTTCTCCTTCGGCACGAACGACCTCACGCAGATGACGTTCGGCTTCAGCCGCGACGACGTCGAGGGCAGGTTGATGTCGGCGTACCTCGAGAAGGGCCTCCTCCAGAGGAACCCGTTCGAGACCGTGGACAGAGACGGCGTCGGCGAGCTCGTGCGGGTCGCGACCGACCGCGGCCGCGCGACGAAGCCGGAGCTCAAGGTGGGCGTGTGCGGCGAGCACGGCGGCGACCCGGCGTCGATCCTCTTCTTCTACGACGCCGGGCTCGACTACGTGAGCTGCTCCCCCTACCGGGTGCCGGTCGCGCGCCTCGCCGCCGCCCAGGCGGTCGTGGCCGCCGGGAGAGGGCCGACGCGGTCGCAGGGTCCGAGCCGGGGCGGCGCCACGAAGGCAGCGGCACGGAGCGCGGCGGGTCCGGGGACCGCCCGCCGTGGGGTGAAGAAGGCGGTGCCGAGGGCCGCCAAGGCCGTCGTGGCCGGCAGGACCCAGAGGGGCCGGAAGGCGCAGAAGGTGTCGAAGTCCAGGTCGCAACGGGTGCTCGGGGCGTCGAAGCCCGTGAAGGCGGGGCGGCACGGCCCGGGCGCGCACAACGGCAAGCGGGCGGGCGGACGCCACTGACCCGGCGCTGCCGGGGGAGGCGACGGGCGGCCGAGCGGTCGCCTCGAGTCTGGCCCGAGGCGCGGCCCACGCACGCCTGGGCGGTACGGAAAGCCGGCCTCGAGGATGTTGGCGGGCTCCGCGCGGCCCGCGCACGCCTGGGCGGTACCCTCCGCTGAATGAGCATTCCCGACGAGGAGGTGGCGCAGGTCCGCGCGGCCACCGACATCGTCGCGCTCGTCTCCGAGCACACCGCGCTCCGCCAGCAGGGGCGCCGGTGGACGGGGCTCTGCCCGTTCCACAGCGAGAAGACGCCCTCGTTCAGCGTCAACGCCCAGGAGGGCTTCTACTACTGCTTCGGCTGCCACGCGTCCGGTGACGCGATCACGTTCGTGCGCGCGACCGAGCAC